>JBAYVP010000047.1:0-21202 GCA_041674485.1 Sulfuricellaceae bacterium
AAATGCTTTCACCGCAGAGGCGCAGAGGCGCGGAGAAATACAACAAAGGGTGAAACCATACCAATTACCCTACAAAATCTCTGCGCCTCTGCGGTAAATATTTTTGGTTCCGGCAATAGTCCGGCTTAGGTTAATACGCAACGCGGAGCGTCGGCGGCTGCATTCCCACGTCGGAGCGCTCATCGTTACACACAAGTCGGAGCGGGAAACCCCTCCCCCTTCAAGGGGGAGGCTGGGAGGGGGATGGGGTAGAACGACACAGGCTAAAATCAATATCTTACATTGTTGCCTGCGCCTTCCACCCCATCCCCACCCTAACCCTCCCGCTTTCCGGGGAGGGAACGCCATGCTCCATCTTTTCTGCATATAATCGAACAATTGAAAAGATGTGTGTAACGATGAGCGCCGGAGCGTGGGAACGATCAGAATTGCTTGTGTGGCATTACCACATAAGCAATTTGCAATGCAGAAGCCGCGCCCGCGAGACGATGGATAAATACGCAAATTGTGGCCGCGCAAAGTATTTCGGGCGCTCCCTGATTGCACGAAAGCCACATTCGGGCCACGCCAGGGTAAATTTGTTCTCGGCACGGAAAAAACCGATTCACCGCAGAGGACGCAGAGGAAACCCCTCAGGCTTTTCCTCGGCGTCCTCCGCGTCCTCCGCGTCCTCTGCGGTGAAAAAGGTTTTGTCTTTATGGGTTGCCGCCATGAGTCGAGTCGCGTCGCGGCTCAGTTTTCCTGGGATTCATGAATGTCTTACATCATTGATTTACATCATGAATTTCTGATAGCAAATTTACCCTGGGGCTACGACACTAACCCCTTGCCGTTGCGCGTCAGGTCGATGACGAAGCGCGTTCCGTCCGGGATTTTTTCCGCGCTAAGCTTGCCGCCCATGTGTTCTTCGACAATCATTTTCGACATGTACAGCCCGATGCCGGTGCCTTTGCCTTCTTCCTTGGTGGTGAAAAACGGGTCGTAAATGCGCTCCAGCACTTCGGGAGCGATGCCGCCGCCGTTGTCGTCGATGGCGATTATGCCGCATGATCCCTGGGGTTTGATCGTGATGGCGATACGCCCCCGGAAGCCGGGAGTATGTTGGCGTTCGGCGATGGCGTCGAATGCGTTGGACAGGATATTGAGCAATACCTGTTTCAGTTCGCTGGGGAAGCCGATGCAGGCCAGGCTACATTTTTCCTCCTGGTCGTGCGCGCAGACGCAGGCGTAGCCGATGGAAATGTTGTGCGCCTGGAGCTGGGCGGAAACCAGTTCCACCGCCTCCGCCACAACCTGGCGCGGAATGTAGCTCTGGGGGCGCTGGTCGGGTTTGAAAAAATTACGGAAGTCGTCTATGGTCTTCGACATGAATTCAATCTGCCGCATGCTTTTTGAGACCATTTCATCAATATAGGATTCGTTAAGTTCACCGTATTCGTAGGCGTCCTTAACATCCTGTATGGTCAGCGCCAGCGCGTTGAGCGGCTGGCGCCACTGGTGGGCGATTGCGCCCACCATCTGCCCCATCGCGGCGAGACGGGATTGATGCACCAGCATGGCCTCGTTGCGCTGCAATTTTTCCAGCGCTTCCTGGAGCTTGATTTCGCGCTCGAACAAGGAGCGGTACAGGGCGATGCGGTTGAGCAACTGGTTGTCGTCCAGCGGCTTGGTGAGGTAATCCACCGCCCCAGCCGCGAAGCCGCGTTGGGCGAATTCCTCCGACTTGAACACCGCGGTCAGAAATATGATCGGGATGTCGCGCGTGCGCGCCGTCATTTTCAAGTGGCGCGCCGTTTCGTAGCCATCCATGCCCGGCATTTGCACATCCAGCAAGATGAGATGCACTGCATGTTCCAGGGTGGCGACCAGCGCCGCTTCGCCCGATTGCGCCTGCACCACCGCGCACTGGTTCAGCCGCCGCAGCAAGGCTTCCAGCGTATACAGGTTGTCCGGGTTGTCATCCACGATCAGGATGGTGAACGGCGTGTCAGGCATCATGTATTCCTCCGCTGCGCCAACGGTAAATTTTTTCAGGCGCCCGATAGGGGGCGAAATATTGTTCGCCGTTGCCCTGACCTAGGCTTTCGCTGGCGCCCAACACCAGGAAGCCATCGCGGTGCAGCGAGCGGGAAAACAGCTCCATCACCCGCCGCTGCAATTCCGGGTGGAAATAGATCAGCACGTTGCGGCACAGGATCAACTGGAATTCATTGAACGGACCGTCATGCACCAGCGAATGCGGGTAGAACAGCATATGCTTGCGCAGGCGGGACGCCACCTTGACGTGGCTTCTACCGACCTCCATCCAGTTTTCCAAGCGTCCGTGCCCGCCGGCGGCGGCATGGTTGCGCTGCCCTTCCTCCAGCATTTCCAGCGGATACAGACCGTTCTTGCCTTCTTCCAGTTGATAAGGGTTGATGTCGGTGGCAAAGATTTGGGATTTGTGCAACATGCCCAGCTCGTCCAGCAGGATCGCCAGCGAATAGGCTTCCTTACCGTTCGCGCAACCTGCCGACCAGATTTTAATATGAGGGAAACTATCGAGGTAGGGCAGTATGCTTTCGCGCAGCACCTTGAATTGCTCGGGATGGCGGAAAAACGCCGTCACGTTGATCGAAAGTTCCAGAAACAGGCGTTCGAAAGCGTCCGGGTCGGTCAGTATTTCGCGCTGCAATGTGAAAAAGTCCACCGCGCCCATCATGTTGCGCAAGTTGTCCAGGCGGCGCTCCACCGTGCTGCGCTGGTAGTTGCGGTAATCGTAGCCGTAGCGGGCGAAAACCGCTTCCAGCAGCAGGTCGATGAGCTGCGCCGGATATTCCTTGCCCCGCCCGGCTACCGCTGCGGCAATGAAGCAGCGCAATTCCGCCAGCGAAAATATATGGTCGTAAACGCCACCCGCAGCACCGGCGTCGGTAAGGTCGCGGGCGCCGCATTCGCCGCTGTTTTCCACCAGTACGCAGCCCCCCCCGGCCTTGACCGCAGCCAGCCCTTTGATGCCGTCGCAGCCGTAGCCGCACAGCAGCACAACCAGCGCGCGTTCGCGGTATTCTTCCGCCACCGACTTGAACAGCACGTCGATGGAAGGGCGGGCGAAGTTCACCTTTTGATCCCGCGTGAGATAAACGCGGCCATGCGCGACTTTCATGTGATGGGCGGGGGGCGCGACATAGAGGGTTCCCGGCTGGATTTCCGTCATGTGCTGCGGCATTTCCACCGTGTATTCGGTGCGCGCCCGGAGCAGGCTATCGAGATAATTGCGTTCGTTTTCCAGGATGTGCTGCACCACGAACACTGTCGTGTTGCTCGGCGGCAACGCTTCGACGATGGCAAGTATCTTGTCCAGGCTGTCCGCCGAGCCGCCCAGCGCCAGCGCAGCGACGGGCGGCGCGGGCGGCAGGCTGGCGGCAGTGAGTCTACCCAGCGCCGGAAGCCCCAGGCGCATCAGGTGATGCAGCAAATAACCGTGATAAGTGTGGATTTTCAGCGGGATGGCGGCGGCACAGAGGCCGAGCAGTTTTTCCAGCACCTCCCCCGGCAACGTGCGGGCATCGTAGAAGGTCAACTCCAGGCGTCTGCCGCCGGCGTGGTTCAGTGCTGCGAGCAACGCCGCACCCTGCGCAGGATCGTCGAATTCGCCGAGTATGTCGATACGCCTGACTTCAGTCGTATCTTGAACCGTAACACTCACTGTTTTTCCTCGCGCCACACCTTGGCCGGCCTAGCAGGATAGGCGCTTCTTTGTGTCTTCGCGGTCAGCGACGGTTGTTTCCGCATGGGCACACGCGCCCACCCCATTAGCTCTAGGAGTCTGTCGGACTTAAAGAATCGAAGCGAAAAATGAGCTGGTCGAGGGCAGATCACTTTGCAGCCGATTCCTTTAAGTCCGACAGGCTCCTAGGCCGCAGCAAGTTCCAGTTCGAGGTCTTCGCGCTCCAGGATGCTGTGATTTACCAGTTGTGTTCTAATAGTCAATTCAGACACTTGAAACTGTTCTGCAACGTCACCCAAGTTTTCATTGGCATAGTCCCCTTGCAGCATTTCCATTATCGCGCCAAACGGACTAAGCAATTCGGCGGCAAATGATCGTTGCGCTTTCTGGCGATAGGTATAAGCGCGAGTGGCAGGAAGAAACCCTTTGCCGGTGTTCATCAGGTGTTCACCAAGCAGGCGCGCCAACTCAAAGCGCCGCCCCGTGTGCCATTTTGGCCGCAGCACTATTCGGCTTTCATCGCCAGGATGTTCGAGGAGGAACGACACATCGGATGGCGATGGTTCAGCGTGTTGGTGGAGAGATTTTTGATCGACGGCCAGCATCTGTGCCAATAGCTTGTCGGAAATAGGTTCGTCGCCCAACTTTTCTTGTTCCCTGAGCGCCCGCGCCGTATCGGCGCCGATTTTCCACGCCGGAATCTGACCGTGTTGCTGCTCGGCGTTCCGGGAAAAATCGACTCTGTCATTGGGAGAAGCGAAAAACCCAACTTTTTTGGCAATGTCGCTTAGCTCTGTCGCCGATGGAAAATGCTGACCGGACAGGTGCGGGTAATCGGCAACAAGCTCTTCAATGCCGCTCATGCCTAGAATATTTGCATCGGAGATCAAACGCGAAACGAGGCTACCCTCGATTTCCTCGGGATCATGTCCCATCAAGGCTTCGAGTTTGCGTATCTGGGACAACCCGGGGTCTTTTCTTTCCGCGCACACTTCCGCCCATAGCTTTGACAGATTTGTTTCTTTGACTTTTTCAGACTCAAGTCGGCCTAACACCTGCTCTATAAAAGAATCAATTTCCGATTCGTAGTCGAACGACGGCATAACAGCCGCCATATCGGCAATATAGCGAAAAGGAGCACCCGGTTTTTCTTTAGAAGGTCGCGCGATCAAGGCAGTGCGCTCGCCGTCGGAGAATATGGTTATATTCGGCCAAATATAACCGCCGCCTATGTTTGACATCTTATGCGCAAGCCGCCATTCCAGTGTGGTCGCACGAGGCTCCCAACGGAGTCGCCACCAGTGGAATGCAAACCATTCCGCGAGATGATAGGCAGACAGCAAGGGAGACTGCCGCAACCGGTTCGCCAATGCGTCTCTGCCCTCGGTAAGCCAGATGTTGTTTGCTTGAATACCGACGGCAGCAAAACAACTGCGCTCTTCTGCGCCACCTTCGTTTAGACTCTCCCACTCTGCGACAATCCTTAGCGCTCTACTCATCGCGCCCTCCAGATTTCAAAAATATAGTCACGCATGTCGTCTTCGTCTTCCAAAGGATAGCCATGGTATTTTCCATAGGTGTTTGGATGCGTTTTTGCTTCAAAAACTTCGCCCGCATCTGAAACGCTCCAGATATATTTGGGCAATCCATCTTCCTGAGGGTTGCTAAACATCCCTTTTGAGATGCCACTTTTTATTAGGGCTTGCGCCTCCTCCAAGTCCATCACTCTGTTGGCATCGCACAACGATTTGGTTGGCCTCGGACTGGCTTGAGCGAAACCATAGTTTGCGGGGTGTCTTTTGTGATTGCCGCTACCGATATAGCGCACTTCCCGTGTGAGACGCTCCAGGTATTCCTGCGTAACGAGATCACGGGCAATAACGCGTCGCTTAGGGTTGTTGCCGGAACGATTGCGGGCGGACATGGTTTGGTCAAGACCAAAATCGGTCAAAAAATTTAACCAATTATCGCACGAAAGACCCAAGTGCCGATATTCCGGAATAGATTTGTTCTCGGCCTGTCCAAAAAAAATTGATCGTTTGATCGTTCCCACGCTCCAGCGTGGGAACGCCGTTCAGGACGCTCCAGCGTCCCGAACGAAAAGACACGCATGGGAAGGGCGGCTAGCGGTTCTGGAGCCGGACAAGCCGCACTTCCTGGCCGGCACAGTGGTCGGGTAGCTGCCCGCAGTTTCCCGACCGGATTCGATGTGGATGCTTCCGGTTTGCCGGCGCCATTTGCACGCCAATAACGGATTGCGGCTCCCCGGCTACGCGATAGGTGACGGCTCCCGCGTCAACGGCGGCGTTCCCACGCTGGAGCGCTCATCGTTATACACAAGTCGGAGCGGGAAGCACCTCCCCCTTCAAGGGGGAGGCTGGGAGGGGGATGGGGTAGAACGACACAGGCTAAAATCAATATCTTACATTGTCGCCTGCGTCTTCCACCCCATCCCCACCCTAACCCTCCCCTTGAAGGGGAGGGAATGCCACGCTCCATCTTTTCTGCATGTAATCAAATAATTGAAAAGATGTGTGTAACGATGAGCGCTGATGAGCGCTGGAGCGTGGAAACGATCCAACGGCTTAATTTAATGGCAGTGACGCCGGAGCGTGGGAACGATCAGATTTTCTGTGCGGATAGTATATGACAATGGTTGGGAGGTATGCCCGTGAAACCTAGCCGTATCGCTCACCGTTTCTCCTCACACCACACTTTAGCCATGTTGACCAGCACTTCATAGTCCACCGGCTTGGATAAATAGTCGTCGGCGCCCGCCTTGACGGCTTTTTCGCGGTCCGCCTTGAGCGCCTTGGCGGTCAGGGCGACCACCGGGACGCGTTGTAGCGCGGGGTCGGCGCGGATTTCCCGGATCGCCTCGTAGCCGTCCATTTCCGGCATCATGATGTCCATGAAGACCAGGTCGGCGCCGGATTTTTTCAGGAGTTCCAGCCCTTTGCGCCCGTTGAGCGCGTTTTCCACTTGCGCGCCGTGTTGCTCCAGCGCCGAGGTGATGACAAACAGGTTGCGCGGATCGTCGTCCACCACCAGGATGCGGCAGCCGTCCAGCTTTTTGCCGCCGTTGCCGGCATCCGTTGTCTTGGAAAGCGAGGAGGTCTGTGCGTTTTGCAGGAAATGTTCGATGTTTTCCAACATGCGCTGCTCGGCGTGGGGCGTCTTGACGATGATGCTGTCGGTGTAGGGGCGTAGCGCCGCTTCTTCTTCCGCGCTCAGCGCGCCTGCGCTGTACAGGATCAGTTGCAGTTCCGGCGCTTCCTCGCGTAGCGCGCGGCACAGGTCGGCGCCATTTTCCCCGCCCGCGCCGCGCGCCAGGTCCACCACCGCCAACCGCCAGCCGCCGTCGCGCAGTAAGCGCCTCGCTGCGGGCAGGTCGCGCACCGCCGTGACCGTCAGGCCGTCCTGGCGCACGATCTCGTCCAGCTTGGCGCGGGACAGCGATTCGCCTTCCAGCAACAACAGGCTGCCGGCGTCGCGCGCGGCGCGCGCCAGCACATCGGCCTCGGCGTCCGCCAGTTGGGTTTCGTTCACCGGTTTTTGCAAGTAGCCGGCGATGCCATCGCGCAATACATTGTCTTCCTTGTCGCGCGCCGACACGATATATACCGGCAGACGGCGCAATTCGCGGTTGCTTTTCAGGGTGTGCAGCACCTCGCTGCCGTCCATGTCGGGCAGGCCGAGGTCCAGCAGGATGCCGCGCGGACGGTAAGTCCTGGCCATGCGCAGGCCTTCCTGGCCGCCCGTTGCCACCAGGGTTTTGTACCCCAGCCGCTTGTTGAGCGCCATCAGCGCTTCGCCGAAGCCTGGGTCGTCGTCTATCACCAGAATTACCTGATCGGTTGATTTGAGGTTGGCGCGATCGTCATGCACTTGCACCGGCGCTGCGGCTATCGCCGCCGGTTGCCGCAGCGGCGCGGGAGAGGCCGGCGCGTGCGCGGAAACCGGCAACGCGGGACGGGCGGCGGCTTCCGGCGTGGCCGGCAGCAGCAGCGAAAACGTGCTGCCTTTGCCGGGCGTGCTGCGCAACTCCACCGTGCCGCCCAATAGTTCGGCAAAGCGTTGGCTGATGGACAGCCCCAGCCCAGTGCCGCCGAACTCGCGGGAAATCGAGCCGTCCACTTGCTGGAACGCTTCGAACACGAGTTTTTGCTTGTCCGCTGCGATGCCGATGCCAGTGTCGGCCACCGCGATGCGCACCGGCAGGTCGGCGCGTCCGCTCGGCTCGAAGCGTAGCGTGATGCTGCCTTCTCTGGTGAATTTGAACGCATTGGACAAGAGGTTGCGCACCACTTGGGAAAGTTTGTCGCGGTCGCTCACGATGCTTCCCTGCAAATGGTCTTCCACCTTGAACGCCAGGCCTTTCTCATCCGCAGTGGCGCTGAACATATCATGGAAATCGGCGGCCAGTTCGCGGGTGGGAATGGCCTGGACACGGAGTTCCATTTTGCCGGACTCGATTTTGGATAAATCCAGAATGTCGTTGATTAGGCGCAGCAACTCCTCGCCGGCGTGATGCACGATGCTGGCGCGCTTCACTTCGTCGTTGGACAGATGGCTTTCCTCATTCATTGCCAGCATCTTGGACAGCAGGATGATGGAGTTGAGCGGGGTGCGCAGTTCGTGGGACATGTTGGCGAGGAATTCGGACTTGTATTTGCTCGCCAGTTCCAGGTCTTCGGCACGTTGGTTGATTTCGTCGCGCGACTGGTTGATTTCGCGGTTTTTCTGTTCCAGCGCCAGCGCCTGTTGTTCCATCCGGCGCTGCTGCTCCTCCAGGTGGGCGTTGGTCTGCTGCAATTCCTCGGTCTGTTGCTGCAACTGTTGCTGCTGTTCCTCCATCTGGGCGTTGGAGGCTTGCAACTCCTCGGATTGCTGCTGCAATTGCTGTTGCTGCTCCTCCATCATGGTGTTGGCGTCTTGCAGGCGGCGGCTTTGCTCCTGTGCCTGGCGCGTTGCCTCCTCGGCGATGCCGAGCAGCGCTTTGACCCGCTCGCGCTGCTCGACGATGTACAGGAACGATGCGATGACCTCCGTCGCGCGCTCCAGAAATTCCAGCTTCAGTTCGTCGTAATGCTCGAAGGCGGCCAGTTCCACCACGCCCAGCAATTCGCCCTCGCGCAGCAGTGGATAAGTATAGACATGCAGCGGCGGCAGGCTCAACGTGCCGGTGACGATGGGCGTAGCGGAGATAATGGGCGTGGCTGCGGCGTGCAGCACGATGGGCTTTTTCTCCCGCGCCGCCTGCCCCACCGCGCCCTCGCCCAATTTGAAGCGGTTGCCCAGCGCCTCGCGCTCGGTGAACATGTAGCTGCCCAGCAGTTCGAGCGTCTCCTGATCCTTGTGGTAGACATAGAACACCCCGCGCCCCGCTTCCAGATAACGTCCGCACAGGCCAATCGCCGCATCGGCCAATTCCTGCGGCGTCAGGTCGCCGGTGAGCGCAAAGCTCAACCGGCTGATGCCGTCTTTCAGCCAGTTGCTGCGCTGATCCTGGCGCTTGGCGTCGCGCAACATGCGCGTCATGTTGTTGAGTGCTTGCCCCAACCGGTCTTGCTCGGACAAAAGCGGCGCCGCGCCGGAGAAGTCGCCCTTGGAAATCACGTCCGCCTGTCCGGCAAGGCGTTCCATATTGGTCAGCAGCTTGCCGACGGAGTCCAACATGCGTCTGATTTCGTCCTGTGCCGGGTAATCGAAGCTTTCCTGTTGCAATAGCCCGGTTTCGCCGCGTCCCAGGCGCTCCATCTGGCGGGTGACGAAAGTCAACGGCCCCATCAGCCCGCCGACGTAATAGCGCGCCGCCACCATCACCAGAATGATGATCAAAGCCAGCAGGAGCAGGAATACGGTCTTGAAGCCGCTCAGTTCGGCCAGCGCGGCGGATTCATCGGCCAGCCCCACCAGGATGAAGCCATTTTCGTGCCCGCCTGTATTGGGGTGGATATGCCTGAATGCGATTACGTTGCCGGCGAAAAACAGGGCGCCTTGCTCCTGGGCGTTGAGTTGCGCGAGCAAGCCGGGATAGTCGCGTTCCAGGCTTGCGCCGTGCCCCAGCAGGCGACCGAAGGCTTTGTCCGCATCGGGATGGAACAGGTATTGGCCGTCGCCGTCCACCAGGAAAAAACGGCGTCCCTGGGTGTTTTTGTTGGCGGAACGGATAAAATCGAAAAAGCTGTCGGCAAAAATATTGGTCACCACGACGCCATACTCGACCTTGTTGTCGCCGAACATCGGGCGGGCGAAACGCACCACCGGCACATGGGGATTTTCGATTACGCCCAACTCGCGGTTAAGATCGAGCGCGGAAGCAAAGGATGCACCCGGCTTCAACGCTCGCCCGCGGAGGAAGTATTCCTCTGCGTGTTTATCCTGCAATTGCTCGGCGGGAACGATGGCTACCCGACCGCCGGCGCGATCGCGTCGCACCACGATGCGTTCTTGTCCCTGCATATCCAGGAAACGGATTTTATAGTTGTAGCCGTAGGCGTTGATGAAGCCGCGCAAGGTGTCGGTGCTGATTTCGCGCCAGTATTCCTTTTTTGCGTCGTCTGCCAGGTCGTTCCAATAAACGTAGCGTTGCAGCCCATAGAATGAACTGATGAAATGCAAGTCATTTTGCGCGAGGTCGAGAAAATCGATGATTTTTTGCGCCACCTCGGTGGTGTAGCCCGTCACCAGCTCAGCCGCCTTCTCGCGGTACGCCTGGCTCGCGCTGCTGTAGCCATAGTAGCCGATGACTGCGACCGCACTCAGCGTCACCAGATAAAACAGCACGGAAAACCGGGCGCGCAGACCCAGCCGGTGGAAACGCAACAACGCGCCAATGCGCGGCGCGATTTGCCGCAGCCGGGCGCGCAGCTTGTCAATTAGCGGCATAATGTCATGATCCCAAGCTGCATCTTCATAGTTTCCCGTTTCTCCTGCCAGGTGAGGCCGCTACAGGGTGGATTGTACGGCGTCCGCTGCGGTGAAAAAAGATTTTTCACTCGCTCCGTAGCGCTTCCACCGGGTCCATGCGCGCCGCGCGGCGGGCGGGGAGCACGCCGGCGACGAGGCCGATGGCGATGGCGACGGTTTCCGCAAGCAGCACGAAAGAGAAGGGGGTATGCACCGGCAAGGCGGGCATGGCGAGGCGCAGCAGTTGCGCGATGCCGATGCCGAGCGCCAGCCCCAGCAAGCCGCCGAGCGCGGATAGCGTCACCGCTTCGCCGAGGAACAGGCCGAGGATAACCCGGCGCGGCGCGCCGAGGGCGGTAAGCAAGCCGATTTCGCTGGTGCGTTCGCCAACCGCGATGGTCATGATGGTGACGATGCCGACGCCGCCAACCAGCAGAGAAATGCCGCCCAACGCGCCGACCGCCATGGTCAGAATGTCGAGGATATTCGACAGCGTGCGCAGCATATCTTCCTGCGTGGTGATGGTGAAATCCTCGCGTCCGTGGCGCGCCTTGAGCAACGAGATTAGCGCGTCGCTCACCCGTTTTGCCGATGTGCCTTCCGCATAGGCGGCATGGATTTCCATCAGGCCGTCGCGGTTGTATAACTCCAGCGCCCGCGCCGCCGGGATGTAAGCGGTGTCGTCCATGTCTATGCCAAGTATCTGCCCCTTGGCTTCCAGCACGCCGATCACGCGGAATTGCAGGCCGCCGATGCGCACCCGCGCGCCCAACGGATTGTCGCCGCCGAACAGTTCCTTCTTGAGCTTGGCGCCGAGCACGACGAACGCGCGGGCGCTGTCGGATTCTTCCGGCGGCAGAAATTGTCCGCTCCCGATCCTGATGCGAAACACCGTCAGCATGTCCGCGCCGACACCGTATACCGTGGTGCGGCGTAGGCGTCCGTTGGCGCCCACTTCGGAATTGCCCCAGACGACGGGTGTTGCCGCCGTAACGATGGGCAGGCGCGCAGCCGCGCGCGCATCGTCCAGCGTCAGCGGGCGCACCGAGGTGGGAATGCCCGACGGCGGCGCGCCTGCGGTCTTGACCTTGCCGGGAGCGATGCCGATCACATTGGTGCCGAACTGGGTGAATTCGGCTAAAACAAAACGATGGATGCCTTCGCCTATCGAGGTCAGCAAAATCACCGCAGCAATGCCGACGGCGATGCCGAGCACCGTCAGGAAACTGCGCAAACGCTGCGCGGCAATCGCACGCAGGGCGAGAAATACGGCGTCGGCGGGGCGTATCATTCTATTATCCCGATTCCGTCCTGCAAAAAGCCGGCAATAATTTTACCGGGGATTTATTTTTCGGCTTTGACGCCATTATCCTAGAAAGCTCAGTTGACCGCTTTCCAAAATGCGTAACATAGTGGCTCTAAACAACTTTGTCATATATTTTGTGTTCACTCATATGGTGAGAACGCTACGGGCAGGATTGCACGGTTTTCCGGGCGCATGGCGGCGTTGCAACTTCTTGCAATGGAACGACCATTGCGCGTCGTTGCGCCTCTTGTGCCCAAGCCGTAGGCTGTCGGGTATGCCCTGCACCCGGAAAACCGTACACTCCAGCCCGTTCAACTGAGCTTTCTAGGATTATTTGCTCAATAGGGAAATTTGTCTTGGTTGGAACATCGCTCTATAATTCGCAGTCCAAATTTGTTAAATTTTTCGGAGCGAGTCTCGATGCAACGATCCATGCTTAAATCCAAGTTGCACCGCGTGACGGTGACGCATTCCGAGTTGGATTATGAAGGCTCCTGCGCAATCGATGAGAACCTGCTGGACGCAGCGGATATCCGCGAATACCAGCAGATCGACATCTACAATGTGACCAACGGCGAACGTTTCACTACCTACGCCATCAAGGCGCAACGCGAATCCGGCATTATTTCGGTGAACGGCGCCGCCGCACATAAGGCCAGCCCCGGCGACATTGTCATCATTGCCACTTTTGCCGTGTACAACGAGCTTGAATTGCAGAAATTCGAACCGGAACTGGTCTATGTAGATGGGCGCAACCGTATCGTCGGCAGGCGGCGCCAGATTCCCGCCCAGGCAGCCTGATTTTTCGGGTTCGCCGGGATTTGTATCGTTCCCACGCTCAGCGTTGCACACAAGTGTCGTGGGCCAAAAAGATTTACCGCAGAAGTTTCGTTGTTTCTCTGCGGTGAAAGCTCGTAGGATGTGCCGAGGAACGAGGCGCATCTGTCGCGTGTCGCCGCCAAGATGCGCGTCCTGTCAGCCGCCCCTACCCGACAACCGAACGATCAGGTGAACTGAAGCCGTTTGCCGTCGCGCAACATGGCCATGAAGTCCTCCGCCGGCACCGGTTTGCTGAAATAGAATCCCTGTATTTCATCGCAACCGTTGGCGCGCAGCAGTTGTAGCTGCCCTGCGGTTTCCACGCCCTCGGCGATTACCCTCAAATTGAGGTTGTGCGACAGGTCGATAATCACGTTGCTGATCGCCAGATCGGCCGGATTTTCCGTGATGTCGTTGACGAACGAGCGGTCGATCTTGAGCTTGTCGATGGGGAAACGCTTCAAGTAGCTTAAAGATGAATAGCCGGTGCCGAAGTCGTCTATCGACAGTTGCACGTTCAGCGCCTTCATCGCGTGCATACTGGCAATCGTCGCCTCGGCGTTGTGCATAATCATGCTCTCGGTCAATTCCAGCTCGACATTGCGCAGGTCGATGCCGGTTTCGCGCCCTATGGTCTCGATGCGGTTGATCAGGTTTTCCTGGCGGAACTGCACCGCCGACAGGTTGATCGCCACCGTCAGCGAGGTATGGCCGGCGTCGTGCCAGGATTTCAGGTTGCGGCAGGCTTCCAGCAGCACCCACTCGCCAATCGGCAGGATCAGGCCGGAATCCTCGGCGATTGAGATAAAATTACACGGCGGCACCAGCCCGCGCTCCGGGTGCATCCAGCGGATCAACGCTTCGGCGCCAATGATTTTTCCATCGCGCAAATCGACCTGCGGCTGGAAAAACAGGCGGAATTCCTGGCGCTCCAGCGCACGGCGCAACGCGTTCTCGATCATCAGCGTTTCCAGCGTGCTGGCGTTCATGTCGGGCGTGTAGAACTGATAGGTGTTGCGTCCGGCCTGCTTGGCGCTGTACACCGCAGAATCGGCGTTTTTCATCAACGCCTGCTCGTCCGTGCCGTCAACCGGGAAGACGCTGATGCCTATGCTCAGCGTAACGCCAAGCTCCTTGCCGCCCACCGTCACGGGATGGGAAAACGCTTCGAGGACTTTCTTGGCGACGGCGGCGACATCCTGCACATCGTCCATATCCGCCATCACCACGATATATTCGTCGCCGCCCAGGCGCGCCACGGTGTCCGCCTCGCGCACGCAGGCGCGCAGCCGCTCCGCCACCGCCTGCAACACCGTATCGCCGACGCTGTGGCCGAGCGAATCGTTGATGTTCTTGAAACGGTCCAGGTCCAGCATGAGCAGCGCCGCCGAACGTCCGTTGCGTTGCGCGGTCGCGAGCACCCTGGTCAGCCGGTCGCGCAACAGCACCCGGTTGGGAAGATCGGTCAGCGGGTCGTAATAGGCCAGCCGCTCGATGCGTTCCTCGTCGTATTTTTGCTGGGAAATATCGACGAATCCGCCGATGTAATGGACGATTTCGCCGTTCTCGTCGCGGTCCACACTGATCGTCATCCATTGCGGAAAAATCTCGCCGTTCTGGCGCCGATTCCACATCTCGCCCTGCCAGTGGCCGACTTCCGTCAATTCGCGCCACATTTCGCGGAAGAAGCTATGGTCGTGCCGCCCCGAACTCAATATGCGCGGATTTTTCCCGTTGGCCTCTTCCGCCGTATAGCCGGTGATTTCGCTGAAGGCGCGGTTGACCGAGATGATGTTGTTGTCGCAGTCGGTGATGACTATGCCCTCGACGCTACGCTCGAACACCTTGGCGGCGAGTTGCAGCGCGCGCCCCTTGGCTTCGAGGTCGCGTTGCTGCACAGCCGTTTTTGCGGCCTTGCGCACGGCTTCCAGCAGGGAGTCGAGGTGGATGGGCTTCAATACGTAATGGTCGATGCCGACTTCGATAGCGTTGAGAAAGAAATCCTGATCGTTAAAGGCGGTGGTGACGATGATCGGCGTTTCGGCATCCAGCGCCTTGATGCCCTCGGCCATTTTCAGGCCGTCCATCAAAGGCATGACGATGTCGGTGACGACGATATCGGGCCTATGCTGGGTATACAAATCCAGCCCTATCTGGCCGTTTTCCGCCACGATCAGGTTGCCCACCCGGCGCGATAAAAACACGACAAGCTGGCGCCTGATTTCAGGGTCGTCTTCAACGTACAACACGTTCAAAGTACGTAGCGGATCGGCAGAAGTTTGAGGGGTGTCGGTCATAAGTGAGCGATTATGACGAAAGAACTCTTTTGCTGCAATGCTGGAAAGCACGGCAAGCGATTATTCGCCGAAAATGCGTTTATGCGCGCACTGTTCCATGCGGCTTTCGCCGCATGAAAGCGTCATAAAAAAAGCAGATTTTCAACAATTAACGTCATGCATATCAAATAGGTATCGATATAAATTAAAGCATTACATTATATTCCCCCTCTTTTCGGAAGGCGCGGCATAGGGGCTGCGTCGCGCACTGCGCGGACAGATTCGCAAGCTACGGCGCAGTTACGCAAGCATCCCGTTAAGCAAGCCTTAAGGCTATCCAGGGAAAATGCTTTCCAGACGGCGGATTTTTCTGCCGCTCGTCGAACCCGCGAATTTTTGGAGAATGCCATCATGATGAAAAATATACTGGCCGTATCGGTTTCCGCCCTGTTCGTGCTGTCCGCTCACGCATCCCAAGGAGAACTCGACGGCAGCGAAACGGGGGGCGACAATTATGCCACTGAGCATCAAGAGCTTGATAACGATTTGCAAAATAACCTGCAAATGAACGTGACGCACGATGCTGACGGGCGGGTGGAAATCAAGGATAAAAACGGGGATATTTACAGCTATCGTCCCAACGCCGGCACAACCACCGGCGCCGGCTGCGCGTCAGGCCAACAGGTATGCTATGAAAGCGCCCCCGAAGGCAATGGCGCAGTGGTGGCGCATTATTCCAACGGGAAAACGGAAACCTTCGTGGGAGAAAGCCACAACGAAAGCCAGTTGAATAACGATGCCGGTGCACTGGGTTTGACATTGATCAGCAAAATCAATGGCGTTGCGACATTCCGTTCCGCTTCCGGGGGAACGGAATATCGCGTGCGCTATTCTCCGCTGCTGAAGCCCGGTGCGGCGAACGTCAGCCCTGGCATAAGGGTGGAAAATGATGGCCGGATTATAGAGCGCTATGCCGACGGCCTGGAACAGGAAATCCTACCTATCAAGTAAGATGTTTGTCTCGCTCCTAAGCGAAAACCTCCTTCGCTCACCGCGTTGCAAATTGCTTGCGTGAGAATCACCACGCGGCGCAATTTGCGCCTTGCATTGCATCCCGCGAAGGAACAATCCAAACCGGACAATTCCCTCCCGCAAGAAGGAATAAGTTATGAAAAATCCGTTCGCCCTGAGCTTCGCCTGTCCTGAGCTTCGCCGAAGGATCGAAGGGTGAATGGGTTTTTCATAACAAGTTGATTGTCAATATATTAATGGTTATACAGAGAGATATCAAGAAACAGATTTTTTAGTCATATATATCAATGGCAATGATAACCACAATGGTGGAATGCAGGCCATTAAACGAGCGCCAAACAGCAGCCATGCCCCCTGTTTCTTGCCAACGCCTTTCGGCCTGCGGACGAATATTCTACTCACCACGAACGGCTTAACTTAATGGCCGTGACGCAACGCGTGGTAACGTGGTTGCGCTGCGCTTATCCACCCTACTGATTTTCCGAGAACAAATCGCTCTTCGACAAGCTCTCAAGAAGCATCTGTCTATAATAAACATTGAGTGGCAACATCGCGCTTACTCCAAGTAGAATATCCCCGAAATTTAAAGCGAATTGGAGTTCCCATGCGCCTGCTATTGGTTGAAGACGATACTCTGTTGGGCGATGGCATTCGCGTCGGCTTGCGCCAGGCCGGATACACAGTCGATTGGTGCAAGGACGGGCGCGCCGCGCAACGGGCGCTGGATAGCGAGACCTATGCGTTGATGGTGCTGGATATCGGCTTGCCCCAGCTTTCCGGCCTGGATTTGTTGAAATGGTTGCGCCAAAAAGGCGAGGGTTTGCCGGTGCTGATACTCACGGCGCGCGATACCGTGGCCGACCGGGTCAAGGGGCTGGACAGCGGCGCCGACGATTACCTGATCAAGCCTTTCGACCTGGAAGAGCTGACCGCGCGCATACGCGCACTGTTACGCCGACACGGCGGTCGTGTCGCGCCGCTGATCGCGCATGGCAATCTGACGCTGGACCCGGCGGCGCATGTGGTCACGTTGGACAATCAGACGGTTGATCTGGCGCCGCGCGAGTTCGCCATTTTGCAGGCATTGCTGGAAAGCGCCGGACGCGTATTGTCGCGCGAGCAACTGGAACAAAGCCTGTACGGCTGGGGCGAAGAAGTGGGAAGCAACGCGGTGGAAGTCCACATTCACCATCTGCGCCGCAAGCTGGGCGCAAGCCTGATCCGCACGCTGCGCGGCGTCGGTTACATGATAGAAAAAATGAAAGAACCGATATGAATTTTCCCTTGCGCCAACTTGCCTTCACTTCGTTGCGCGCGCGTTTATTGTTTTTGCTGTTGTCCGCCAGCTTATTGTTGTGGGGCATGGCTGCGGTGATGAGCTATGTGGAAGCCCACCATGAAATCGACGAGCTGTACGATGCGCATCTCGCCGGCACGGCACGCATTCTGCTGTCCCAGGTCGGGCAAGAGGCCGCCGAAGTCGAAGGCATAGGCGCTCATAGCTATGAGGAGCATGGCGCCGATTACCACAAGTACGAGCGCAAAATCGCATTCCAAGTGTGGGATGCTGCGGGAAAATTGGTGATGCGCTCCGCCAATGCGCCAACGGCGCTGTTCATTGAGGATCGGGACGGATTCGGCGACGCGCGGATTAATAACCGGACATGGCGGGTGTTTTCCCATTGGGATGAGAAACACCACTTCCGGGTGCAGATCGGCGAGCGTCACGATGTGCGTGACGAATTGACCGAGAGCGTGGTTTACAGCCTGGTTTATCCATTCCTGTTCGCCTTGCCGCTATTGGCGCTGCTGGTGTGGCTGGGGATAGGGAAAGGACTTGCGCCATTGCGCGCAATCACAGCGGATGTAGCGCGCCGCAAACCGCAAAATCTCCAGCCGCTGGAAGCGGACGGCGCGCCGGATGAAATCAGGCCGCTGGTGGCCTCCCTCAATGGCTTGCTGACACGGCTGAACACCGCGCTGGAAAACGAGCGGCGTTTCACCGCCGATGCCGCGCACGAGTTGCGCACGCCGCTGGCCGCGCTCAAGACCCAGGCGCAGGTGGCGCAACGCTCCATTGTCGAAGATGAGCGCCGCCATGCGTTGCGGCAAGTGGTGGATAGCGTGGATCGCGCCACGCACTTGGTGGAACAATTGCTAACACTGGCGCGGCTCGATCCGGGCGCCGTTCCTCCGCGCATGGAAAAACTGGCATTACGCACGCTCGCGGTCGAATGCGCCGCAGCACTGGCGCCGCAAGCCATGGACAAATCGATAGAAATTTCCGTTGCGGAAAGTGCTGCCGACATAGTCGGGAACGCCGCGATGCTCAGAATTTTGTTGCGCAACCTGGTGGACAACGCCATCCGCTACACGCCGCGCGGCGGCTGGGTGACGCTGGACGTGCAACAGGCCGCGTCACGCGTGGTTCTCGTGGTGAGCGACAGCGGCCCCGGCATCGCGCCCGAGGAGCGCGGCCAAGTTGTTCGCCGTTTCTATCGCGTGCTGGGCAGCTTTGAGGAAGGTAGCGGCCTGGGGCTTTCCATCGTGCAGCGCATCGCCGAACTGCATGGCGCTACAGTGGCGTTGGGAGAGAGCGCTGTCGGCGGACTAGCGGTGCGCGTCGGCTTCCCGCCGCCTGAAAATGTTATATTGCCCGCCAAAATTTCCTCAGAGACCTAGGTGCAACATGATATTCAACATACACAAGATTGCCGTCAAACGCCTGTTCATCAGTTGGATTTTACTGTCGCTGGCGCTCGGCGGAATCGTCTTCTACCTGGAAATGGAAGACGCCGACGACTACATCATGAATCTGGCCGTGAAGGAGTCGGCGTCATTCACAGGCGAGAACCTCCACCGCATTAACCAGGCCGACGCAGACCTGAGCATGTTGCGGCAAAAGGCGCGGGAGTTCCTGAAGAGCCATTTCGCGATCATGGAACTGTATAACCGCGATAAGAAAAAAATTCTGGAGGAAATGGACCCCGGCGTAGACGCAGTGGAAGAGGAATTGAAAAAGCACCCGCACTCCTTTCCTTTTGCCGGATCGCCTTACTACCGCAAGCTGCTGATCGGGGAAAACGTGTACCTGCAACTGCTGTTGCCGTTGCGGGAAAATAACGGCGCCATTGCGGGCTATTTCGAAGGGGTCTACCAGGTTGACGCCGAAATGGTGCAGCATATCAAAAGCGGCGTGATGCGCACCCTGCTCCTGATCGTCATCGTTGCATTGATCACCACCCTGGCATTCTACCCGCTCATCATCTTCCTCCATCGGGAACTGGTGCATTTCGCCACCAGCCTGCTGAGAGGCAACATCGAGCTGATGGAGGTGCTGGGCGGCGCCATCGCGCTACGCGATTCCGACACCAGCCTGCATAATTATCGCGTCACCCTCTACGCCATCCGCCTGGCCGAGGCGATCAACCTGGATAGCGCGGAAATACGCAGCCTGATCGCAGGCGCATTCCTGCACGATGTCGGCAAAATAGGCATTAGCGACAACATATTGCTCAAGCCCGGCAAACTGACGGATGACGAGTTCGCGGTGATGCGCACCCATGTCCAGCTCGGCGTGGACATTATCGGCAAATCGTCCGCGCTGGACGTGGCGCGTGACGTGGTGGAATTCCACCACGAGAAATTCGATGGCAGCGGCTACATGAGCGGACTGAAAGGCGCGGAGATTCCTCTCGGCGCACGGATTTTCGCCATCGTCGACGTATTCGACGCGCTAACCTCCAAGCGCCCTTACAAGGAGCCTTTCAGCTTCGACAAGGCGATGAGCATCCTGCGCGAGGGGAGCGGCAAACATTTCGACCCGGTCTTGATCGATGCATTTGCCGGGATTGCCGACGAAATTTATACAAAAGTCAGCCGCGCTTCCGAAGCAGAGGTGGCGCTTATGCTGAACGACGTGGTTTCAGAACACTTTTTCAGCAGATCGTACTTGGCGCTGTTCATGAAAAAACATATTCAACACGCGCCGGGCAGCGCCGGATAAGCGATGCAGGGAATCGAAACGCCGACACGACGCTACGTCTGAAACCCCGGCGCGTCAGCGAAAAATAAAGCGATGGTTAGTGCCAAGAATAGCTTATTCATAAAAATCTCCAATAATTTTATCTACTGTGAGTGGGAAAGGCTTGCGCAAATGAAACTGTGTTCCTCCATAACCACACAGCAGCTATGCTTGCCACTTCAATAGTCCCCTGGCAGCTTATTGTCCGTTGTTAATTCAAATGTTCCTGTGCCACCAATAATGCTCATCCCTGATTGAAACAGGGGCTAAGCGCATCGCTTACGCGCAAAAATACCTGTACCGGAAAAGAATCAACCTTGACAACTTCAACCATATCTATCAGCAGCAGTACAATACCCGAAGTCCCAATTACATTGGGTTCTGCTCCACCAATGGCTTTAACGCTTAGTAGTTGCCATAGGCCTTGTTCGGTAAGCTTGAAGGTATCATCCTGATATTTTCCGACTTGCTCGGCTGTACTGACGCTGGGTATCGTGAGCAATCCGTCTTTATATATCGGCACGTCCGCCCCGAGGGCAAAATTGATTGGTAATAAAGCGATGATCAACGCAAAAGAAATAAGGTTCATATAGCGTATCATGAGAATCTTCAATTGCCAAAGTTCGATACAGGTGTAAAGGTGGGCACAAAAACCGTGCCCACCTTTGGCTTCTCACAATTGCATACTTGCCTATCCGCCACGCGAGCTGGAATCAGGTGGTATATCCTATGCCTATCTCCTGAACCTCAATCACTTTCAGGCAAATCATATTGCCGCCTTCTCTTTGTCCCCCAACTACCCATATGATCGAAAAGCGGTCATTATCGACCATTTCCTGAAACGAATCGGTAGCAGTTGCCCCTGCCTTCGTTCGCAGACCATAGCCAACCAGCACTTCGCCATCCTCATAGAAAGCGCTGACATCGGTAGGTTTAGGAATAATGTTGAGTGATATCATTGGATCCAGCTTATAAGATGCCGTTTGTCGTGGTGCGCCATCATATTTAACCCAGCCGTTCCCGTCTTTCAGCCATAATACCCCCGGCACGCTACGTTGGCGGAAGCCAACAAAAACATCACCCTCCTTATAATGATCGGATGCTGCGACCAGAAATTTGTAGGA
>JBAYVP010000048.1:0-20785 GCA_041674485.1 Sulfuricellaceae bacterium
CGCTGTTGAACTCATGGCAGCAACCATTAAAGACAAAACCTTTTTCACCGCAGAGGACGCGGAGGAAAACCCTCATGCTCTTCCTCTGCGTCCTGTGCGTCCTCTGCGGTGAATCGGTTTTTTCCGTGCCGAGAACAAATTCACCCTGGTATGAAACTACAGGCTAAACGTGTTCCGCTTCCCGTTCCAACGCATGAACGATCAAACTGTTCAGGCTGACGCCGCGCCGCGCCGCCTCCAGCGCCAGATTGCGGTGCAGATTGCGGCCCACCCGGACATTGAAGCTGCCCTTGAAAGGCGTTTCCGGTTTTAGGTCACTCGCTTGGCATATTTCCAGATAGTCGTCCACGGCCTCGTGAAAAGCTTTCTTGAGTCCCTCCACATTATCGGACTCGTAAGTCACCAACGAACGGATATAAAGCAGTTTACCGTGGAATACATTGTCTTCCACGCTAAATTCGGCAGAACCGAAATAGCCCTTATGTTCCAGAATATCGCTCATATCAATCCTTCGCTTTCCAACTTTTCAAGCACATCGCTGATCGCGTAGCGCTTAAGCTCGTTCCCAGGGTGCGGCTTGTGCAGGCGGATTACCTGATATTGCGAATGTATAAAGCGCACCGCCGATCCGGTTGTTTTTCCGCCGTCCGTCCGACGATAGCCGAAACCGGTCAACACGGTTTCCATCTCATCAAAGGTGAAATCCACAGGCCGACTTCTTAGCCTGTCGAGCAATTTTTCGTACTTTCCCATACGAATATCTTTACACAACAGGAAAATCACTGCAACTATTTTTAGTTGCGGTTTTAGTTGAAGATGGCACAGAGCCACCGCGTTTATGCTTTGCAGAGAAAATGCCAATAAGGCCAGCGTTCGGAAATCGTCACTTCGGCAAAGGTGTCGGTTAGCATGGCGATCTGCTTGCGTGAAAAACGCTGTTCGATGCGGGTGAAAAATCGGTCGTAAACATCCTGCCGGATGCGCCCCAGTGTTTTTCCCTTGTATCCTTCATACAGCGGCACATGGCGCGCCAGCCCGACCGGTTCCAACAAACGCCCGGCCCAGACCAGCGGCAAGTAGACGAAACAGGCGCCCAGCCAAGTGAAGGCGGCGCGGAACGCAGGCGCCCTGATCCGCGCCACCACCAGCCGCACCGCCGTCACCAGCCCCAGCAGCCAGCGGAAATAGGCCGGACGGTTATCCAGCGAGTAATACAGGTAGATCAGAACGGACGGTGCATATTTCTTCAGATTGCGCACTTCGCTCAGCGCGTCCGTCGGCAGATGGTGCAGCACGCCCAGGCTGAACAGGAAATCGGCAAAACCGGAACAAAACGGCAAGCGCTTCAAGTCGCCCATGAAAAATAAGGCGGTAGGGCAATCGCGCAAGTTCCTGCGCGCAACGAATATGGCCTCGGAAAAATCCACCAGCGCCAGCTCACGGCATTTATCCTTGAGGAAATAACTCCAGCGCCCTATGCCGCACCCCAGGTCGCACACCCGCGACCCACCCAGGCTTTCCTGGTCGATAAGGTCGAAATATTGACGGAATTCGCTTTCGTGCTCGGGCAGGATTTCGGGAAAAGTCTGCCATTCGTCGCCGAAGGTGAATTGAATATCTTCGGCAAAGACGCCTTGAGCGGGCGCTTCAAGGCCGGACGAAACGCCCAGGCGTCGGCGCAAGGTGGGTGGGTATTGCTCTATGTCGAGCAGGATAATCACGTCATCCACGATGGGATAGCGACGCCCCTCGACATGCAAGCAGTTTTGTTCCAGGATTAGCGCATCGCTCGCGAAAATATCGCGCAGGCTGGCTAGCTTATCGGCATAGTAGGCATTCAAAGCGATTTACTCACTCCCGTGAATAGTAACCCTGCAAAGCTCCGCTTAGCTTCGCAACGTCTATAGTTAAGGCCACAATCGGCGCCAAGAATATCAGCAGGGGTTTATTTCCCCACCAATTGCGCGATTTACTGCGCCTGATCGGATCAACGATGCCCCGCAGCAGAATGTAGAGCATCCCCGACCAGATAGCTATACCCGAATTAATAAACAGGGACGCCAAGCCTATGCCGATAACGAGCGCGAAGGCTGCGGATTGTCTCTTGCAGAGGCCGGCCTTGACACCGTTTTTTTGATATTGATGCCATTTTCCGGCAACGTCAACCAGGGTTGACGGAAAATGACGGTAATGCACCCGCGCCTTGGCACACCGTATCCTTGTATTAAAACGGGTCTCGAACAAAGCCATCCATTTTAAATCTTCGGCGGAGCGCAGATGCTCCTCGAACAGGCCGATCTCGGCAAAAACATTTCGATGTATTAGTGAGGCCGGCAATACGGGGTGTTCGCTTCCCACACCATAGCTCAGCGCACAGGTGGTGCGCGGAATAGCCCCCTCGGCGGAAAACTCGCACAGCCCGAAAACCGCCAGCGAACCACTACGGCTTACGCAATCGAGCAAATTTTCCAGCCAATCGCTTTCAGGATAAATCCCACAGTCCACGAAAGCAATCCAAGTGCATGATGTCGATCGCACGCCGATATTCCGATTGTAACCGGGGAAGCCGCCAAGGTTGGTTTCAACCCGACAAGTCGCGTTCCGCCAACCGCTTTCCTTCCACCAGTCCGCAATGATGCTCAAGCTCGCATCGGTAGAACCCGAATCCACGAAAATAATCTCGTCAGGCCGGCGTGTTTGCGCTTGTATCGCTTCCAGCAAAGCGGGCAAGCTCGCCGCTTCGTTCAGCATGGGGATAATAAGGGCTATGCGGGTTTTCATTTTGGATGGCTTCAGGAATGCGCTGCATCGTTACGGTCAAATTTATCCTAAATTCCTCAGTTGGATATCTCTTTGAATGGTGCGCTCCACCAGATCAAGGATCGGTTGCCACCAGCGTTCGCACAGCATACCAAACTTATCGACCGCATCTTGGTCAATCACGCGACCAAGGTCTTCCTGCAAGCTGACATCGCCACATGGAGAGGTAATATCATTTACTGCGTTTAAATAGATCAGACGCTCTTCCGATGGAATGTTGACCGGCGGGAACCCGTTCTTCAGCAACGGAATATTCGCCAACAGGCGCGCCATCCGACCATTGCCATCTACAAAAGGATGGGTGGCAACGAACTTGGCATGGAGATCAGAGTAGGAGCGCACGGCATCCGCGGACGACACAATCCGTTCAGCCCATTCGTTTGCGAGGATCAACCATTGATCCATCAACACGGGAATAATTTTTGGATGAGGGTATTCGTGTTCTACCCGCTGGTCGTCACGCACATAGAAAGTAAAATTTGGCTCGCTCTTCCACTTCCCGACAGGATAATAAATATCGGTAATACGCTCGCTCAAGATGGCTTGATGCAACAAGAATAAATCACATTGTTCGATACGCGGCTTATGCAGCAGTCCGTAAACGAGTTCAATCGCCTTGGCGTGACCATAGACTTCTTGATGATGAGACAACGGCTTGCCGGAAACTGTCAGCCCTTCGCTCAACACGAAGTCCGTATCCCCCAGCGTCAACGTGTTGCCCTCAATCGCTGTCGAATCGTGTGTCCAGTGATTGCGAATCGCGCGCAGCAGTTCTTTGCGTAGCGACGCATTCTGAATCCGGTCGAAAAACAGCTTGTTATTCATTTCATTGTTCATTGACGCGCCTCGCCAATGTCCACTGCCTAGGAACCTGTCGGACTTAAAGATAGGAGTAGAAAATACGACGGATTCGTCATTACTCAATCAGCCGTTAATGGGAAACGCTTGCGGCAAATATTCTGTTCGCTGATAACCACCATAAAACCCTCTGCCTGTTGCGGCTCATAAAGCATGGCCAGCACCAAGTCGGCTGGACAGTCAGGCGGATAGGGTTCCTGTCTGAAAAAGAGGATTGCGGGAGGCGGCAGCAAACCTTCCCGAAAAACCAGATCACCGTAATCCCGAGCGTTCCAGCTTCACGGGCAATAGTGTCGGAGTATCCCATGTGTGCGCCCTCTGTATTCTGTTTTCTGAAAGCTTCAATGAGCGTGGCTCAGAAATGCGCCACCCAGTTGATAGAATATCAGCTTCATCCCTTCGAGCATCACATTTCGCGCCGCATCCTGATTGGTCCACCACTTGGTGGGGAATGGCTCATAAGGGTCGCTGAGCACCCTTAGCGCTTTGACCTGATCTTTCAGGATGTTGTGGAATATGATGCTGGAGCGACGCACATGAAATGGTGAGGTGACAATCAGTATTCGGGGCTGTTTTCCCCTGATTACATCACGTAGCGCAATCGCTTCCTCCAATGTACTGAGCGAGCCGGCGCCGAATACCTTGATATTTTCCGCAGGAACCCCTTTGCGCATCAGCACTTGGCTATATATTTCCTCGCTGCTCGGCGTCGCAATGCCCAGCGTATGCAACATGGTCTGCCCATTTTCTTTCATGGGGCGGCTCACGAAGACCAGAGGCGCATAACCTTGCCGATAAATGTCCGCAGCATAAAAAGCACGTTCCGGCGCACCGGCCAGAACGACGACCATATCGGCGGGAACCGGCTCGTCGGATGTCCTGAGCCACACCCCCGCACCGGCAAAAACGCCTGCCGCCAGTACCAGCAGCGTAATGTGAATCGCGGCGACACTTAACAAGCAACGCTTTGCACAACTCATCAATTCTCTCCATGCAGTGGATTGCGCTGAAAGTAGCCGTACCAATCCCAACAGCCGGCAAGCTTGCGGCGGAAAAAACTCACGCTGTCCTGGCCAAACAGGGTGGTGCGCGCCAGTAATAGCGGATCGCACCCCGCCTGATTCATTCCAATATGGCTACATGCCGCGAGCCGGTATCCGGCGGATGCAACGGCATCGCGCACCCGGCGATCAACTATGCCATACGGGTAGGACATCGTAGAAACAGGATGCCCGGTTATATCTTCCAGGTACATCTTACTATCGGCCAGTTCGTTTGCCAGCACCAGATCATCACACCCTACCAGAGGCACATGCGTCTTGCCGTGCGCGCCTATTCTGACGCCAGGCAGTTCCGCAAGCTCCCGCAAATCCTTGGCATTCAAAAAACCGGCCTGCTGTTCCTGCACGAATCGCGAGCTGACAAAAACCGTGAACGGCATGTCCCGCTCAATGAGAATAGGCGCTGCGCAATGTAAGTTATCTAAATAACCATCGTCAAAAGAAATTGCGATATTGACCTGCGCCCCCCCGATAGCCTCCAGCCCGAGCGGAACGATGCTTATCCCATGAAAGCTACGCAGCGCATCCATGTGTTGCGCGAATTTTTTCGGCGTAATGGTGTAATTGCCGAGGGAATCGCCATAGGCTTGCCCGCCGACCGAGTGGTACATCAGAATACGCAACCCCGCCTGGGTTTTATGGCATGCGCTGCCAAGCGCAGCCAATTCGGTTAAGGCGCGGTGCGCAATATGGCTAAACCCCATTAGCCACCGCATCACTTTCAAAGAAAGAGGCCACGCCTTCCACCACCCGGTTGACATCGGCCTCCTCCATTTCATAATACAACGGCAAGCGTAATAACCGGTTAGCCACGCTATCGGTAACGGTCAGATTTCCGCTGACGCGTCCCAGCCTCATACCGGCAGGAGAGGAATGGAGCGGCACGTAGTGGAACACCGTAAGAATTTCACGTGACTTGAGGTGTTCGATCAGGCGACTACGCTCCTCCAGGCTGGCAAGCAGGAGGTAGAACATATGACCATTGCCCGCCTCCACAGCCGGCAAGCGCAGAAGTCCGGCTTGCTCCAGAAAACGAAGTCGCACTGCATACGAACGACAAAGTTTTTTTCGCGTGTCTGTGATCTGTTCTGCGTTTTCCAACTGGGCATAAAGAAAAGCGCCGATAATTTCACTGGGCAGGTAGGAGGAACCTTGTTCCACCCAAGTATATTTGTCCACTTGACCGCGAAAGAATTGGCTGCGGTTGGTGCCCTTCTCTCTAATGATCTCAGCCCGTTTGCTAAATGAAGGATCGTTCACCAGCAATGCGCCCCCTTCTCCGCTGATGACATTCTTGGTTTCGTGAAAACTCAAGCAGCCAAAGTGACCGATGCTTCCTAAAGCGCGCCCCTTGTAGGTGGACAGCAGCGCCTGAGCGGCGTCTTCCACCACCAAGAGGCCGTGGCGGCGGGCGATGTCCATGATCGCATCCATTTCGCACGGCACACCGGCATAATGCACCGGCACGATGGCCTTGGTGCGAGCAGTGATGGCCGCCTCAATAAGGGTTTCGTCAAGGTTGAGGGTATCAGGCCGAATATCCACGAACACCGGCACTCCGCCGCGCAGCGCAAAAGCATTGGCGGTGGAAACGAAGGTATAGGAAGGCAGGATCACTTCGTCGCCGGGCTGAATGTCGCACAACAGCGCGGCCATTTCCAGGGCTGCGGTGCATGAATGGGTGAGCAGCGCCTGCGGGCTGCCGAGGCGCTCTTCCAGCCAACGGTGACAGCGTTTGGTATAGGAGCCGTCGCCGGAAATGTGCCCCTCCAGCACCGCTTTGGCGATGTAATAAAGTTCCTTGCCGACGATGAAGGGTTTGTTGAAGGGGATTTTCATACCGCGTTCATTTTCTGTGCCGCATGTTACAGAAAGGTTTCATTCCACATTGCAGCCTTGTCAACATTTTGTTGCGCCTTCAAGATTTGTCAGAGAAAACATAAAACTTTAATAACACAAAAAGAAAGCCGGCAACGATAATAATCGCCACAGCCTGAACCACTTGATGAGCATAACCGAGGCGATCAACAAAAGTAAATAGAATAAAAAAATTTAGTAAATATCCTAATAAGTGGGAAATCGCATACCGTACAACAGACTGATTGAAATTTCCATTATGAGAGAACGTCCATCTCTTGTTTCCAAAAAAACCGATAAATGCTCCGACAATATACAACAAAGTCATAGCCTTCTTTGGTTCAACGCCAAGATAGGTGACGAGCAAGTAAATAGAATAAATTGCCAAATTGCTCGCCACACCCACCAAACCATAACGAACCAGTTGTAGCATGTGCTTGCCTATTTGCACATCGCGCAACAGTTCAGCCATCCTTCAATACCATAATAAAAATATAATTTTGCTGTAATTCATTACCGATTCAAATTCGCGAATGCATTTCAAGTCAATAAAATCTACTCCGAAAGTGTTTTAGAGGAAGCACAGACTCACCCTGCTCATTTCTAACATCCACGAGCAGAAGAAGGCCGCTTCCACAAACAACAACCGGTAAATTGGATTCTACAAAAACGACTTTTCCAAGAGAAGGAGACCTGTTTTCTATTCTAACATCCTCACTTGCCCGAGCTTTGACTACGCGAACAACAGAGTCATCCAAAATGGCACACGCTCCCTTGTAGGGAAAGCTTACACAATTAATGAAATGCTCAATATCATTCGCGTCTTCAGCCCAATTTATACGGTAATCGTTCTCATCCCGCCAAAGGCTATATGTTGCTTCATTTTCATCTTGTGGATAACCATTTATTTGAATCGCCCCATTATTCAACTTGACCAGCAGTTCCTCAGCCAATTCAGCGTAGAGCAACGAAATTCTATGAATCTCCCGCTCTATACTCGTTGGATAGGTAATATTCAAAGTCTTCTGGAGAAGGATATTGCCTCGGTCATATTTATCTGCACCCAGCAACGCCGTGACACCCGTTGTTTTTTCTCTATTGATAAGCGCGTTAACAAGTGGAGCGAATCCTCTATACCTTGGCAATAAAGCATCATGAAAAACAATTAATTTTTCTTGTGGTATACCACGAATAATCCATCGCCAACCAACAGCAAAGAACAAATCATAGTCGTCCACGTTATAAGAAATATCTTCGCGTAAAGAATATTTAATATTTCGCTGATTACAATATGAAACAAGTTTAAAGCTGTAATCATCAAGCACACCACTATCTTGCCCAATAACGCAGAAAATTGACGGACAGCTTGATGACTCAGCTAGTGCCCTAACAACGCTAAAGCCTTTAAGACCGAGAGAAAATATTAATGCTTTCAAGATTAATTAATTTCCAAAATTTTTCAAATGTTTTTATCGGTAAAAGTCGCTTTGCTGACGATGTACAGTGGTCGCTTCTTGCTTTCTCCAAAAGTCTTGCCAAGGTAGATTCCCATAATGCCAAGGATAAAAATTATAATCCCGCCGATAAAATATAACGAAACAATCAAGCTGCTCCATCCCGGAACCGGTGAATCATAAATCATTGCCCGCCCGAGAATGTACGCACCATAACAAAAAGAAAAAAATGCCATCAAAAATCCTAATCGTACTGCCAAACGCAATGGTTTGTCGGAATACGCTATGATGGTTTCGATAGCCAATTTCCACAGCTTAGAGAACGAATAAGATGACTTTCCCGCGAAACGTTCAGAGTGACCAACCTCGATGCTGGCCGTGGGAAAGCCCATCCACTGCACCAAGCCGCTGAAAAAGCGCAGTTGTTCGCGCATACTGCAAAAATTTTTCACAACCTTGCGCGACATGATGCGAAACTGGCCGATCTCCCCGTCGTACTCAATATCAGCCAAGTAACTGAACAGGCGGTAAAATAGCCAGGAGGTCAACCTCTTAAGCAAGGGATCCTGACGCACGCCGCGTCGCGCCAACACCACATCGTAGCCTTCTTGCGCCTTGGCATAGAGTCGCGGTATTTCCTCCGGGCGATCCTGAAGATCGCAATCCATCACTACCACCCAGTCCCCGCAACAATAATCAAGCCCGGCTGTAATGCCGTAGTGCTGACCGAAATTACGGCTGAATTGGATGCCCTTGACCCGCGAATCCTGCTTTGACAACTCGATTATCATTGGCCAGGAGCGGTCGTCGCCGCAATCCTCTATCAAAATGATCTCGAAATCAGCGGTAACCGCTTCCAGCGCAATCTTTAAACGACAGTACAATTCTTCCAGGCACCCCTCGGCCTTGTATACAGGAATAACTATGGAAAGATGTGGCATAATGCACTCAATTTTAGTTAAAAACAGTTTGAAGACAAGATGCTCGGCTCGACCGAACTTTATAAATTAACGCTATTCGCCTCAGAATACCTAACCCGGATGTTTCACAAATTGCGCACGCCCTCGCTGGTCTTTTGTTTCATAGGCAAATTTCGCTCAGTCGGACGTATGAATAACTACGCCGCGCTATCGCAAAATTCACCTATAAAACAAAATCCTGCGCGATCATCGCACGAATTTATGAAATATCCGGGCTAAATTTCGGCGTTAACATCAACGATTTTTCGAACAAGGCCACTTCCGTGACGCCGCCATGCGACCGAAATCGCGCTGCGAGCACCAGTTTACCATCCAAATATATTAAAATACATGTTGCCGCGTAACATCGACCGAACCATGTTTTCTCAATATTTCACCACAGAATCAATAGCTAACCGTCAAATATACGGAAAATTAAGCCGGAAATTTTATGAAAAATGACTATGAAAAGACGGTAATTGTTCAGAATCGCTCTTGGTTGTGGTTTGGACTCACCGCAGCTATCCTCACATACCTTTTCTACGGAACGGGAATTCATGGGGATGACTATGATTTTCTATACATTGCCAAGAATTGGACATTGGGAGACTTATTAAAAATTTATAAAACAAGCCCAACTTATTTTTTTGTTCTCCCTTCAATGTATTTTAATTTTGCTCAAATTTATTTTTTTGATCACCACGAAGTATGGTACGACATAGCAAAAACTATAATTTCTCTTTTTGCCGTCTATGCCGCATGGTTGTTTTCCAGTCAATACATAGAAAAACAGCGCGCTTTCTTGTTTTCAATCGTATTTGTGCTATATCCGCTACACGATGCCTGCAACTATTGGCTCGTCGGAAGCTATTTTCTGATGACCGGAGCCTGGATAATGCTGGCACATGTTTATATCAATCGGGAACGCAACTTTATCGGCATCCCCCTCGGATTTATTGGCGCTTTCTGGTCCTATGCATCGCCGGCATTATTCGGGGGATTGTCATTAACTTTCTTAGCCGCCAAGGAATATAAAAAATTTCTCCTTTTTATCATCCCGGAAAGCATTTACATTGTTTATTACTTGACGATTACCAAGCTTTCCGGGACCAGCGAATTCAGGACAAAAGACGTTTCCAATATTTCAAACGTGGTGAAACAGCTTATTCTCCAAGTGGGCACGTTTTTGGATTCCGCTATTGGCCCGTCGTTTTGGCTCAAGATTTATTACAGCATTCTATCGTTAAGTTGGTGGTCTTTTGTTGTTTCCATCCTGATCGGATTGTTCTTCTTGAAACTCCTTTCAAAAAGCAAACCATCGTTTAATAAACCTCTGTTTATTGCTTTTGCCGGCGTCGGTTTATGCGGATTTCTGATTTTCGCCATATCGGGAATGTATCCCCAAATTGCATTTAATTTAGGTAATCGTGTTACTTATTATGGAAGCCTCCTGCTCGCCCTATTTCTTGTCTCCATTCCCTGGAAGAAACCTGCGGCGCTCATGGTGTTTTTTACCTTGTCAATGAGTATTGCGGGATTATCAGAACACTGGAAAGACTGGAACCAAAAACAACATGGCATTATCGAAGCTATACGTGCTAATGGCGAATTAGACGCCATACGCAGCAATGACATCCTTTTTGTTTCCGGCAATCAATATAGCCATCTCGGACCCATAAGCCATATTGAATTTTTTTCTGAAAGTTATGCGGTAAGAGACATCATAAGCTTTGCCCAAGGCAAAACAAACGACTATCGCATTTCATCTCTGAATCATAATTATCGCTGGGAAAATGGCATGGTTAAAGATATTAAGTATGGCAATACTTTTCAGGTCGGAAATGAAATTAGCATTTATGACTCAACGAACAACAAATTGCTGAAAATCCCCAGTGCTGAACTAAATATCTATATTGCCAATCTTCCGCCGGAAAACCGGCACTGGATACAGCTTGTTCGGCAAGGTTGGCTCAAGGATGCAATTATTTATTTGATGCCCCGCCTTGCCTATGTTTTTCACAATTGAACTTGGCGCCTCAAAGTAAATTTCTTTTCGCCCGGAAAAAATTATTCACCTTATTCACCGTAGAGGCGCAGAGAAATCAATTGGTTACAACATTTTTTTCGCCACGATAAAACTTTGCAATTCTACAACCATCGTTTTTCCTCTGCGCCTCTGCGGTGAATGTTTTTTCCGCGCGGAGAACGAATTTACCCTGTAGCCCACCCGTTGACCACTTACCAAGATGTGTATCATAGCTGGCTCTAAACATCAGCTCACTTCCCTTCGTTGAATTCATATTTCCCCGTATTCAACAAGAATTGTGGGGCGTGATCGGGTGTTATGGAACAGGAATTTCAAGATCACGGCAAATTTTTCGGGAAAGATATTCTTCCACCTCTCGGTGTCTTGGTACTGTCATTGATTTACGAGTAGCACGATTAATATGAACTGAATGACTCCCCTTCTCGAAACAATTGGCACCCCTGTTTTTCGAGATGCCCTATCAAATCGAGACGCTTCATGCAAAAACAGTATGTTGAAAGGCTTCACGAATAATTTTGCACCTTCGAATCTCCTCTTCCGCCGGAAATTTATTCGCCTCAAGCACCAGTTCAACTGCTTCAATCAGGTTGGCACGAGCTTCATCGAGCGTAGCACCTTGGGTATTGGCGCCAGGTAACTCTTCAACGAATCCGAATATATCCTTCTGGAGCTTTTTCAAAAATAATGGCGTGCAGCCATCTCCTCAGCATCCAACAGTGGTTCGCTAAGCGATAATTCGTAACGTTTTGTAACTGCTCAGGTATAGGTAGAAACCTTATAACATCATGAATTAAAAAGAATTTACATATTTTGCATTGCCAAAAATCACATAAAATTTGGCGATTTTTGATCATTTTTCAGGCATTGAAACACTAGATGCTGTGCAGACAGATAAGCAAAACCACATTATGTTGTACCTGAGCGGTTACAACGTTTTTTAATAAGCTCGTTAAGCTTGGTCGTTATATGCGCTTCATGCAGCATATTGGTACAGTCTGGTCGTACAGCTCAATCTTCCAACACTATCACCAGTTTATGCCGCCCAAGAGGAACAGTTTCCGGCAATTTAATGGTGACCAATCTATCCGGTAAAACCTCATAGTCAATATTTAATGTCAGCATGATTCATCTCTCTTACACCCGTGCTATCAATCAACCATCGCGTGCAATTTTGCAAGCGCTTCTTCAGTGATTTCTGTTGGCACAGCCTCAATCATTTTAGCGCCCCGTGCGGCCAAGTCGATTACGCGGCAATGACTGACCACCACCACCCCTTGCGTTACCGTGCCCCCACCCATAAGTGTTACAGCCCAACCAGCGATGCGCTGAATATTGCCTCCTTGGGTGATAGGCGCGATCAATGCGCGTCCACTTCGGTTGAATTCGGCGTTGGATAACACCAACACAGGCCGTGTGCCGCGAATCTCGGAACCTGCTGTGGGGTCTAGTGTGATTAGCACTACATCACCTTGTTTTATCGCCATCGGTTTATTCACCCTCGCCTGCGTCATAGTGTTTCATTACCGACTGGCTTCATATTATCCCAGGCAATCAGGTCTTCCGGCATCGGCGCATTCAAATCACACATGGCATTCAATTCTTTCGCAGTGTATTTCTTGCGTGTGGATTTAACGCGCAGCACTAAAGCACCATCCTCCGTTTTATTGAGCGACATAACTTGCCCGACGACAAGCCCCAAATCACGTAACAAGGCAGTAGGCAAGGTCAGCCCCGTTGAATTTCCAATTTTGCGAATTATAAGTTCCATTGTCATTCCATCCCAAGCATTACGATGTCTTTATCGTACATTGCTTTGCATTCAATGTCAAACAATGTATTACGTTGCAACGGGTGGAATATTATGTTACCCAGCAGAAAAGTGGACGCCAACATCTTTCCACGTTTTCCATAACTGAACACATGCTGGTTGTCGCTCTGTGCGGCTAGAATCCTCCCGTTACATTTTGTCCGGCATCAAGCCAATTGCAAAACCGCTTCACGCAGCAAGACTTTCCAACTCTTCACCTGCGGTTTCCCATCCTTCTTCCGTTTCATGGAATATGATTTTTTCATTTACCACGCGATCTACAAAATTCAAGCGGTCTATAGCTTCCTTGATAGTGGTGTCGCCTTGCACACGAGCGATATAGACCATGCGCAACAACTTGTCGGCCCAAAGTGGGACTTTGCCATGGCGCTCCCAAAGCGAAATAGCTTGCTCGGGACAACCGAGCAGAGATGCGACCGAATCTTGTGAGAGCAACAGGTTTTGACGAAGATAGCGAAACTCCCTTCCCGTCAGCTTGTGCGGCTTGTTTACCAGAGCAAGGCACACGGCGCGGATTAGCCCATCCAGGTCGTGGATGGAGACAGCTTTGCCATAAGATGTTTTATGTTCTGCATAGCCATTTGCCAGCCAGATATTGGTCAGGTCACCATCGGTAAAATGGTACATGGTTCTAATCCTCGATATTCATCGCGGTTACAATAATCAAATTGGGTTCAAGCTCGGAAACAGCGATTACCAGCCCGAAAGTGACCCCAGCCGCATAGTGCTCCATTCGGCACTCTATCGTGCCATACAGGGTGTTCGGTTCCGGTATGCGGCGAATATGCCCGTTACGCAAGCAATCCAGTGCCATTGTTTTTGATATCTTGCGCTCCCTCATGCGCATTTCGGTATGACGCGTAAAAACCAGTCTGGAAGTGTCTTCCTTCGCAATTTGACGGATGCGCTGTTCCAATTGCGATTTCGAAAGTTTCAGCATGCAACAGTTCCACATCATCCAGAAAAACTATGGGCTATCCACCACAATACAATCAATTGTTGATTCAAGCTGCCAACTGTTGCGCTCTGCCGCTACCCGCCTAAACTGGCTACAATGCACCTTCCCTGCGTGAAATCATCCAGTTGGCGCCTGCCCCAAGCAAAGCTGAAGTTGCCCAATCCCACTCCCCGAGATATTCCAGCGGCATGGCGCCGGTGCCTTTTTTGAAGTCGTAAACACCGGGATTATGCAATGGGTCGATTCCGCCCATGTCGTAGCGACGCACACCTATTTCCTGGCAATGGCGCATCAACTGCCAGAATAGACCATAAGACGCGTAGATCTTCCGGCCTTGCACCGAGGTAGCCGCGAATAGGTCCCACGCCTTGTCACCATAAATAATGCATCCACGCAACGATACCGGCTCGCTTTTTTCATCGTCGCAACGATAGAGGACAATATGATCGCCCAGCTTGTCGAACATTTCTGCCAGCTCTTTCCTGGCAAACTGTTGACCGAGACTTTTATAGTCCTGCATGGACTGGTAAATGCCGAACATGGTTTCGATATCGGGATTCTTCCAGCGGTGGTAGGTCAAGCCATATTTATCGGAGCGGCGCAAGTTATGGCGCCAATTACGCGTGCATGAAGCAATTCGCAGTTCCTCGCCCTGGGCGGAGTTATACATCATGCTTAACCCGCTTAACAATGGCGCTGCGCTTCGTTGCCAGCCAAGCGAACGAAGCGCCAAAACATCCTCTGCATGGTAGAGCCGTGTTGGACCTATGCGGACATATAGCCTCTTAAGCCCTGTCGATTCAATAATCGCCCTTCTCAGTTCGGAATTCCAACACTGAATATCCCCAACGGGGCCTCCCGGCGCCCAAATCAGCCCGATCCGTCCAGGGTATATTCGGACTAATCCCTGCATCATGGCTACTATTTCACCATCGGCGCCACTGGCTGCCCAACGGTAAGGTTGCCAGCCGAACGCGCTACGATATTCGCCCCAGGAATAAGTTTGAGTATGCGTAAAGTCGTCGAACCGCAACAGATTCTTATCCCAGGATTCCGCTGCCTTATCGCGGGAAAGCAGCACCCAACTCACCATATGAAATTGACCATCCAGACATTTTTGTAATATTCAGGCGCTTGAGCCATGACCGCGTCGGGCAATTCCGGCCACGGGTGGCATTCAAGCCCCAGTTTTTCCAGTTTTTGTTTTACAGCGAGTGCTTGCTCTTTAGACGCATAAAAGGGAAATACATAAGGCACGACATAGGGACGCAGCTGCTTGAAAACAGGTTCGCCACCGGCATTTTTGATCGTTGCTTCAAGCGCCAGGTAAAGCGCCCTACGTCGGTGAGCTTCCCCTTCGCTATCCAGCGACGCCAGCATACTTATCAAGTCCTTGCACGGCGAAGCGTTTCCCGGCATCCTGAATTCGGCATCAACTGGCGAGGGAGCAATTTCATATCCGGTTCTGATTTTTCTTAATCGACGGCCCAACGAAGTAAACAGTCGTGCGCCCTTCCACCCCACGACAGGGGACAAGATTCGCAGCCCATGCTTCACCCTGAAAGACCACGGTAAAGTCCGGTTTGAAAAAGGCGCTTGGGGACTTAATTTGATGTCGTTTTGGGTGGGATTCAGAAAGAGCGCCGCACCATTGGGCAGCACAACCGTTTTACGCAGGCTGAATATGCCCAGGTCGCCCCGTGTTCCGAGCGGTTGCCCGGTTTCATCGCGGCTTAGCAAGCCATGAGCATTATCCTCGATAAGCGCCGCCCCCGTCCGGCTGCAATAAGCCTTGAAAGGAACCAGATTCTGAGGAAAACCAAAGTAGTTTACGGCAAGAATGGCGCGCGCCTGGGGCAAGCTATCGGGAGACTCCGCCAACCCCAAATCTTTTCCGACCGTATAAAAAACCGGGGTGGCGCCCAGCGAGTTAATTGCCGCCAACAAATCCCGGCAAATGAATGCCGGCGCCAATACATTATCCTTCTTCTGGATTCCGATAGCGATTAGCGCCTCGCGTAGCGCATAGCGCCCGTAGCTGAAATAGCGAACTTCGCCTTGCCCGAGAAAAGCCTCAAGAGACCAGCCGCTGTCTCTTCGGGGAGGGCAGTAAACTTGCTTGACATGTTGTTTGAGTGTGTTCACACAATTAAACCTAGAAACCTCCGTTGAACGGGCTGGAGTATACGGTTTTCCGGGTGCAGGGCATACCCGACAGTGCCCGAGCCGTAGGCTGTCGGGTATGGGCACAAGAGGCACAACGACGCGGAGTGGTTATGCCATTGTTTTCCCGATAAGTTGCAACGCCGCCATGCGCACCACCATACGGGTGAATGCGAAACGTATAGCCGAGCTGTTTATGCCTTGCCACACATCTTGGCAAGCGGTCAACTGAGCTTTCTTGGTTCAAAGCTGCTTATTTTATCCCCTTGACAATTATGGCTTGCTTAATGGGTGCGAGTAAGCTGATCAATATGGCAGCGTAAGCGCGCGCAATGAACGGATAGGTGATCCACGAACGGGCAAACCAGCGTAACGCATCGACATGGCTGCCTTCCGCCTGCATTCCACGCCCGGCGCCATAATAGGCCAATGCAAACCGCCTTTGCCTGCGCAGCCAGGAAATAAATCCACGGCGTGGAATTTCTCCAAAATGTTTTTCAAGCACCGCCAGTTCGGCCTGTAAATTGCGCATCACCGCCTTGCTCTGATTCCCTCCATGAATGCGATATTCGCCTAAAATCTCATCAACGAGCGCTATGCGACAGCCGGCTTTCGCCAGCTTTAGCCACAGTTCGTAGTCCTCTGCCGTGACCATCTGCGGATGCTCGCTAAAACCGTCAACCTGGATCAACGCGGTTTTGCGAACCACAATAGCCGAAGTCGATAAACAATTGCCGTCATAGAGCAAGGATAAGTAGCTTGTTCTGCGCTGCGGTCCGTAATACATCCTTCGGGGAGGGCGCCCTGCTTTCACCCAGGCTTCTCCATGACAGACCACATCGTTTCCCTCATGGAGTTTCTCAATGCATCGTTTCAGCTTGTCGGGATACCAAATGTCGTCTGAATCCAGGAAAGCCACGAATTCCCCAAGTGCCAAGCCAATGCCATGATTTCTCGCCGCCGCGATAATCCCATGGTTGTGGAAATCGACCCGCTTTATTCGCGGGTCATCATATGAGGCGACTATCTCTGCCGTTTCATCCTCTGAGTAATTATTGACGACGATGGCTTCCCAATCGGTAAAAGTCTGATCCAATACCGACTGAATGGCTGCCCTGAGAAATTGGGCATGATTATAGGTTGGGATAACGACGGAAACTACCGGGCTTGCCATATCAGCATCCCGCCCCGAAAGACCGATGGCAATACTTGAGGGTGGCATCGATTTCTTCGTCGATATTCGAATGCAGCGTAAAGCCCGTTGCCTTCAGTTTATCTATCCGATAGTCGAGCGACGGAGATTTTTCGCCCGAGGCGGGATCCGGGCGTTGCACTTCCGGCCTGAACCCCAACAACGCTTCACAGCGTCCCGCCACTCTTTCCGCCACATCGAGAATACGCATCGGGTTTTCGCCACCCAGATTGAACAGGCCATCGCCGCAACGTTCCTGCGGCAGTTCGATAACGTGCCTAACAGCCCGCCCCACATCCGTGAGGGTGAGGAAATCCCGCCGTTGCAACCCGGCTGAGCGTAGCACCAACTTCTTTTGCGTCACCGCCTGGCGACATAGATCATTGACCAATAGCGTCCAATCCACGCCCAGTTCGGGCGCGCCAAAGCTGTTGGAAAGCCGCAGCACGAAACATTTTGGTTGGTCCCCGCCATCGGCGGCCAGCACGAAATCCTCCGCCACCCGGTGGGTGATGGCATAGGGATGGCGCGGACGAGGCAACGTTTCTTCGCTAATAACGCCTTGCAGCGGCGCACCGTAGATATGGGCGGTGGAAAGATAAATCACCCTCTTGACCCCGGCTATTGAGGCGGCGCGCAAGAGCTTAATGGTTCCGCCGCCATTAACGCTTAGCGCCAGTTCCGGGTCGGTGCGGCTTACCGCTTCATTGGTATTGGCAAGGTGGATAATGCAATCTATGCCTTGGCAGGCTGCTTCCAGGCAGGCGTCGCTGTCGAAGTCTGTTGCCTTGATGTCGCCGGAACCCAGCCACTGCGGCGGCTGGCGTGTGGCATCACGACTCCCAAGGCGCAATTGATAGCCCTGTTCGGCAAGATGGCGGCCAAGCCGTCCGCCAACATAGCCGAACGCGCCGGTAATCAATATCCGCTTCATCTATGCTTGATCGCCCAATCGTAAGGGATAGACGGGTCAAAGGGATCCATCCGTTCAATTTCATCGGGATCGTGCGGAATCGATGCGCAATTGGCAACTATCGCCATTTCTGTGCCTATCCCCTTGAATCCATTCCAAACCATCGGCGGCACGGTGACGAGGCAGTAATTGTCCTGCCCCATGAAAATCTCCTGCACTTCGCCCTTGGTGGGGCTGTCGGCGCGATCATCGTAAATAACGAGCTTGATGTGGCCGTGCGGCACCGCATAGCTGAGGGTCATAATCTTGTGGATATGCCACCCTTTTATCGCGCCCGGATACACGGTGGAAAAATATATCTCGCCAAAATCTATAAAATGAGGGTCGGTAGTACGCAGCATGTGCATCACCTTGCCGCGCTCATCCAGTATCTGGCGAAGAGGGGTAACGATAACGCCGTCAATCATGAAAACTCTCCATATATGCTTGAATTTGAGCCACACTCACCGAAGCCACCTCACTGCCGGATGCGACATCCCGATACCATGCCACGGTTTCCTGCACCGTTCGGTCGAAATCCCAACAGGGCTTCCAGCCGAGGCAATGGCGCGCTTTGTCGCAGTTGAGGTGTAACAGTCCCGCCTCATGCGGGTCGCTACTCGACGACTGCACCTTGATCTGACCGGAACCCCATGCCCCAACAACACCCCGCACCAGATCATGCACACTACGGGCAGCGTCCGGGTTAGGTCCGAAATTCCAGGCGCCGGAGAACTCTTGGGGATCACGCTTCAGCGCCGCAGCCAAGGTAAGATAGCCCGCCAAAGGCTCCAGAACATGCTGCCAGGGGCGGGTAGCATTGGGTTTACGCAACACGATGGGCTGCCCTTCACGTAGGGCGCGCAAACAGTCCGGCACAATCCGGTCTTCCGACCAGTCACCGCCGCCGATCACATTGCCGGCACGCACCGAGGCAAAGCCAAAATCCGGGCGCGCCCGAAAGAATGAATCACCGTAAGCCGAAAAAACCAATTCAGCTGCGGCCTTTGATGCGCTATAGGGATCATGACCGCCCAATTCATCGTTCTCGCGGTAGCCCCAGACCCATTCCCGATTCCGATAACACTTATCGGAAGTGATATAAATAAGCGCACGAACCGAAGGCGTGCGGCGCACACACTCCAGCACATTCACCGAGCCGCCCACGTTGGTATCGAAGGTTTCCTTGGGGTCGCGATACGAGCGCCGCACCAAGGCTTGAGCTGCCAGGTGAAACACAAACTCCGGTTTTGCTCTCTCAAAACAGGCGCCAAGTTGATCCAAGTGGCGGATATCGCCATTGTGATGCTGGATGCGATCCGCAAGTTTCAGCACGTTAAAGTGATCGTCGATTCGCCCCGGCGGCAGCGCAAAGCCGTAGACCTCGGCGCCTGCCTCAGCCAGCCACAGGCTCAACCAGGAACCCTTGAAACCGGTATCGCCGGTGACCAGCACCCGCTTGCCGCGAAACACCGACAGCGCACTTACCAGGTTTTCCATGGCGCCTTATCCTTTTCAACCAACCCATTCAGAAATTGCCAGTCACGGTAGGTATCCATGCATTGCCAGAAATCGTCGTGCTCATAGACCGCCAGTTGCCGATCACGCACCAGGGCGCGCATCGGCTCCTCCTCAAAAACAAGGCTCTCGCTGTCATCGAGATAATCGAACAACTCGCGACGACATACGAAGAACCCCCCTGAGATGCGCCCTCCCGTAGCCTGGGGTTTCTCATTGAATTCCGTCACCAACCCCTGGCCGTCCGCCATTAACTCGCCAAAGCGCCCTGGCGGACGCACTCCCGTTACAGTAAGAATACGTCCGTGATCCAAGTGAAACGCCAGCAATTTGTCCAAATCGACATTGCTAAGACCATCGCCGTAAGTAAGCATGAAATGCGCATCATCGCCGACATATTGGCGAATCTTGCGAATACGCCCTCCGGTCATCGTCTCCAACCCCGTATCGGCCAACGTGACGCGCCAGTCCGACTCCTCATGGTTGGTGTGATACTCGACGGACTGATTGGCGCCCAAGGTAACGGTGCAATCCCGCGTCTGCGCCTCATAGTTGAGAAAAAATTCCTTAATAATCTGCCCCTTGTATCCCAGGCACAGAATAAATTCCTTGTGCCCGAAGCCGGCGAAATACTTCATCAAATGCCAGAGGATAGGCAGTCGCCCCACCGGAATCATCGGCTTGGGGATGTTGTCGGCGACATCGCGGATGCGGGTGCCGCGTCCGCCGCAGAGAATGACGGTTTTCATATGTTGTTGGATAGGTGGAAAATCGACAATCGGTGCTGAAATTGTCCAGCGACACTATTTTCATGCATAGCACAAAGAGCTATTTGAGCTAAACAAGCTGGCCCGGATATTTCATATCTCTCATTTCGGACTCCATCAAGATTGATCATCCTAGAAAGCTCAGTTGACCGCTTGCCAAGATGTGCAACATAGTGGTTCTAAACAACTTTGTCATCTATCTTTTTACGTTCACCCGTCTGGTGAGAACGCTACGGGCTGGATTGCACGGTTTTCCGGGCGCATGGCGGCGTTGCAACTCCTTGGAATGGAATGACCATTCCGCGTCGTTGCGCCTTGCCCTGCACCCGGAAAACCGCACACTCCAGCCCG
>JBAYVP010000049.1:0-20466 GCA_041674485.1 Sulfuricellaceae bacterium
AACCGCACAAAGCCAGTAATTGGCTTCTAATTAATCAATCAGTTACGAAAATAATAGAAGATTTATCATGTTACGTAACCTATTGTTTTAACTCGCTTTGTGCAATAGCTACATAATACCGGATTTTTCCTAAGCCAAGCAGGCTGGGGGATGGGCGTCCCGCCCGTCCTGGTGATTGGCGGGCGAGACGCCCGCCCCCCGTAAAGGCTTCAAAGCCCCCGGCTCAGGATAAATTTGTTCTCAGCACGGAAAAAACCGATTCACCGCAGAGGACGCGGAGGACGCAGAGGAAACCCCTCATGCTTTTCCTCTGCGTCCTCCGCGTCCTCTGCGGTGAAAAGGGTTTTGTCTTTATGGGTTGCCGCCATGAGTCGAGCAGAGTCGAACAAAGTTGCGCTAAGATTGTCCGGGATTCACGAACGTTTTCCATCATTGATTTTTATCATGAATTTCTGAGAACAAATTTACCCTGGCCCCCGGCTGGCGCGGTGGGTGTTTCGCCGTATTTTACGACGCTGCCCGGATTGCATCGACGATGCCGGTGAGGAATTGCCGCAACTCGGCGGGCAGGGTTGCGGGGATGGCCGGGATTTGGCCTGCGGCGAGTTGGCGTAGCGTGGCGCTAAATTCCGGCAACGGGGCGGGGTAGCCGTCGAGGGTGGACAGGGCGGCTTCCGCCTCATTCGCCAGCGGTTGGCCGCCGAAACCTGCTTGGGCGCAGGCGAGGGTGAGCGCTTGCAGGGCTTCAAGCATCTGGCCGGACGGGCCGCCTCCGGCGAGACGTTTCAGTTCGGCGCGCTTGGCATCGCGCTTTTGCGCCCATGCTGCGGCAGCGGCGCTGTCGCCACGGGCTGCGGCGATGTTGGAGAGGATGGCGTAGTCTTTCCAGACTTCCTTCAGGCCGAGGGATTCGCGAATCCGGCAGGCTCCCTGGGCGTGATGTTCGGCGGCGGCGAGGTCGCCGAGCAGGAGGTGGATTTGGGCAAGCTGGCCGAAGGAAGCGGCTGCGTAGGGTTGGTTGCCGAGCGCTTGCCATACTTGCAGGCTTTCCTGCACCGAGTCGAGCGCGGCTAGGAATTTGAGCTTGGCGGCGCCCTCGTCGCCCTGTTCGCGGGCGGCTACACCTTCATCTTGGAAAACGATGCCGATGTTCTGCGCGGCTTGCCCCAGGCAAGGCTGGTCTTGCAACGCCACCGCCAGTTGCCGGGATTTCCGATACCAGGCTCCGGCCTCTTGCAGTCGGCCTGAGTTTTGTTCGACTACGCCGAGGGAGTTGTAGGTGCGCATCATCGAAGCTTGAGCGCCCGCTTCCTGAAAGCGCAGCAGCGCCTGCTGGTAGAGGCCGGCGGCACGGGCGAACTGGCTGCGGTCATCGGCAAGGATGCCCTGATGCTGGAGGAACGCTCCCTCCAACTCCCGGTCTCCGGCCAAGCGGGCTGCGGCGAGCGCGAGATCGTAGCGCGCATCGGCCTCATCCAAGCGTCCGGCGGCCATCAGGATGACGGCGCATTGACCATGGCCGGCGGCGACCTCGCGTTGGTTGCCGCGCTGTTCGTCGATCTTAAGCGCCTTCTCTGCCATCTCTAGCGCTTCGTCGTTCCGGCCTACGCCTCTCAACGCGTTCGCCAGATCGCCCATGGTCGCCGAGAGATTGCCCAGTTCTGTGGCCGCTTTCTCGTGGTCGCCGGCGGCCAGCAGTGGCGCCCACGGCTTGCCGCCGGCTTTTTCCACCAGAGCTTCCCACCGGACGAGGGCTTCCTGAAGCATCGGAATCGCCTGGCTGGCAGCGCCACAGCCGTTGAGCAACCTGCCCAATGTCGTTACTGCCTGTGCCAACTGAAACGCCGCATCGAACGCCGTGGTCGAGCGCAGTCGTGCGATCAGTGCTTGCAGTTGCGCCACCGCGCCCTGCGGGTCGCCCTGCTGGAAGCGCGTCCAGGCATGTTGCCTCTCGTAAGCAGCCGCCTCTTCCGTGAATTCCCCCTGTTGGGTCGCCTCCTTCAGTAGCGTCACCCAGGCATCCCGCTCGCGCAGGCGACCGTACCTTTGGAGGTAGCGGGAAAACGTGTCCCCCAGATCGGCAGCCTCGCGGATCAGCCCGTCGCTGATCGCCCAACGCACCGCGCTACGGTAATTGGCCTGTTCGCGGTCGAGTATCGCCAGCGCGGCGCGGGATTGCGAGCCGTTCAGCGCGTTGTGAAGCGCCTGCCTGAGCGCCCCATAGACCTGAATGTAGCGCTGCCGGATGTCCGGCTGCTGCGCGAGCGCACCGTCCACCACGGCGGCGGCCAGCGTCGGGTGGAAGCGCAGGAAGGGACGGTTTCCAATCAGAATATCGTTTTCCACCCGCACCAGCGCGATGCGCTGCAACTCGCGGCATATCGGCGCCCAAGCCTCCGGGGTGAGTTGGCTGACATCAAGCAGCACCCCCTCGAACACCCCGCCGCTGAACAGCCCGAGCCAACGCAACGCCGCGCGCGCGGCGTCGCTCAAGTGACGCCGGGAGAATTCGAGCGAAGCGAGCAATGAGCTGTTCCGCCCTTCCGGCGCATCCTGCCGGAACTGATCCAGCAGTTTGGCGAAGTCGGCGCGGATTGCTTCGGGCGTTAAATCGCGCAAGTGCGGGGCGACCAGTTCTAGCGAGAGCGGATGGTCGGCGAGGTCGTTTAACAACGGGTCGAGATGGTCGCGGCTGAGCTTGGGGTCGCTCAGTTTGAGGCCGTGGCGTTCGAGGATTTCCGCAAGCAACCACAGGCTGTCGGCACGCGCCAGTCCCTGCAACTCGTGGCGCGCCGCACCGGGTAATCCAGTGTCGCCGGGGCGGCAGGTGACCAGCAGGCAGCCGTTGCCGACGCCTACCGTGAGGTCGCGGAACAAGTCGGCGAGCAGGCGGCGCTCTTCGTCGGTGTAGGGGTTGTCGGCGGCGTCATTGAACTGCGGCAGCGCGCTTTCGAAGTTGTCCCACACCATCAGCACAGCTTTCTGCCGGAAATCTTCGATGGCGCGCCGCCGTTGCTCGGCGGGGGGGTATTGGTTGAATTTGTCGCCCATCAGGTAGCAGCCCAGCACTTGCACCACGCGCTCGGCGCTGGTGCATTGCTCGAAGCTGACGAAACATGCGCCGTCGCGGAATAGTCCGCTATGCGTCCACCAGTGGGCAGACTCAGTGGCGAGCGCGGTCTTGCCCATGCCGCCCATCGCGTGGAGGACGATGCCGCGTGTGCTTCGGAAGCGGCGCTCCAGCAGCAACAGTTCGCGCGCGCGTCCGTGGAAGCCGTAGTTCGGCGGCGGCGGGAAGGGGCCGTGTTCGTCGCGCTGCTGCGCCGGGGGACGGAAACCGCGTCGGCGGCGGGCGTCTTCGGCATCGGCGCTACGGATGAGCTGGGCAAGCTGGGCGGCATTTTCTTCATCTTGCGCGGGGTCGGTGAAATCCACCCAGAGCTGGTCGTTGAGGTGAGGCGGGAGTTGCAGTGCTTCGAATTTCACCGGCAGCAGGCGGTCGGCGTCGGAATTGGGATTAAGCGCCAGGTGTTTCTGAATTTCCCAATCGACCCATTGCGAGTTTAGCGCCGCTTGCGAGCCGGCGACGACGGTGAAGCGGCTGTTGCGGATGCCGTCTTCGCATTGGGGTTCGAGTTTGCCGGGGCGGCATTCCCATTTATCCAGCCAGACGCGCAGGCCGTGCTTTTCCGCTAGGGTGCGGGCAAGGGCTGCCACGCGGGTGGAGTCGTTGTGGTTGTGGCTGAGGAACAGGTCGTACTGGCGCACCGGCTGGGAGGCGGGTTTCCGTGGCAGCAGCGCATCGTCCGCGCCGCGCTGATAAAGGTGCGGCAGGAACCAATCGTGCAGTTTGAGGGTGCGCGCGCCGGGGCCGTATTCCAGCCAGCGCGCGGGCGAGGCGTTGAGCGCGCTGCGGCCTTGCGCGACCGCGTGGCCGATGGTCGCGCCGCGCACCAGTTCGCGGTAAAAGCGGTCGAGGAGTATTTGCGCCGCCGCGACATGCACCGCATGTCCCATGGAGAGGACGCTGCCCACGCCCGCCTGGATCAGGCGCGGGGCGACGGAGCGGAACACCAGGGTCTTGCCCAGCGTCGCGCTGCGACAGGCTTCCAGCACAACCAGCGGTATCCGGTGTTGCGCGAGCAGGTCGCCCAGCCGGTCGGCGGGGATCAGGTCGGTTTGCGCGTCGCCGCTGCCGTCGTCGGCTTTTTCAAAGCACAATGCGCCGATCTGCATTTCAGGCAAATACGTCCCGTGGCCGTCGAAATGGACGACATGGTAGTCGTCCTGCGCCTGCTGCGCCTCGCGCAGCATTTCCCCCATGCGCGCCAGCGTGGGCGGTCGGCAGAAATCCAGGCGCACGTTCGCGCCCAGCGGATCGAGTGCGGCGAACAGCGCCTTGGTGGTGAGGCGGGGATCGATAAAGCCGGCGTCTTCGGGGCGGCTGACGATGTAGAGGATGCGTAGCGGCAGTTTTACCCCAATGGTGAGGGCGGAGGCGGGCGGCTCACTCGGGATGTCGAGCTGGCGGCGCACCGAGACGCGTAGCGCGAGGCTGCCGGCGCTATCGCTCATCAGCTCCCAAGGCAGGCGCAGTAGCGCCGGGTCGCTGGTGGCGAGGGTCAGTTCGCGCGGTTCATGGGCATCAAGCAAACGCTGGAGTTGTTGTTGATTTTCTGCGCTGGAGAAAACGGCGTCGTGGAGACGTTTGCCCCAGGTTTGCAGGTCAGCCTCGATACGTTCGGCGCGCACCACCGCGCCGCCATCGGGCAGTTCCATGTATTCTTCCAGATACCAGCGCAGATTGTCGTAGTCGGCATCGGTGAGGAAAGGTTCGATAGTCGCCGCGACGCCGATGGGCTGGCCGTCGCCATCGGTGAGCGAGATGCGGTATACGTCGCCCTCGGCGGGCGTGAAGCGTAGGCGGATTTCGTGCATGGCGGCGGGGGTAGGATAGGGTAAAATGGGCATTAAAGCATACTTTGACCTGAAATGGCGAGTGGATTTGGTGAGTGCTGAGTGCTGAGTGCCTACCGTACCGTTGGCAATACGCGACAGATGCGCCTCGTGCCTCGGCACATCCTACGACACTTGCTATTGATTCACGCGAAGACACGAAATGCCGTAGGATGTGCCGACGCCAGGAGGCGCATCGTTCGCGCAATCCCGGCGGCAATACGCGACAGCCTGTAGGATGCAGGGTAAATTTGTTCTAAGTACGGAAAAAACCTATTCACCGCAGAGGACGCGGAGGACGCAGAGGAAGAGCATGAGGGGTTTCCTCCGCGTCCTCTGCGTCCTCTGCGGTGAAAAAAGGTTTTGTCTTTAATGGGTTGCCGCCTCAATCCACCACTACCTTATTTTTAATCCGTTCACCCTTCGACAGGCTCAGGGCGAACGGATTAAAAATAAGGTAGCGCGGTAGGCTGGGCACGTTGTTGATCGTTCCCACGCTCCAGCGTGGGAATGCACGCATGGGACGCTCCAGCGTCCCAATATGGCGGCTAGAACTAGAACGGTAAGCGCATGGATATTTCGGCAGGTGAATCGTCAAAAGCTTTGTGGTTTTGCCGGTTGGATGGGTAACGCTACGCGACGCTGGAGCGTCCGGGGCGGCATTCCCACGCTGGAGCGTGGGAACGATCACCACACTTGTGTGTAACGATGAGCGCTGGAGCGTGGGAACGATCACCAACGTCCCTACCTACTCGGCGTGAAGCGCAGCCGTGCCCACTCTAACCGGCTTCGGCAGTCACCATCGCCTTGATTTTCTGCATGGCTTTTTGCTCGACCTGACGGATGCGCTCGGCGGAGACGCCGTATTCCGCCGCCAGTTCGTGCAGGGTCATCGCGTCGTCGGTGAGCCAGCGCGCTTTGACGATGCGCCGGCTGCGTTCGTCCAGGCTTTCCAGCGCGCGCGCCAGACCGCGTTCGCGCAGGCGGGTGGTTTGTTCGGCGGCCAAGCGTTCGCCGGGGTCGGCGTCTTGCGCGGCCAGGTAGGCGATGGGGCCGGCATAGTCCTCGTCGTCGTCCGAGCTTGAATCCAGCGCCACATCCTGGCCGGTCAGGCGGGTTTCCATTTCCACTACTTCCGCCGGTTTGACGTTGAGGTCCAGCGCCATGCGTTCGACTTCGTCCGGGCTTAGGGTGCCCAGTCCCTGTTTCATGCTGCGCAGGTTGAAAAACAGTTTGCGCTGCGCCTTGGTGGTGGCGATACGCACCATGCGCCAATTGCGCAGGATGAATTCATGGATTTCGGCGCGTATCCAATGCACCGCGAAGGAAACCAGGCGGATGCCGCGCTCCGGGTCGAAGCGCCTGACTGCCTTCATCAGGCCGATGTTGCCTTCCTGGATCAGGTCGGCTTGCGGCAGGCCGTAGCCGATATAGTTGCGGGAAATGCTGACGACCAGCCGCAGATGGGAAAGCACCAGCATTCGCGCCGCGTTCAGGTCGCCTTCCTGCGCCAGCTTGCGGCCCAGCGCGGTTTCTTCTTCGGCGCTCAACATCGGAACGACTTTAACCGCCTGGATGTAGCTTTCCAGATTGCCTACCGCGGACGGAAACGTCATCGCCATCAATGCATTCGTCATCTTGTATTACCTCCTGGGTTGGATTTTAGCACTCTGCGTATGAGAGTGCCAGAGGTTAAAAAGGTTCAATATGGCGGATGTGATAATCAGGGTAAATTTGTTCTTGGCACGGAAAAAACCGATTCACCGCAGAGACGCAGAGACGCCGAGAAATCAATGAAAAGGGTGAAACCATTCAATTCTACAACCCGTTGTTTTTCCTCAGCGCCTCTACGTCTCTGCGGTGAATAATTTTTTTCTGGACGAGAACAAATTTACCCTGTGTGATAACCAACGGGGATTGCGCCGGATGCAACTTAGCTATCGACCCCGTAAAGGCGTTCGATTTCCACGCGGCGGTTGGGCGCCAGGCATTTGATCAGTTTCTTTAACGGGGTCACGCCGGTGCATGACACCAGCGGTTGGGTTTCGGCCATGCCTGCCACGTCCATGCGCACGAAATGTCCCTGCGCTTTGATGTAGCGTCTTACGGCCTCGGCGCGGCGAAACGATAAATCCTGGTTGTAGGCGTGCGTGCCCAGCCTGTCGGTATGGCCGGTGATTATCATGGGTATCATGATTAGCGTTCCGTTGTCTTTTATCATTTTGCGGATTTCGCCTTTTCCTTTGGTGGAAAGGGCGTCTGAATTTTCGACGAAAAGTTTGTCCGCGGATAATCTCAGCACGGCCAGGTTTTTGCTGCCCTGGACTTTTTCCTGGTGTGCGCCCGCTATTGTGGCATCGCCCCAGCCCAGTCCGAGTAGGAATACGGATGCCGCCAACAGGCGCGAGATGACCGCCTTAGCGTTGGAAGTTGCATGTTTCATAGGCTCTATCCTTTCAGAAATACTTGGCGCGGCATTTGGCTGCCTTAGCGCGACGCTGCTCGACGCTGCTCGACTCATGGCAGCAACCCATAAAAATAAAACCTTTTTCACCGCAGAGGACGCGGAGGACGCAGAGGAAACCCCTCATGCTTTTCCTCTGCGTCCTCCGCGTCCTCTGCGGTGAATCGGTTTTTTCCGTGCTGAGAACAAATTTACCCTGCTACCCTCCCCCGCGCAACAGTTTGCTTTCCGCAGCGACCAGTCCTTCCTGCGTGCCCAGCAGCACCAGCACGTCGCCGGCTTCGAGGCGGGTTTCCGGCGCCGGGTCCAGGCCGCGGATGTTGTTCCGCCGTACTGCGGTGACTTGCACCGACAGCGCGCCCAGGTTGATTTCCGCCAGGGTTTTGCCCACTGCGGACGTTCCTGCGCCGAGCAGCACGGAATTCATGCGCGGCTGGTTGCTTTCGGCGCCTTCTTCGGTTTCGTCGGTGGCGCCGTAGAAGTAGCCGCGCAGTTTGCTGTAATGCCCTTCGCGCGCATGGCGGATGCGCCGCACCACCCGCGCGAGCGGGATGCTGAGCAGCATCAGGGTGCTGGAGGCCAACATCAGGCTGCCTTCCAGCACTTCCGGCACGACTTCGGTGGCGCCCGCCTGTTGCAGTTTTTCCAGTTCGGCGTCGTCGGTGGTGCGCACGATCACCGGCAGCGCGGGATTCAGTTCGCGCACATGGTGCAGGATTTTCAGCGCCGATTTGGTGTCGTCGTAAGTCACCGCCACCGCTCTGGCGCGCCTTAGCCCGGTGGCCATGAGGATTTCGCGCCGGCTGGCGTCGCCGTACACTACGTTTTCGCCGGCGGTCGCCGCCGCGTGGACGCGCGCTGGGTCGAAATCCAATGCGATGAAGGGGATTTCCTCCAGTTCCAGGAAGTGCGCCAGTGTCTGGCCGGTGCGGCCATAGCCGCAGATGATGACATGGCCGCTGACCGATGCGCTTTTGACCATCACCTGATGTAGCTTGAGGGCGTGATCGTTCCATTCGCCGCTATAGAAGCGGCGCACGATGCGGCTGCTGTGCTGGATCAGGAAGGGCGCGATCAGCATGGAGAGCAGCATCGCCGCCAGGGTGATTTGCAGGATGCGCGCTTCCAATAAGTGCAGTTGCCCGGCCTGCGCCAGCAGCACGAAGCCGAATTCGCCGGCTTGCGATAGCGCCAGCCCCGCACGGATCGCAACGCCCAAATCGCTGCCCGACAGCCGGTTGATGACGATGACCAGCAACGCTTTGCCGGCGAGCATGAGCGTCAACAGCAGGACTATCCAGCCGAAGTTGGCGAATACTTCACTCAAGTCGAGCAACATGCCGATGGTGATGAAAAACAGGCCGAGCAGCATATCGCGGAACGGCTTGATGTCGGTTTCCACCTGAAGGCGGTATGGGGTTTCGGAAATCAGGATGCCGGCGAGGAACGCGCCCAGCGCCAGCGACAATCCCGCCCGCTGGGTGAGGTAGGCCAGCCCCAGCGTGACGAACAGCACGTTGAGCATGAAAAGTTCCGAGCTTTTGCGGCGCGCCACCTGGTGGAACCACGGGCGCACCAGTTTTTGCCCGAGGAACAGCAGCACCCATAGCACCACCAGCGCTTTGCCGAGCGCCAGCAGCAATGCGCCGCCGAGGTGTTCCTGGCGCGTGGCGAAAGCCGGGATCAGGATCAGCAGCGGCACTACCGCTAAGTCCTGGAACAGCAGCACGCCGATAATCCGGCGTCCGTGCGCGGAATGCAGCTCGACGCGCTCGGCCAGCAACTTGCTGACGATGGCGGTGGAGGACATGGCGAGGATGCCGCCGAGCGCGACGCCGGCTTGCCAACTCAAGCCCAGTGTCATGGAAACCGCCAGCACCAGCGCCATGGTTATCAGCACTTGAGCGCCACCCAGGCCGAACACCTTGTGGCGCATCGCTTTCAGTTGCGACAGGCTGAATTCCAGGCCGATGCTGAACATCAGGAATACCACGCCGAACTCGGCGAGATAAGAGGTTTCCTCGCTTTCCGGCAACCAACCGAGCGCATGCGGGCCGATCACCATGCCCACCAGCAGATAGGCGAGCAACGCCGGCAGCCGCAGGCTGCGAAACAGCGCCACCAACAGGACGGTGGCGGTAAGCAGGATAAGGACGAGTTCCAGGGTGGAGTGCATTGTTTCTCTTTATTTTTTAAGAGGCTAGAGGCTAGAGGCTAGAGACTAGAGGCTAGGGGGGGCGCACGCGCCGGATTTTACTAGCCTCTAGCCTCTAGTCTCTAGCCTCTAGGAGGCAATGTTCTAGTATACTTGTGAGCCATGAGTAACCGCAAAAATAACCCATCGGCGGAAAATTCGCTGGTGCTTGCCCGTCAGGTGCTGGAGATCGAGGCGCAAGCCATACAGAATCTGATCGGCAGATTGGACGGAAGTTTCAGCGCGGCGGTGCGCCTGATGTTGCAGTGTAAAGGCCGGGTGGTGGTCAGCGGCATGGGCAAATCCGGGCATATCGCGCGGAAAATCGCTTCTACCCTGGCGAGCACCGGCACTCCGGCGTTTTTCGTACACCCCGGCGAGGCGAGCCATGGCGACTTGGGCATGATCGCCGAGTTTGATGTGCTGATCGCGCTGTCCAATTCCGGCGAAAGCCCGGAATTGCTGACTATTGTGCCTATTGTCAAGCGCAAGGGCGCGCGCCTGATCGCGATGACCGGTAATCCCGCTTCGTCGCTGGCGCGCGCGGCGGATGTGCATCTGGATGCCAGCGTCGAGCAGGAGGCCTGCCCGCTGGGGCTGGCGCCGACCGCCAGCACGACTGCGGCGCTGGCGCTGGGCGATGCGCTGGCGGTGGTGTTGCTCGATGCGCGCGGCTTTGGCGCGGAGGATTTCGCCCGCTCCCACCCCGGCGGCGCGCTGGGGCGGCGCTTGCTGGTGCATGTGCGCGACTTGATGCATGGCGGCGATGCGCTGCCGTGCGTGCGCGAAGATGCGCTGTTGACCGATGCGCTGCTGGAGATGACGCGCAAGGGCTTGGGTATGACCGCCGTGGTGGACGGGGCGGATCGCCTGGTCGGCATTTATACCGACGGCGATTTGCGCCGCACTTTGGATAAAAACGGCGACATACGCGCTCTCAGGGTAGGGGATGCGATGTCGCGCAATCCACGCACGATTGCCCCCGACCGGCTGGCGGCAGAGGCGGTGCAGTTGATGGAGCACCACAAGATCAACGGCTTGCTGGTGACGGACGAGGATGGCGCCGCGCTCGGCGCGCTGAATATGCATGATTTGCTTAGGGCCGGGGTGGTTTGATATCAGAGGACAGCTATCAGAGGACAGAAGACAGAGGACAGAGGACAGAAAAATTGCCTCAAGGTATTGGGAGGGGGTTTGATGGATGAGTTTTGCAGGCGTGCTAAACAGGTTAAGTTGATTGTTTTTGATGTCGATGGCGTGATGACCGACGGCAGTTTGTATCTGGGCGACGATGGCCAGGAGTATAAGGCGTTTAATTCGCTGGATGGGCATGGACTGAAGATGTTGAAGCGTAGCGGGGTGGAGCTGGCGATTATCACCGGTCGCACTTCCCGCGTGGTGGCGCAGCGCGCCGCGAATCTCGGCATCGCGTATTTGTATCAGGGCATAGAGGATAAACTGGGCGCTTTGCTAACCTTGCTGCGGGAACTCGGGCTGGCGGCGGAGCAGGGCGCGTTTATGGGCGATGATGTGGTTGATCTGCCTGCGATGCGCCATTGCGGCTTGGCCATTAGCGTGCCTGCCGCGTCGGAAGTGGTGCGTCGCCATGCGCATTACGTCACCCGGCTGGGCGGCGGGCGCGGCGCGGTGCGCGAGGCATGTGAGGCGATCATGCAGGCGCAGGGTGCGCTGGACGCGCAATTGGAGCCTTATTTGAAATGAATGTCGAGAGGAGAGTCGAGCTTGGTAGGGTGGATAAGCGTAGCGCATCCACCGAGCGATGGTGGATGCGCTACGCTTATCCACCCTACCCACTGGAGGCGCAATTGGCGCCTTATTTGACCGGAGGGCAGGAGCCGGAAAAAGCTTCCTCAAAGTCTGTCTTCTGTCCTCTGCCCTCTGTCCTCTGATGATGAAAGACCGTCTGTCTATCTGGTTTCCGGTCGGGCTGGTGTTTCTGCTCGCATTGCTGACTTTCTGGCTCGACCGCATGGTGCAGCCGGCGGGGGCGAAGAAGGACGGCAGCGGACGCCACGATCCGGATTATTGGGTGGAAAATTTCACTGCGTCGCGCATGGGGCCGGACGGCGTGCCCAAGCATGTGCTGACTGCCGGCAGGATGACGCATTATCCCGACGACGACTCCACCGAACTGGTGCGTCCCCATTTGACGAATTTTCCGCCAGGTGCGCCGCCGACGCACATCGAAGCGCAGGCCGGCAAGGTGTCGAGCAACGGCGAGCAGGTCTGGTTGACCGACAAGGTGAAGGTGACGCGCGAGGCGGGACGGGGTGCCAGCGAACTCACCGTGACTACCGACTACCTGCACGTCATCCCCGATAAGAATTTCGTCCAGACCGACCGGGAAGTCACGATGCACAACGCCGACAGCGATGTTAGCGCCGTAGGCATGGAATTGGACGGCAAGACACGTATAATCAAATTTCTTGCGCGCGTAAGGGGGCAGCATACCCATGCACCAAGGTCTGTCGCCGACGCAAAGCCTATTGCCGACGCAAAACCTGTCGCCGATGTTCAGCCGGGCGCAAACCGGAAAAATGTCGAGCAACGGCCAACCGTTCCGGTTTACCGACAAGGCAAAGGCAAAGACAAAGGCAACGCGCGCGGCAAGACGCGGGTGAAACAAACGCATCGCGCGCACCGGCAGCCCGCGCGCCAGCCCCGGCAAAAACATCGTCCAGGCTGACCGGGAAGCCGCCATGCATAACGCCGCCACTGATGTTGGCAGGGTAAATTTGTTCTCGCCCAGAAAAAAATTATTCACCGCAGAGACGCAGAGACGCAGAGAAATCGATGAAAAGGGTAAAACCATTCAATTCTACAACCCATTGTTTTTCCTCTGCGCCTCTGCGCCTCTGCGGTGAATGGTTTTTCTCCGGGCGAGAGCAAATTTACCTTGCTGATGTTGGCGAGAGGCATGGAATTGGACGGCAAGACACGTATAATCGAACTTCATTTCGCGCGTAAAGGGACAGCATGTTAATCCACCAAAAAACCAATTCCGTTGCAACCATACTCTTGCTTGCTTTGCTGGCATCGCCCGCAGTCGCCGAACTGGCCGACCGCAACAAGCCGATCAACCTGGAAGCCGACAATATGACCGTGGACGAAGCGAAAAAAATCAGCGTCTATCAGGGCGGCGTGCTGCTGACTCAGGGTACGCTGATGATACGCGCCGATAAACTGGTGGTTTCGGAAAACCGGGACGGCTCCAACCACGGCATCGCTTACGGCAATCCGGCAAGCTTCCGGCAGAAGCGCGAAGCCACGGATGAGTTCGTGGAAGGCTATGGAAACCGTATCGAATACGACAGCGGCAAGGAATTGGTGGAGATGTTCATCCAGGCGCGCATGAAGCGCAACCAGGACGAAGTGCGCGGCAGCTATATTTCCTACGACGCCAAAACCGAATTTTTCAAGGTGCTCGGCGGCAAGGAAGCGGTAACCCCGAACAATCCGCGCGGTCGGGTGCATGCGGTGATCCAGCCGAAGAAGCGGGAAGAAGCGCCCGTCAACGTTAACGTCAATAATCCCAACAATCAAAACAACGCTAACAATCCAAACAATGCCAATTAAGGCCTGCCGTCGGCACTGCCAACCAGAGATGAAGAGTAGAAAGTCCCGAGCGCCGGCGAGTCAGGGTAAATTTGTTCTCAGCACGGAAAAAAACCGATTCACCGCAGAGGACGCGGAGGACGCGGAGGAAAACCCTCATGCTCTTCCTCTGCGTCCTCCGCGTCCTCTGCGGTAAAAAAGGTTTTGTCTTTATGGATTGCCGTCATGAGTGGAGCAGCGTTGCGGCTCAGTTTTCCTGGGATTCATGAACGTTTTTCATCATTGATTTTTATCATGAATTTATGAGAACAAATTTACCCTGGCCGGCGAGTGCTGAGTGTTGCGTCATTCGCTCATAACTTGGCACTCAATACTCAGAACTGATTCCATGACTGAACTGATCGTTTCCGGCCTGAAAAAACGCTATAAATCCCGCTGGGTGGTGAAAGACGTGTCGCTGGCGGTGGCCAGCGGCGAAGTGGTCGGGTTGCTCGGGCCGAACGGCGCCGGCAAGACTACTAGCTTTTACATGATCGTCGGCCTCACCGCCCTCGATGGCGGCAGCATCCTGCTCGACGGGCAGGAATTGTCCCACCTGCCGATACACCGCCGCGCGCGCCTGGGATTAAGCTATTTGCCGCAGGAGGCCTCAATCTTCCGCAAACTGACGGTGGCGGAAAACATCCGCGCCATTCTTGAATTGCAGGACTTAACCGGACAAGCGCTCGACGACCGTCTCGACGAGTTGCTGCATTCCCTGCACATTGGCCATTTGCGCAACAACGCGGCGCTCAGCCTGTCCGGCGGCGAGCGGCGGCGCGTCGAGATCGCCCGCGCGCTGGCCAGTGAGCCGCGTTTTATCCTGCTCGACGAGCCGTTTGCCGGGGTGGATCCGATTGCGGTGCTGGACATCCAGAAAATCATCCGTTTCCTCACCGAACGCGGCATCGGCGTACTGATCACCGACCACAACGTGCGCGAAACCCTGGGGATTTGCGACCGCGCCTACATTATCAACGATGGGGCGGTGCTGGCTGCTGGCCGACCGGAGGAAATCGTTTATAATGAAAGCGTCCGCAAGGTCTATTTAGGCGAGAATTTCCGGCTGTGAAGTATGCCCACAAGCACAGGCTGGTAGCCACGACATGAAACACAGCCTTCAACTTAAACTTTCCCAACAGCTCACGCTTACCCCCCAGTTGCAGCAATCCATCCGGTTGTTGCAATTGTCCACGCTGGAACTCAACACCGAGCTGGAAGCCTTTATCGAGCAAAACCCTTTCCTCGAACGCCCGGAAGGCGACGATCACGAGGAAACCGGCAGCGCCGAGGAAGGCTATGGCGCGCCCCCCGGCGCGACTGCGCCAGCCGATTCGACGACCCCATCCAGCAGCGAAAGCGAACCGGATGCGACCCAAGAGTTGAACTATCAGGACGCAAGCTACCCGGAAGCGGACTGGGAGCAGGACGGCACGAGCTGGGGCAGCGGCGGCGACGAGGACGAGGAATCCGATTACGAGCATATGAAGGCGGAATCGGTCAGTCTGTCCAGCCATCTTGCCGGGCAATTGGGCGTCACCCAATTGTCCGAGCGCGACAAGCGCATGGTGAGTCTGTTGGTGGATACGTTGAACGAGGACGGCTATCTCACCCAAAGCCTGGATGAGTTGGCGGAAATGCTGCCATCCGAATTGGAAATCGAACCCATCGAGTTGCACACCGCGCTCAAACATTTGCAGAACCTCGACCCGCCCGGCGTCGGCGCGCGCGATCTGGCGGAATGCCTGGCGCTGCAATTGGAACTCCTGCCCGCAACAACGCCTTGCCGCGATCTGGCGCTGCAATTGGTTAAAAACCACCTCAACCTGCTCGCCGCCCGCGATTTCACCAAGCTGAAAAAGCTATTGGGTTGCGACGACGAGCGGCTACGTATCGTGCAGCAATTAATCACCCACCTCAATCCGCGCCCCGGCGCCGCGTTCACCCATAGCGACACGCGCTATATCCAGCATGACGTGGAAGTGCGCAAGGTCAAGGGCAAATGGCAGGTGACGCTGAACCGCGAGGCGATGCCGAAATTGCGCATCAACCGCCTGTATGCGGACATCATGCGGCGCAACCGCGACAATTCCGGGCGCTATCTGGCGAGCCAGTTCCAGGAGGCGAAATGGATGATTAAGAATATGCAACAGCGTTTCGACACTATCTTGCGCGTGTCCGAGGCCATCGTCGAGCGCCAGCGCAGTTTTCTCGAACATGGCGAAGTGGCGATGCGCCCCCTGGTGTTGCGCGAAATCGCCGAGGAAGTCGGGCTGCACGAATCCACCATTTCGCGCATCACCACGCAGAAATACATGCTCACTCCAAAGGGCATTTTCGAACTGAAATATTTCTTCGGCAGTCATGTTTCCACCGACAGCGGCGGCGCTTGTTCGGCGACCGCGATCCGGGCGCTGATCAAGCAATTGGTGAGCGCCGAAAATCCTCAAAAGCCGCTGTCCGATAGCCAGCTTGCCGAGATACTCTCCCAACAGGGTATCAACGTTGCGCGCCGGACTGTGGCAAAATACCGCGAGGCTTTGCAGATTCCCACAATCAACCTGCGCAAATCCATTTAACCCTGCAACAAAACCAAGGAGCTTTAAGAAAATGAACCTCAACATTACCGGCCACCACATCGAAGTCACCCCCGCCATCCGCGAGTACGTGACGGAAAAAATCTCCAAGGTGACCCGCCATTTCGATTCTGTGATCGACGTCAACGTCATCCTGTCCGTCGAAAAGCTGGTGCAAAAGGCCGAAGTCAACGTTCACGTCAGCGGCAAGGATATTTTCGTCCAAGCCGAAGATGCCAATCTGTATGCGGCCATCGACAGCCTGACGGATAAGCTGGACCGCCAAGTGGTCAAGCACAAGGAAAAGAACGGCGACCATCACCGCGGTGAGAAGAAAAATATCGTTATCGAAGAATGATCTAGCTTGCGATAACCATGAATATGATCGCGGACATCCTGCCCCTCGCCAATGTCGTCGCCGACATGGACGCCGACGGCAAGCGTAGCCTGCTGGAGCAAATCGGCGCGCTATTCGAGGACAGCACGCGCCTGCCCCGCGCCAAGGTGGTGGATAGCCTGCTGGCGCGGGAAAAGCTGGGATCGACCGCGATGGGGCAGGGCATCGCGATTCCGCACGGGCGCATCAAGGGCTTGCGCGCGGCTGCGGGCGCATTCGTGCGCCTGAAAAAACCCATACCCTTCGACGCGCCCGACGGTCTGCCGGTCACCCTGGTGTTCGCATTGCTGGTGCCGGAACAGGCAAACGAAATGCATTTGCTGATCCTCGGTGAGTTGGCGCAACTGCTCAGCGACCAGGCCACGCGCGAGCAATTGCTGCGCCTGACCGATGTGGCCGGGATACACCGCCTGCTGAGTTGCTGGCCGGCCTGAAGAATGGGGGGATGGGTGAATGGGTGATGGGTGATGGGTGATGGGTGATGAAACCCTCCCGACCACCTTACCCATTACCCATTACCCATTACCCGTAACCCATTTCAATCCGAATTGACCGACAAGAGAACTAAACCATGCCGCAAATCAGCGTCCAGCAGATGTTCGACAAAACCTGCGAAAAGCTGGCGCTGAAGTGGGTCGGCGGAAATGGCGGCGGCGCGCGGCTGCTTACCGGCGACTCTTTGCAAACATCCAATCTGGCGCTGATCGGTCACCTCAATTTCATTCACCCCAACCGCTTGCAAGTGTTGGGCTGCGCCGAAATGGCGTATCTGCGCAACCTCAATGCGGACAGTCTTGCGCAGGCCATAACCAAATTATTTTCCGACGATCTGGCGGCGATTATCGTCACCAACGGCGAGGAAATCCCCCCTATACTACTGGATACGGCGAACGCCAAGGCGGCGCCGTTATTCGCCTCGACCCAGCCCAGCCCGCGTTTGATGGGCGCGCTCAACCACTACCTTACTCAGGTGTTGGCGGAGCGCATCCTGGTGCAGGGGGTGTTCATGGAAGTGCAGGGCATGGGGGTGCTGATCACCGGCGACAGCGCCATCGGCAAAAGCGAATTGGCGCTCGAAATGGTGACGCGCGGCCATCGCCTGATTGCCGACGACATCGTCGAATTTTACCAGGTGTCGCCGGACACTCTGGAAGGGCGCTGCCCTCCGCTGTTGCAGGATTTTCTCGAAGTGCGCGGCTTAGGGATTCTGAATATTCGCGCGATGTTTGGCGAAGCTGCGGTCAAACTGATAAAAAACCTCAAATTGATCGTCCAGCTCGAAAAACTGGCCGGCTCCGACCTGGCCTCGCGCGACCGCCTGCAATTGCAGGAATACAGCGAAACCATCCTGTCCGTGACGGTGCCCAAAGTGCGCATTCCGGTTGCGTCCGGGCGCAACATCGCGGTGCTGGCGGAAGTCGCAGTGCGCAACCACATCCTGCGCCTGCGCGGCATCAACAGCACTTTCGAGCTTATGGCGCGCCACGAAAAGCTGATGCTGGATAACGCGAAGTGAGATACGCATCCCCCATCACCCATTCCCCATCACCCATCACGCCATGCAACTCATCCTGATCAGCGGCCTGTCCGGTTCCGGCAAGAGCATCGCCCTCAATGTGCTGGAGGACGGCGGCTATTACTGCGTCGATAACCTGCCGGCGCAGTTGCTGCCCGCCACCGTATCGTTCCTCGACGCCGCCGGTTATGCGCGCATCGCCATCAGCGTGGATGTGCGTAGCGCCGGGCAATTGCACCATCTGCCGGAGGCGCTGGCCGTTCTCCGGGAACAGGGCAACGATGTGCGCCTGCTGTTCCTGGAAGCAAAAACCGATGCGCTGGTCAAGCGCTTCAGCGAAACGCGGCGGCGTCATCCGCTTTCCAGCGAGCAACGCACCGTGCCGGAATGCATCGAGTTGGAACGGGACATGCTGGAATCCCTTAACGACCTCGGCCACCGGGTAGACACCAGCGAATTGCATCCCAACGCATTGCGCGCCTGGATCAAGGATTTCGTCGGCCTGGATCAATCGCGGCTGACCCTGTTGTTCCAGTCTTTCGGCTTCAAGCACGGCATCCCGCTCGATGCCGACTTCGTATTCGACGTGCGCTGCCTGCCCAATCCCTACTACGATCCCTTGCTGCGCCCACTGACCGGCAAGGACCAGGCCGTCGCCGCTTTCCTGGAAAAAGACCCCGATGTGCAGCGCATGTTTGATGACATCCGCCTCTTCGTGGGAAACTGGCTGCCGGCCTTCATCCGCGACAACCGCAGCTACCTGACCATCGCCCTCGGATGCACCGGCGGCCAGCACCGCTCGGTGTATTTCGCGGAAAAACTGGCCGCCGACTTCCGCGCGCAACAGCGCCAGGTGCTGGTGCGCCATCGCGAGCTGTCCGGTGCATAGGTGATTTTCAGGAATCACCTTAAGGCGGGCGACTGGCTGACCCTGTTGCTGGGGGCGGTCGGCACGATATGGCTGTTCGCCGCGCTCTGGCAAACCGACCGGGCGGATAAGGCCATCGTGCGCAGCGGCGGCAAAATCGTCGCCGAATTCCCGCTGGCGCAAAACCGGACTTTTCGTGTGCAGGGGCCGTTGGGGACAAGTCTGATCGCCATCCACGACCGCCGCGCCCGCGTGGCACAAGACCCCAGCCCGCGCCAATATTGCGTCAAACAGGGCTGGCTCAAGCGCCAGGGCGAAATGGCGGTATGCCTGCCCAACCAGGTCAGCCTGGAACTGGCGGGCGCAAAAAAACTGTACGATACGCTAAGTTACTGAAAGATAAACCCGGCACGGCAGCTAATTCGATGCTTTCCCACCGACCTAACCCGCCGCCCCTGATGCTGCGCTGAGCCTGATCCCGCACGGGGCAGGACTTCCTGGCGTCTGCGCGGAATTCCTTGAGCGAACAGGATAGCGTTGCAAGGGGGATTCCGTTTTCTTCTTGCGTGCGATTGTTTTTTTAGCATTGTCGTCTATATTCTTATCTCACATTCAAAAAAAGGAGACGACAATCAGCCAACCATCTGCATTGCCAACCTAGTTAGCCGGAGGTCAATCCTGTAGATTGCCACAGCGTTGACCGTTCTTTTCTTTTTACTATAAGGAAATGAAAATGAAAAAATTATTGGTTTTGCTGTTCCTCTGTGTTCTGCCCGCGCTTGCTGCTGCGGAGGGTGTCGGTAGCGCACCCACCGGCAATTTCCCCGTGTATATGCAGGTTTGCAGCAGCTATGCCACCGAAAGCCTTTCCTGCGAGCCTCTGACATCAATCGGAACGAACATGCCGGCGACTGATTTGGAACAGCAGATCGTTAATCTCGGCTGCTCGGGAAATGGCAATGGCATGTATTTTTGCCCGCCATCCAGCAGCGGCGCCCAACTGTATGCAACAAACGCCAATGTTTATGTCGTGGCGGTTAACTATGGACCGCCCGGCCAGTTAATCCTTTCGCCAACCAATATGGTGCTTAGGCTCAATGTGTTGATCGCGTATTGACGCTCTGGCGTTTGAGGTGGCGGCACGGGGTTATCTGTGTCGCCGCTTTTATCCATACTGTACGTTCAACAAAACCCCTTCTTCCCACGCAAGCCAAACACCCCTTTCCAGGATGGTCGGGAATTCAACCCAATTAACCCGACTTGCTTCCAACGTCGCATTTTTCGCGGGCGCTTCAAGAAGATGCGGTACAATCATCGCCTATTGTAAGTAGGTTCAAAAGAGGTGCGCCCATGCTAGCTCTTGAAACGACGGCATCCATTGCCGACCATCGTCTTGTCATACAGGATGCAGCACTCCCAGTTCATGCCGCCCGCGCTCGCGTCATCATACTGTGGGATTCAATCAAACCAGCCGGACGCCGCTCGCCACCGCCAGAACTGGCAGGGATGGGAGAAGAAAAGGGCGACATCCTCAACGTCCCGCCGGAAAGCGACTGGGAAGCATTGTCCTGATGCTCATCCTCGACACCCACGCCCTCTACTGGTGGGTCAATCGCACACCGGACAAGCTTGGACAATGGCAGATAGACGCCATCGAAACGGCTGAATCCTTGGCCGTTTCGGCGATGACGTGTTGGGAAATAGCGTGGCTTGTAGCGCATGGACGAATTGTTCTCCGGCTGCCTGTTTCCGATTGGCTAGGAGCCTGTCGGACTTGAAGAATCGAAGCGAAAATTCGGCTGGGCGAGGACAGATTTCACCGATTTTTTGGTCAATAGCCATTCTATTGACCAAAAAATCGGTGAAATATGGACCGTCCA
>JBAYVP010000050.1:0-20324 GCA_041674485.1 Sulfuricellaceae bacterium
AAAACAAGAGACTCCCCCAAAAGGTTCGTTTGTTCAAGTTCCTTGAGGGGGAACTTCCCCTTCCCATCACGCTATTTGACCAATTGAGCGGCAAACGCCATCGAGATGTTTGACCGTACTGATGCAGCCCTGCGTTCCTCATGCTCTGCGTGCTTGATGGCGGCTTGGGCGATTGCAGCGCAATAGGCGGCCAGCTTTCCTTGAGTGTCGGGAAGGTTGATACGCTCGGCCAATCTTCGCGCATGCGCTGCCGTGAGTGTGCGGCGGGCGCTGGGATGCAGATAGCCTCGGATGGCCGCCGCACGGTCATGCACCAGCGCCGGATGGCGCAAATTCAATACGTCGATGTCGGCACGCGCTTCAGGAGTGCGCCCCTCAAGCGTGCCGTCTTCATGAAAACGGAACTGATTGCTTGTAGTTGGATGCAGGGGAGACAGAAACGGGTGAGTGGCTGGATCGTAATCCGCTTTGGCAAGCGCGCCATACTCACATAAGACTTTGCCATTGCCGGCAGGATAACAGGCAAGCATGTTCTGGTAGTCGATGCTTTCCTTGTTGGAATGCCTGGATTGAGGCAGGATGTGCTCGATATGGCATTCTGCTGTCGAGGCCAGGGATTTCAGCGTATAGGCGCACAAGTAATGCTGTTCCTTCTCCGTTCTTGAGTTTGTCCAAATGGCAACGAGCGTCGCCCAGTCGTTCATCGTCCAGTGCTTGCCGAATTTCAGCCAGTTGAGCCGCCACCTGCGCGTCCTGGGCTGGAGCACCCATTACCTCTTCCAAAACTTTGCTGCTATCAAGGCCAAAAGCACGTTCTGGATGCCCCTGCATTTTCCCGTCGCGCAGGAGCAGAATTTCATGGGCGGGCAATTCGCCGATAATTTGCGGCGAATGGCTTGCCGCAAAAAACTGCACCTTGGGAAATGCGCCTTTCAACACTTGAGCAATCCGGCGCTGCCAAGCGGGATGAAGGTGCATATCCAGTTCGTCTATCAGGACAATACCCGGCGTTTCTTTCAGGACGTTGCTCCCCAACTGCGGGTTTAGCAGGCACATTCTTCTGGCAATATCAGCCACCAGCGTACACATTGCCTTTTGACCATCACTAAGCGCCTCGAATGGCGCCGGGTCTCCAATTTGCCAATCCAACACCAAGCGCCGGTGCTTGATGTCGTAGCGCAGTCCTTTTGCACCCTCTAGGGCTTGCGCGATGGCCAGATTGACAAGGGACAACTCGTCATCACGGGAATCTTGCCCGACTTGACCGTTAGCGACTTCTTCCAGTCTTTCCAGGGATTTGGCGATGATCCAAGTCTCAAGCCCTTTCATGTCCTGTGCGGCATCGCTCCAGGACTTGTAGGCATCGAATCGGGATTCCTGAGTGGTGGCGGCCTTTTCCGGGCTGGTTCCGGTCAGTCGCCATTGGCGCTCGGACGAATAGAACGCTGCAATGGGTAGCGCTCCTATGCCACTTTGCGCAATTTTTGCGGCTTCATTGGAAATTACGGAAAAAATTGTGTGTTCCCATGATGGCTGGCTGGTGGGGCCATCCTTGGCCACCCACCAACTGCGAGGCTGTCCACATACTTCACCATCGGCTTCAAGGCGTACCGGATAACAACGGTCGAAGCGGATTTTCCCCTGCATTTCAATGAGCGCCAATCGTGCCGAGGCTTCTTCAGCATGAGGCCAAACTACGCCTCGCTGTGTCCAATTAAATGGTGTGGTTATCGCCGAAACAATTGCCTTGAGCAAGGAGGTTTTGCCGCTACCATTGATTCCGACCAGCAAATTGAAGCGTGGGGAAAAATCGAAGTCAGCCTCTACGAAGCAGCGAAAATTTTGAACGTGTAAATGGTCGATTCGCATGTCTTGGCTCCTTGATCATTTTTGTCGCATCCTATTCCCTATCCTGACGTGGCAAGTGTAGCCTAGCCTGCCAAGCGCTCCCGGATTACGCAAGGCTCCATCCAGACTACAGCTCTATCCCCTGACTATGCAAATAATCCTCATAATTCCCGCTATGGTGCTTGTAGCCGCCGTTGCCGTCCAACTCCAATATCTGGGTGGCGAGTGAGGAGACGAACTGGCGGTCGTGGCTGACGAAGATCAGGGTGCCTTTGTAGTTTTCCAGCGCGAAGTTGAGCGCTTCGATGGTTTCCATGTCCATGTGGTTGGTCGGTTCGTCCATCACCAGCACATTGGGGCGTTCCAGCAGGAGCTTGCCGTAGAGCATCCGGCCTTTTTCGCCGCCGGACAGCACACGCACCGATTTTTTCGCGTCGTCGCCGGAAAACAGCAGGCGGCCCAGTGTGGCGCGGATGATCTGGTCGTCGTCGCTGGCCCGTCCCCATTGCTCCATCCATTCAAACAGGGTGTCGTCGCTATCGAAATCGGCGGCGTGATCCTGGGCGAAATAGCCGATCTTGGCTTTTTCCGCCCATTTCACCGTGCCCTGGTCGGGTTCGATTTCGCTGACCAGGGCTTTCAGCAGCGTGGTTTTGCCGGCGCCGTTGGGGCCGATCACCGCGAGTTTCTGGCCGGCTTCCAGGGTTAAACTCAGGCGGTGGAACAGCACCTTGTCGTAGCCTTTGGCGAGTTCCAGCATGTCCACCGCGTTGCGGTGCAGCTTTTCGCGCTCGTCGTATTCGAAGCGGATGTAAGGGCTTTGGCGGCTGGAAGGTTTGACCTCGACCACGCCTTCCTTGATCTTGTCGATCTGCTTGGCGCGGCTGGTGGCTTGGCGCGCCTTGGAGGCATTGGCGGAAAAGCGCGCGACGAAGGCCTGCAATTCGGCGACCTGTTCCTTTTTCTTCGCGTTGTCGGCCAGCAGCCGCTGGCGCGCCTGGGTCGAAGCAATCATATATTCGTCGTAATTGCCCGGATAAATGCGGATGGTGCTGTAATCCAAATCGGCCATGTGAGTACACACGCTATTCAGGAAATGGCGGTCGTGCGAGATGATAATCATGGTGCTGGAGCGCGCGTTGATGATCTCTTCCAGCCAGCGGATGGTGTTGATGTCGAGGTTGTTGGTGGGTTCGTCGAGCAACAGCACGTCCGGGTCGGAAAACAGCGCTTGCGCGAGTAGCACGCGCAGCTTGAAGCCGGGCGCGATTTCCCGCATCGGGCCGGTGTGTTGCGCTATCGGGATGCCGACGCCGAGCAGCAATTCGCCGGCGCGCGATTCGGCGGTGTAGCCGTCGAGTTCGCCGAAATGGATTTCCAGTTCGGCGGCGCGCATGTAATCTTCCTCGCTTGCTTCCGGGTTGGCGTAGATCGCGTCCTTTTCCTGTTTCACCGCCCACAGTTCGGTGTTGCCCATCATTACCACGTCGAGCACCATATTGTCCTCGAACGCGAACTGGTCCTGGCGCAGCTTGCCGAGACGCTCGCCGGTGTCTATCGAGACATTGCCCGAGGTCGGCTCCAGATCGCCGCCGAGGATTTTCATAAAAGTCGATTTGCCGCAGCCGTTGGCGCCGATCAGGCCGTAGCGGTTGCCGTCGCCGAACTTGACGGAGACGTTTTCGAACAAGGGCTTGGCCCCGAATTGCATGGTGATGTTGGCGGTGGTGATCAAAATGGCAGTCCTATAATGCGTGAATTCCCGTATTATAACAGACCTCCCGGAAACCCCATCCAAGCATCCAGACAACTTACTGATTCACTTGGCCTATCGCAGCTTTTTTGCTTGCCGTAAAATCCAGGAGGAGCGGAAGCTTCAGTCAGCGGAGGTCGTTTTCCGCATGGGCATAAAAAACGTGCATATCCTACCAGGCTGGCACAGCTTGGTTTTTTCATTATCCATTAAAAAACAGGTACAACGATGAGTACATTTGCCGAATTTGCACAAAAAAATCTTGTGCCGCTGATGCCGCTGGTATTTGTTCTGGTGGTGTTATCCCAAGCCTTGTTAAAGGTAATCAAGACGTTTTTCATCAGACCCAAAATTAACGTCTATCCCACAGGCCCGCTTTCCATCGGTTTGAGTCAGTTAGGTTCCACTCTAACGTTATTTGGCACCTTGCAAGTTCAACGCGGTGACTGTTTCGTGACGAAAATGGAAGCCTTCGTCTGGAACAACACTTGGTCTCGCACCTTTGAATGGCGCGCGCTGCAACCTTACACATTTAGCCTCCTGCCCAACCAGGAAAATCTTCAATTGGAATTGGTTTCTGCGTTTTTGCTGACCACTCAGGCACCATTTAAATACAACCTGGTGTTTGTCGATGACCGTTTGACTAAGCAATGCATGCCGGAGGTGTTGAAACTGCGGCAGCGCTGGGAAGATGCAGGGCAACCGGATATAACGGCATTCATGGAAAAAGAAGAAGCAGTTGCTCATTTACTGACCCGTCTGCAACAAGAGTGGTACTGGCAACCAGGGGCATATCAGCTAACCTTGAAAATTCATACCGCTCGGAAAATTCATGAGAAAACCTATCAATTTGAATTGACCCAGGCACAACTCACTGCATTGCAGGGAAATTTTATTAAACTGGCGAAATTGATTTGTGACCAACCCGTCAAATTTGACAAGGTGAAATGTGAATATCATCAGGGGTATTCTGCCGAGGCCAAGTAATCGTATTACCTCTTTTGTGCCCACGCTGTCGGTGTGGTCGATTTCGTGTGGACACAAAAAGTGCGTCCACCCTACCGGGCTAGGCTATTTGCGCTTTAGATCGGTGTGCTTTCCAAGTACAAGTTTTCCGGCGCCATATCAACATCTTCATTCCATACCACCGTGTTGTGCGCCACATGCGCCTGTATGAACAGACTGATAGCCTTTAAGGCCGTGAACGCCGGGTAAGCAAGATAGGGGGTGGTGTTAAATATGCGAGTTTCGCCGTTATTGAAAGTTATTCTTAACGTATAGTCATCAGCCGCCGTTACAGCCGTTGGCCTGGGTAGTGTGGTGCAAATGTCCATTTTCAACTCACTTCAAGGGATCAATTTTGTAGGGTGTGGCGCCGGATGCAGCCAGCTTCCAGTCTGTCATGAGTTCGTCAGCGTGCAGCGCCATCCATGCTTGCACCAGCTTATATTGTTTGCCAGGGAGTGCGCCTTCCAAAAGCTCACCATCAGGAATCTGGAAGACGGCTTCAGCCTCTGCATATTCCACATGTATGTGTGGCAAGCTATGTTGTTTGGTATCGAGAGCATACATCCTAATGGTGATAGGGTGTTTGTCCCCACGGCGATACCATCCTGGCGATTGGCGGGCGAGACGCCCGCACCCCTGAAGACTTTTGACTGGCAACGTTGAGCCGGGTGGGTGCGTGTGCCTACCCTACCCAGCTTCATCTGGTTGCCCGATTAATACGACATGCGCCTGTTCGATTTCCCGGCGGAAGGTTGCGGGTATCCGCGCCCAATCTTGCACGTCCACCAGTATCGGTAGGCGGCTTTCGCTTAGCGCTTCGCGTAATGCCGGCAAGCCGGTCATGGGAATGGCGGGGTTAGCGGGATTGCGCAGCACCAGATCGAGGTCGCTGGCTTCATGGGCGCGACCCGAAACGCGGCTGCCGTAAGCCCAAATCTCGGCTTGCGGAACATGCGTCCGCAGTATGGATAGGAGTTCCTGCAAGTCGCGCTGAGGAAGTTCAAGCGTTGTCATGTTGTTGTGCAAACTTGCTGCGCAAGGTGGCTTCGAGGCGGCGGGCATCGGCGACAAAGGTTTGCATGAGGGCTAACGTTTCATTGGCGAAGCCTACGCCGTAGTCGTGGGCAGTGTCGTTGCGGTTATCGCGGTAAGCCAGCCAGCGTTCGATTTCCGCGATACTCAGTAGGCCGTGTTTGCCGGCATGGCGCAGCACGTCCTTGAAATACAGTTCGTCCACCGCCTTGGAGCCGCCACTGTAGGCTTTGAGCGCCCGACGCAACAGTTTTCCGGAAATTTCCAGCACCAATTCGAATCCTTTGACCACGGCATTGCGAAAAACCTCGTAATCGATACTGTCTGGATCGGTCTTTTGCAGTAGTCCCAACGAAGATTCCAGCGTCTGGATGCAGCGCATGAGGTGGTCGGTATTGAGGTTCATCTGGTATGCTCAGTGAAGGCAGGAACGGTTATTATCCTGGAAAGCTCAGTTGACCGCTTGCCAAGATGTGCAATATGGTGGCTCTAAACAGCTTTAATCCTGCATTCCGCGTTCACCCGTTTGGTGAGGGCGCTACGGGCTGGATTGTGCGGTTTTCCGGATCAGGGTCAAATTTCCTCGTTCATGGTTCGCAGGGCTTTACCACGAACGGGGAAATTTGACCCTGTCCTGGCGCGCATGCTGAGGTTGCATCATTGACTATACTTATACTTTGTGCGGCCACAATTTGCGGATTTATCCATCGTCTCGCGGGCGCGCTGCTGCGTTGCAAATTGCTTGTGTGGAACAGCTACACGGCGCAATTTGCGCCTTGCATCGCATCCCGCGAGACGCGGCTAAATCCGCAAATTGTGGCCGCGCAAAATATACATTATTTTCAATCCGTTCACCCTTCGACAGGCTCAGGGCGAACGGATTGAAAATAATGTAGGTTGTGACATTTCTTGGTATAACTTTCACTATTCCCTACCCATCTTGCTTTTTTCGTTTCCCCGCTCCTTGCACCGGTAAACCACCACCGCCGGCGTTAGCGCCACGGCCAGCACGGCCAGCAGCACAAACAGCGGCCACCAGATCGGGCGGTTCCATTCGCGGCGTTTTTCGCTGCGCAATCGGGTGTCGAGTTTGGCGTATTTCAGGCTGTTGTTGGCCATCAGGTTGGGTTTGAGGTTTTTGTACCAAGCATGGTTCAGGCTGTATTGCTTGGGATGGAAGCCCCAGATCCACGGGGCGTCGCGCCGGGCGACGGCGACCATGTCGTCGATGATTTGCCGGCGCTCGGGGCCGTTGTCCATGTTTTTCATTTTTTCGAATAGGCGGTTGAATTCCGGGTTGTCGTAATTCGCCGAATTTTCGCCGTCCTTGCCCACCCGCGCGTTCGGGCCGTACAGCAGGAACAGGAAGTTTTCCGGGTCGGGGTAGTCGGCGTTCCAGCCCCAGTGGAAGATTTGCGCATTGCCTTTGCGGATTTTGTCCTGGAAGCGGTTGTAGTCGGTGTTGCGCACCACCAGTTGCAGGTCGAGCTTGGCGAATTGTTTGCGTATCCAGTCGAGCCGCGCCTTGTCGTCCGGCCCGCCGGCGGTCAGGTCGAGGTAGAGCATCAGCGGTTTGCCGGTTTTTTCGTCGCGCCCATCCGGGTAGCCGGCTTCCGCCAGCAGTTTTTTCGCCTGTTCGAGTGGCTTGCGTTTGGGCTTGTCGTCCACCCATTCGTACACGTAGGGGTTGATTCCCGCCGCACCCTCGCGGAAACCGAATATGCCCGGCGGCAGCGGTCCCTGCGCCGGGATGCCGCGCCCGTTGGCGAAGATTGAGATGAATTCCTCGTAATCCATAATCATGGAAATCGCCAGCCGCAGTTTGCGCGCCCGCTCTGTCAGGCCGCCCACCACCGGGTCGAGCATGTTGAAGCCGTAATATTGGTTGGTGGCGGTGACTGTGGTTTTCAGACGTATGCCTTTATCGCGCATCAGGTCGGTGACATCCACCTCGCCCTGGATGGAAATGCGCACCGCCTGATCGAAGCTGTCCGAACTGATCCCGGAGGCGTCGTAATAGCCTTGCAGAAATTTGTTCCAGTAGGGGATGCTTTCCTTTTCCAGGCTGAACACCACTTTGTCGATGAACGGCAGCGGCTTGCCGGCGTCTTTGAGTAGTCCGGCGGCGGCGTCGTTCGGCTCGCCTTCGGTCGGGTAGGTTTCGCCGTGGAAGTTGGGGTTGCGCTCCAGCACCATGCGCCGGTTGGGGTCGTTTTCGGCCAGCAGGTAGGGGCCGGTGCCTATCGGATACCAGTCCAGCGTGAGGTTTTTTTCCGCCATGCCGGCTTGGCCGTAGAAGCGCTCTGCCTCGGGCGGCGCCGGGGCGAAGAACGGCATCGCCAGCCAATAGAGGAATTGCGGGTATTTGCCTTTCAGTTTGACGCGGTAGGTGTAACGGTCTAGCGCCACCGCGCCTTCCAGCGGGTAATGCTCCAGATCAAGCGTGCCTTTCCCGGCAGCCTGCGTCAGGGTCTTGGCGTATTCCTTGAGGCCGACGATGTATTCGCCCATCACGCCGAGAATCGGCGAATGCAGCTTGGGATGCGCCAGCCGCTTGATCTGGTGGACGAAATCGGCGGCCACCAGTTCGCGCGCGCCGGTTTGCGGGAAATCGGCCAGTTTGTGTCTGTTCGCCAGCTCTTCGGGTTTGAGGTGGTGGTAGAGGTAATTGCCGTCGGCGTCCTGAGCGAACGCGGGGTGCGGCTGGTAGCGGATGCCCGGTTTGATGCGGATGTCGTAGATGCTGAATGCCACCGCATCGGCGGGGGCGCTGTCCGGCAATGCATTGCCCTGCGCATCGATAAAACGCGGCTTGGGCATTTCCGCTGCGGATAGCGGAATCAGGGTGTAAGGTCGCTTGAGGTAATGGTATTGCAGCGGCGGCTCGTAGATTTGCGCGGTGAACGTGATTTCGTTGGCGGCGTAGGACTGCACCGGGTCGAGGTGCTTGGGGCGCTCGGTGAAAGAGGAATAGAGGATGTTCCGGCCTTCATCGGCAGCCGGGTAGGGGTTGTTCTGCGGTGCATCGCCGCAACCCGCCAGCAGCGCGACGGACAGCATCAATAGAAGGCATAATCCAAAAGGCTGCACCGCAGAGGCGCAGAGACGCAGAGATTTCTCTGAGAAAAACATGGTTTTCCTGGTTTCTTCTTGTGTGGTATTTCTCTGCTTTACCGTGCCGGTAGGCGACATAAGTTCTACAAACCGAACCCCTGAACTTTCCCATCCGAATAGCGCAGGAAGATGCTGTTGTTTTCCTGCCAGAAATTCAGGCCGGTTTTGTCAGGCGGGGGCGTGGTGAGTTTCAGGCTGGGCTTGAGGCGGTAATTGCCGCCCAGCAGGGCGACCGCCACCGTGCCGTCGGGCTGGTTGGCAATGGCAGCCTTTGCGTCTAACTGGAGGGCGGTCAAACGTAGCGTGTTCATATCGCCGGTTGCTGCGTACAGGTTCTGCACGGCGCCCTCCCGGTCGCGGAATGCCAAGCCGCTGGCGCCGTCGAACAGGAAAACCGGGGTATTCACGACAGCGGTTTGCGTCACCTCGCTGGAGGGGATCACGGTGTAATCGTTGCCGCCCATGGTGATGCGGATCACGCCTTCCGCCTGGAGGCGTATGACGCCGGTGGGGTCATAGCTTTTCACCGCCTGATCCAGATCGGAAAAATAGCCCAGGCTGCCGGCCATGGTCAACTGGATGCCCCGCGAAACCAGATTGAATGCGCCGGCTGCGCTCATCGCCGCGTTGGCTGCGGCAAAGTGGTTCAAGCGCGCGCTGGCCGGGGTCCGCGCAGCCGCTTTGGGCGCAGGGGAGGGCAGTTGGACGATGGCGCTGCCCAGCGGGACGAAACGGTAACGCTTGTCGCTTAAGGTATAGGTGACGATTCCCCGGTTCTGGTCAAAACTGATGCTGCCCGTCCCGCCGAAATTGATGTCCAGGGGCGCCTTGATCGCTGCAAGCAGCGAGTCGCCCTGTAGTCGTCCCACGCTGCCGTTCAGGTTGGGCACCTTGGCATCCTTGGCCAGATAGTCGAGCGGCAACGGATCGCCGGCAATTTTCTGGTCGCTTTTCAGTGAGCCTAACCGTATCTGGCGCACTTCTCCCTTGCGGCTGAAGGCGGCGGTTTCGCCGCCATAAACTTGGGGGGCTGCGGCAAAACCGTTGCGCTTTTTGGCCGCGACGGGGACGATTTCCTTGATGTCGGCATAACCTTCCTTGACCCAGGCTTCGTAAACGTCTTCCTCGGTGGGGTTGGATTGCTTTGCCTTGCGTTGATCGGACTGAATTTCCAGCTTGGCATCCTTGCTGCCGCTCAGCGCGGTAAAAGCGCCTTTTTGCGTATTCGTGCTCGGGTCGTTGATCGGCAACAGGGAATGATCGTCGTCGAACTGGATGTTGGTATTGCCGCGCACCAGACGCAACAATGTGCTGCGTTTGCCGGCTGGCGTGAAATACGCAACCGTTTCCATTTCGCTGTCCTGATTGGGCTGGATCAACAGGTTGGCGGTGCCGGAGGTGTTGTCAACATTCGCGTTGATGCCGCTCTTGAGATTGAACAGCACGTTTTCCGGGGAATCGTCCTGCACCGTGAGAGGCGCAACGGTGTCTTTATCAAGCTCGACTTCGCCATTGACCAATTGCAGTTCGCCGGAAGGCGTTTCGAACATTTCGCTCAGGTCGGCCAGGTCGGTTTCGGCGACGTTGGTCACCTGAAAAGGATAATTCCGCTCGCCGATTTTCAGTTGCGCCGTGACGGATGCGCCATAGGCATCGGGCGTCAGCACCATCACCTTGATCCAGGAGCCATTGACGACCAAGTCTGGTTGGCTGGTGTAATCGGCCTGGTCGATGGAATAATCGCCGCCGACGATAGAAATCGGGGAGGGCGCATCCAAACCGGTAACCTCGAAAAATCCCGACTCTATCCAGGAACCGGGCAAAGCGTCGAACACCGGTTCGAAAGACAGAGCCGGGTCGTCGAATACGTCGGGGACATCCAGAAAATCGATTTCTTCTTCTGGGGTGGGAAGGGTTTCTTCCAGAGGGGCGGATTCTTCTTTCTGGGGAGAGGAATCCGCAAAAACGCGCTTAACCGGCATCATGTCGGCCTTCGCATTGAAAGGCGCGGATCCGGCGTCCACCGTCTGCGTGGCGGCGGCCCTGACCGGCAACGGCGCCAGGGCGAAAGCGGCGATAATGAGAAAAGCGATTTTTCGTTGCGAGAACTTGTTCATCATCGACACCCAGCGCGCTCCCGCTTTGACCTCGCAATTCGGGGCGTCCTGGAAATCACCTAATTCCCTGCCACGGCTTCCTCCGCGTTGCCGAGCGCGGTGATATTGAAACCGCCATCGACATAAGTAATTTCGCCGGTCATGCCGCTCGACAAATCGCTGCACAGGAAGGCAGCCACGTTGCCGACTTCCTCTATCGTCACATTGCGCCGCATCGGTGCGTGCTTCTCGTTGTAGCTCAACAGCTTGCCGAAATCGGAAATGCCGCAGGCCGCCAACGTCTTGATCGGACCGGCGGAAAGCCCGTTGACGCGTATGCCCTTAGGCCCCAGGCTGGCGGCCATGTAGCGCACATTCGCTTCGAGGCTGGCCTTAGCCAGCCCCATCACGTTATAGTGCGGCACCGTGCGCTCCGCGCCGAGATAAGTCAGTGTCAGCAAAGACGCGTTGCGCCCCTGCATCATCGGCAAGCCGGCCTTGGCCAGCGCGGTGAAGCTATATGAACTGATATCGTGGGCGATCTGGAAATATTCGCGCGTCACGGAATCCACATAATCGCCCGCCAATGCGGCCTTGGGCACGAAAGCGATGGAATGGACGATGCTATCCAGCCCATTCCAATGCTTGCCCAAATCGGCGAACAACTGGCCGATCTGCTCGTCGCTCCCCACATCGCAGGGAAAAACCAGTTCGGAGCCGAATTCTTGCGCCAGATCGGAAACGCGATCCTTAATTTTATCGTTCTGATAAGTGAACGCCAGCTCCGCGCCCTCCCGCTTCATCGCGATAGCGATGCCGTAAGCGATGGAGCGGTTGCTGATCATGCCGGTTATCAATGCGCGCTTGTTTGCCAGGAAACCCATGTTCGTCCCTTCTGCCACTCGTGGAATTGATGATTATGGAGGTCGCATTATAACCTAAGAGACCCGAGAACCTAATGGCCGTTACACCCGGTATTACCGATAGTTGGAAACCCATATCGGATTCAACGAGCGCTAACGAATGCAAAAACGAACGCAAAAAATTGCCATTCCCCGGCAAACCCGGTAGAATTCCGAAATTCGGGGTGTAGCGTAGCCTGGTAGCGCGCCTGGTTTGGGACCAGGATGTCGGGAGTTCAAATCTCTCCACCCCGACCAAATTTCATCATCCGGTTCTGATGTGCCCGTAGCTCAACCGGATAGAGCACCAGCCTTCTAAGCTGGGGGTTGCGGGTTCGATTCCTGCCGGGCACGCCAAAAAACATCTGCAAAGCAAACGTTCAGTTTAAATTCATGCGGTATTAAAGGTGCGAAGTTAACCGGGTTCGTGGCTTGTTGCGTCGCGAGCGGTATTCCTAGAAGCAGCTTTACTCCTTGGTCGTTTTTAGCTGCCCGCGTGGGCACAAAACCGCGCCACCCTATTTGGCTGAATTAGGTACTGGCAAAGCATGAAAGCCCGTTTTTAACCTGCAAAGGGTTCAACCTACTCGGAAGCTGCTATCTTGAATTCGAGTCGTTGTTGGTTCACCGGTTTGGACAAATCTGGGCACTGGAAAGCATCTATTTTGCTGCCTTGTTAGCCTGTCAGAGGTTACTTCCGATCTATTGTATACTATCAGTGATAGTTGTTTTCGCCCTGGTACGGTAGTGATTTATTGAATCAATCGGCAGACCAGCGATATTCAAAATCATCGGCCTTCAACAAAGTGGCATCAGTCAATTTTTTCTTAATCTCAGAGCCACCGGGCATCATCAGGAGCGTACCGAAGGAAGTGCGAATTGCTCCATTGATATTTGCTAAACAACTCTTTGACTTGATCCAATTTTGTGGGCTAAACACTCTGTTGGCAGGCTGCTGTTCATTGGCCGCAGCATCTAGAGCCATGTTGAGGCTAATCCCCGCGATTTTTACAATTTCATCCACCATCGCCGATTTTGATGAAATTTCGTAGGCTTTTGCCGGGTTAGGTACTCGTTCCGATTGATTATTGGTGATGGAAAAAAACATCGCTATCGCATACAGGTGGTGATAAGGCGCATAGGCACGCATCGCAAGGAGCGTTTCATTCAAATTAAGTGGGTTTTCCACTACCCATGTTTTTAGCACATGAGACATCCACGAATGGAGAGCAAAAACATTTTCTGGTGCGTATTCCTTTTTCTTGAAATTAAAGAGCGTCTCGAAGTATTTGTCGAATATTTTCGTTTCTCCATATGAAAGGTTGGGTCTCTGTGAGTGCCAAGCTACAAGGTTTTTGGCGAAATTTGACAGTTCGACCACTTGGTCTTTGTTTCTGTTTGCTGGAGCGATCTCTCCTCGTTTCGTAATGAAGTATCCGCTTGGATATTTGAGTTCGAAAGCCTTCTTGATTGCTAAAACACGCTTATCGTTGCTTCTCAAGTCCCGCGCTTTTACCGCGCTCTGTGAGTTCGTGTAGATTGAGATTTTCTCAGAACGATCTCTCTGTGGTATCTCATAGAACCTGACAAGAATGAATGAATCATCAATTTTTTTAACCGTTTCACTGCATGAAAGAATAGTGTTCAGTGATTGACAACCGTTAACAACACTCAGTCCGTTCAAAGAAAGCGTTTCATCATTGTGCAGTTCCATTTTGTTGCACAACGCTGTAATGCCGTTGTGGAAGAAGAAAAAATCTGAATGTTTGTCACCTGTAATGGTGCTCCTGATGCCTTTGTTGACTGCGTTGCTTGACCCAAGGCTTTGGCGCACATTTTTTTGAAAGAGCGTTCCGTCCTTAATTCCTGGCAACTTGATGCACTCTTTCAATGGGAGCGCTACAATAATGACTGGTGTACCGGCAATTTCATGGGACATAAACTTGCTTCCGCCTAAGTTTAGCGTGTAATTAATGCTAGGGTTATCTGATTCAATCGCGTAATCATAACGACGCCTTAGTTCATCGTTATCGATCACATGGATAGTGGCAACAAAATCGTTGCTTTCACCTAGTTTCGCCAATTCAATTTGGAAGGTCTCCAGATCATCTTGGGCGGATTCAGTTAGTTTTCCTGTAGTAATCAGTTCGAATGAAACTTCGTAGTCCTCATCAAGCGCGGCGGCTAGTTCAGACAGCTTTCTTTGTAGTTTTGCATTGGCAATGTTCTGAAGTCGAGCCAAGTCCTTAATTTGCACCCACGACGACAGCACTTCTCGAAGTGGTTCTGCATCAACGATGCCGCCTTGGACGAATTTACCTTGCATGATACGAATCAGCGTATTGTCATCATCGATAATAATTGCATCGATTTGTTTATCTCCCGCGCCATCAGTGATGTCGTCCCTTGTTTCATTCATGTCACGGAAAAGTACATTGCGTAGATACCAAGCAACAAAGCGTTGGCCATCATTGGAAAAATGTTGATTGAAGTAGCTAGATGTAATTTGATTTTTGATCAGTCCGTACATTGAAGTTTCCTTTGTTATGATTTAAGGCGGGGTATATGGCTAAATTTTCCAATTGGTTGGATATTTTTGATCGTTACAGCGTTTTCAACATCAGATTATAGAGGCTAAAGTTAATAAAGCGACATGCACTGCCACCTCTTCCCTATATTCTTTGCGTCTCTGCGTAAAATCCTGTCACTTTATTAGCTTGGGACTCTATAATTATATTTTAAATTAAAATTGAGCAGTCCAAGTAGGTGGGCACGTTTTTTGTGCCTACACGGAAATTATACCTCGTGCAACCACAATTTGCGGATTTAGCTATGTTTCGCGGGGTGCGATGCATACCCGACAGCCTGACGGCTCTTGTACCCAAGCCGCAGGCTGTCGGGTATGGGCATGGGAGGCGCAAATTGCGCCGTCGTGTAGTCATTCTACACAAGCAATTTGCAACCAGAAGTCGCGCCTGCCAGACGTTGGATTAATGCGCAAATTGTGGCCGCACAAGGTCTATTGCGTTCGAGTAAGCACGATAAAACTGTATCCACCCTTGGTTTTAAAGTGCTGACGGCTCCATCCGCGCATCCCATTGTGCTATGCAGCCTGTAATTGCAATTGACAATTTAACAAAATAGCTGAAAGCATCGAAAACAGTTCGTCTAACTTATAAACATCGCCGCTTTGCCGATATTTATAAAAAACGCCGTGTTGCAAACCAGCAAATTCCCAAAATTTTCCATTGGAAACAATTCCAAAAATCTGTATATCCACATTATCATTCAATTGCGCAGCCGCATACATTTCAGCCGAACATTGCCCCCAGCCGGCTGAGAAATCGTCTTTTTTCGCCTCAACGACGGCAACGAACGGTTTATCCATCACAATTTTGCCTAATGCGGATTTTTTGGCAAATAAATAATCGGGGACGCCTGACAATTTGCTATTTAGCTCAATGGCTTGATGACTCCACAGCATTAATTCATGAATAAACGGTTTCCACGCGGCTTTTAAAATCGGGAAAATCAACGTCTCGCAAATTATCGCTTCGCTGCTATCATAGGCCAGCTCGGTTAAATTGAAGGTGATCTCGGCGACTAAATTGGCCGGGGCGTATAGCGTTGCATCGTAAGCTAAAGACTTTTCTTGATAATGCAACGAAAATTCCTTTAAAACCGCTGCTAGATTTTTGTATTCGGTAAATGCCATGGTTGTGGATTGTCCAGTCGGGTTTGTCGATTGAAGAAACGAAAAACAGGGTCAGGTGTTTCATTGTCACATGCTGTTTATCCGGCATCGGAAGCAGGGTAAATGGGGGAGGCAAGCTATGGTTTTCCTATTGTTGCCAATCTCCCAGCCAGTTTTTCAATATCATCAATGAGGTTAGACTCCGTGGCGTTCCTGAATAGCAATAATTCGGAGCAAATTACTGTTGCATGCCTTTCCAGGCTGTATCTGCGTCCCCGCGAAATCAGCCTTCCAGTTCCAATGCAGCCGCGAGCAAGGCCAGGCGCGCCACCACGCCGTAGGCGTAGAAGCGGTTGAGCGGCGTGTCCGGTGCGGCGCTGGAATCGGGTAGGGTGCAGGCGGTTTGGAAGGCCAGCGGTTCGAAGTGCATGCCGGGGGCGTTGAGGTTTTCGTCCTTGCCGCGTCCGGTGTGGACGCGGTAGAAGCCGCCGACGACGAAGTGGTCCATCATGTACACTACCGGTTCCGCGACTGCGCCGTTCAGGCTTTCGAAGGTATAGACGCCTTCCTGGATGATGACTTCGCGGACTTCCTGTCCTTCCTTGATCACCGCCATTTTGTTGCGTTGTTTGCGGTTCAGCCCGCGCACTTCACCCGCGTTTTTCACGGTCATGATGCCCATGCCGTAGGTGCCGGCATCGGCCTTGACGATGACGAAAGGTTCCTGGGCGACGCCGTATTCGCGGTATTTTTCGGCGATGTCCTGCAACATTTCGTCCACTTGCAAGGCCAGGCATTCTTCGCCTTGCTGCGCGCCGCCATGAAAGTCGATGTGGCCACACTGGCCGAAATACGGGTTGATCAGCCACGGGTCGATGTGCAGCAGTTTGGCGAATTCGTCGGCGACGCGGTTGTAGGCGGCGAAGTGCCGGGATTTGCGCCGCGTCGCCCAGCCCGCGTGCAGTGGCGGGATGACGAGCTGGTCAAGGTCTTGCAGGATGTCCGGGATGCCGCCGGACAGGTCGTTGTTGAGCAGGATTGCGCACGGGTCGAAATTGTCCAGCAGCAGGCGGTCGCCGTCGCGTTTCACCGGTTCCAGCGTCAATGTGCCGCCGTCCGGCAGGTCGAGGCGCGTCGGTGCGGTGATTTCCGGCAACAGGCTGCCGATGCGCACGTTCAGCCCGGCGCGGCGCAGGATGGTGGTGAGCGCCGCGACGTTTTTCAGGTAGAAGATGTTGCGCGTATGGTTTTCCGGGATCAGCAGGAAACGCTGCGCCACCGGGCAGACTTTTTCCACTGCCGACATTGTTGCTTGCACGCACAACGGCAAAAAGTCGGGATTGAGGTTGTTGAAGCCGCCGGGGAACAGGTTGGTGTCCACTGGTGCTAGCTTGAAGCCGGCGTTGCGCAAGTCCACCGAGGCGTAAAACGGCGCATGGTGTTTTTGCCATTGGCGGCGGAACCAATACTCTATCGTCGGCTGCGCGGCCAGCAGTTGCTGTTCGAGAAACAGCAGCGGTCCGGTTAGTGCTGTGGTGAGATGGGGAACCATGTGGCAGGAATCAGGGATTAAGGGTTTGATTGTAGCCGATGCGTTGCGATTCGGCATCCTGATGTTGCAGCGTTCATTTGCTTTCTCTGCGCAGATAAAAAATACAGCTTGTTTTTACTTCAATGTCCAATTAAAATCGTCAGGTATGTTTTTTCAACCCCTGTTCAAATTTAGGAGTCTGTTAATGTCCCATTCCTGCGCCAACATCATTTCACCCGACATGCGCTATCCCTTCGATGCGCGCGGCGTCGCCAAGCGTTTCCGCCATGCCGCGATTTTCGGCGCGCTCGATTCGCTCTCTCCGGGTGAGACCATGCGCTTCGTCAACGACCACGATCCGTTGCCGTTGCTTGCCCAATTGCAGGAACGCTATGGCGACGGTATCAATATCGCTTATGTGCAACGCGATCCGGGCGGCATTATGATCGATTTTACCCGTAATTAAACCTAGAAAGCTCAGTTGACCGCTTGCAAATATGTGTAATATGTTGATTATAAACAAATTTGTCGTGCATTTTGCGTTCGTCCGTTTGGTGAGAACGCTACGGGCTGGATTGCACGGTTTTCCGGGCGCATGGCGGCGTTGCAACTTCTCAGAATGGAACAACCATTCTTCGTCGTTGCGCCTCTTGTGCCCAGGCCGTAAGGCTGTCGGGTATGCCCTGCACCCGGAAAACCGCACACTCCAACCCGTTCAACTGAGCTTTCTAGGTTGAACTTTACGGAGCGGGGGAATATGCTGGTTTTCCTGATAGCTGCGGCGCTGTGCGGTTTTGCCGGCGCGCTGGCGCTGGGTTGGCTGTTTCCCCTGCCTGCCGCCGTTCATGCGCATTTGGCGCTGGCTATCGGCGCGCTGCCGTTGATCATGGGCGCGATGCTTCATTTTGCGCCGGTGTTGACGCGTAGCGGCGCACCTGCCGCACCATTGCGGCTGCTGCCATGGCTTGCGCAAAGCGGCGGCGTTATTGTCACGCTGGCTTTTGTTTTTCCGGTTTTCCTCGTCGTTGGGCGCAACCTCGCCGCTTTGTTGGCGCTCGTCGCCGCCGTGTCGCTGGCGGTGTGGATGTGGCGGCGCGGGCGGCAGGCGCTGGGCAAACCGCATCCCGGCCTGAACTGGTATCTTGCCGCGCTGGTTTGCCTGGTTTTCGCGTTGGCGTCCGTCCTCGCGATGAGTGCGTGGCCTGAACATTACCTGGCCTGGAAGCGGTTGCATCTGCACCTTAACCTGATTGGGTTGATCGGCCTTACCGCTATCGGCACTGTGCAGGTGTTGTTGCCGACCGCCGTCGGCAAACCGGATGCGCAAGTCGCCGGGCGTTTGCGCAGCGACTTGAAATATGCGTTTGCCGCCACTTTGCTGATCGCTGCGGGTGCAGCCGGCTTTCCGTGGCTGGGTTGGGCGGGGTTGGCGCTCTGGTCGTTTCCCCTGCACCGGCTGTTGGCCGCATGGCTGAAGCGCTATCGTAATGAGATTTTCAACCGGCATGGCGCAACGCCATCGCTCGCCGTGGCGCCGTTCGGTTTCGCATTGTCGCTGTTATTCGGCGCGTTGCAGGGCAGCGGCGCTATGCAGGGCAGCGGCGTTATATTGACGGGCGGCGTGGCGCATGTGTTCGTTTTCGCTTTTCTGTTGCCGTTGGTTACGGGCGCGGCCAGCCAATTGTTGCCGATCTGGTTGCGCCCCGGCGCGCAGACGCCGTGGCACGGCGAAATGCGGCGCAAACTGGGGCGTTGGGGCGGTATACGCGCGCTGCTGTTCCTGGGCGGCGGCATCGCGGTTGCCGTCGGTTGGCGCGTCGGTATTGCGTCGGCGGCGCTGGGGTTGGCGCTGTTTATCGCCCAACTGCTTGCCGCTCTTACAAATTCCGCGAGAATTCAGGTAAAATGAGCGCCGTCTTACGGTCGGGAGCACCTGAGCGGCTCTTGGCCTCCCGACCGGATGAATTTATGCGCGTCGGTAATGATACCGCCCATCCTTAGCCTACCCCCCGATGCGGGTTCGCCTTGTTCGACTTTTTCGCCCGCCCTTAAGGAATTTACATGCTGCAAATTGATCTCCCACTCCTGAAAATAAAGGGGAAAACCTTGCTTCCCATCGTCCAGGGCGGGATGGGGGTGGGTATTTCCGCGCACCGTCTGGCGGGCGCGGTTGCCAAGGAGGGGGCGGTCGGCACCATCGCCAGCATAGACTTGCGCCGTCACCATCCCGACTTGATGGAACTGACCCAGCATTGCAAAAACCGGGAAGAGATGGACCGTGCCAACCTGACCGCGCTCGATCGCGAGATTAAGAGCGCGAAAGCCATCGCCCAGGGCGCCGGCATGATCGCGGTCAACGTGATGAAAGCGGTCGGCGAACACCCCAAGCTGGTGCGCCAATCCTGCGAAAGCGGTGCCGACGCGATTGTGATGGGCGCCGGGCTGCCGCTGGATCTGCCGGAAATGGCGCAAGGCTATCCCGAGGTCGCGCTGATCCCCATCCTGTCCGATGCGCGCGGCATTGCGGTGGTGATCAAGAAATGGATGCGCAAGAATAAGCTGCCCGACGCAATCGTGATCGAACATCCACGCTATGCCGGCGGCCACCTCGGCGCAACCAAGGCGGAAGACATCTTTGATGCGCGCTTCGACTTTCCCGGTGTGCTGGAAAGCACGTTCAAACTGTTCCGGGAACTGGGTATAGAGCGCGAACGCATACCCTTGATCCCCGCCGGCGGCATCAATACTTTCGAAAAAGTGCGCAACCTGCTGGCGCTCGGCGCAGCCGCAGTGCAGATCGGCACGCCCTTTGCGGTGAGCGTGGAAGGCGACGCGCACCCCAATTTCAAGAAAGTGCTGGCCGAAGCCCAGCCCGAGGATATCGTCACCTTCATGAGCGCCGCCGGCCTGCCGGCGCGCGCGGTGATGACGCCTTGGCTGAAGAATTATTTGCGCCGCGAAATCAAGCTGATGGCCTACGCCGACCCGGTGCGCGCCAAATGCGCCGCAGTGCTCGATTGCCTGGCGCAGTGCGGGTTGCGCGACGGCTTATCCAAGGCGGGGCAGTTCTGTATCGATTCCCAACTCGCCGCAGCATTGCGCGGCGACGTGAACAAGGGGCTGTTCTTCCGCGGCTCGGAAAGCCTGCCGTTCGGTAGCGCCATCCGCCCGGTGCGGGAAATCATCGAGTATTTCCTGACCGGCAGGAAATTGGTGTTGGGGTGATCTGTGCATCTAACTGCTCAGGGGGCAGGGGCTAGGGGCTACGCGAGAACATCCGTCGGTGAAGGCAGCCCTGTCTTTCGCGTCCCAACGCTTCTTGAGCCGGTTGCAAACGCGGAGTCCA
>JBAYVP010000051.1:0-20264 GCA_041674485.1 Sulfuricellaceae bacterium
AGCGTCTTGTGGCGCACCCCCATGATCTCGCCGTCGTCGGTCCAGGCGGTGATTTCCAGGCAATCCGGCAACGTTTCGCGCTCGATTACCAGCGAGTGGTAGCGCGTGGCGCGGAACGGGTTGGGCAAGCCGTGGAACACGCCGCTGTCCCGGTGGTGGATCATCGAGGTCTTGCCGTGCATCAGTTGTTTGGCGTGGATGATGTTGCCGCCGAACGCTTGTCCTATGCTCTGATGGCCCAGGCACACGCCGAGTATCGGCGTCTGGCCTGCGAACCGGCTAATCAGCGGCACCGAAATTCCCGCCTCGTTGGGCGTGCATGGCCCGGGGGAAACCACGATATGGTCGGGCTTGAGCGCGGCGACCTGTTCCAGCGTGATCTCGTCGTTGCGGAACACCTGCACCTGTGCGCCCAGCTCGCCAAAATACTGAACCAGGTTGTAGGTGAATGAATCGTAATTATCGATCATCAGCAGCATATTGCAGCCATCCTTCTATTCTGTATTGCATTTATTCCAGGCAATCAGTGTTAATGCTCCACGCCGATTGTCTGGAACCGAAAGCATGAAGTCGCCATTGTCGCCTAAATTAGCCCCGCTATAAACCCTGGGAGGAAAGCAACCGGGGAAATTTGTTCTCGGCACGGAAAAACCGATTCACCGCAGAGGACGCGGAGGACGCAGAGGAAAACCCTCATGCTCTTCCTCTGCGTCCTCTGCGGTGAAAAAGATTTTTTCCGTGCCGAGAACAAATCCACGCTGCAACTATGCGGTTATTCCCCTTCCAAAATAAAAAAGGCGCCGACGTTGCCGTCTGCGCCTTTTCCCAATCTGCTTGCCGGGGCGTTACTTATGCGCGCCCAGTTTGTCGCGCCAGCCGGGGAATAGTTTGTCGGCGTCTTTCGGAAAGGATTCGAACGCGCGGGCGAATTCCTTGTGTTCCTTGGCCCACTGGATCGGGTCGGCGCCGGCTTTCCAGCATTCGTAAGCCTGACGCAGGGAGATCGCGCCGGCAGCCGGGCTGTCGATGTGGCCGTATGCGCCGCCGCCGGCGGTGTTGATCACGTTGCCGTGGCCCAGGTTTTCGAAGAAGCCGGGCAGGCGCAGTGCGTTCATGCCGCCGGAGATGATCGGGGTGGTGGCTTTCATGCCATACCATTCCTGGTGGTAGAACGGGCCGGTGCAGCTATCGCGCTCTATCATGTAGGCGATGATGCGGTCGTCCTTGCCGCCTTCCATTTTACCGTAGCCCATTGTGCCGACGTGGATGCCGGATGCGCCTTGCAGGCGCGACATTTTGGCGAGCACGAAGGCGGTGTAGCCGCGCTTGGAGGACGGCGAAGTCACCGCGCCATGGCCGGCGCGGTGGTAGTGCAGGAATTGGTTGGGGTACTGGCGGCGGGCGGTGGTCACCATGCCGGGGCCGCCGACGTAGCCGTCCACCAGGAAGGCGACTTTGTCCGCGTCCGGGCCGAAGGTGTCCAGGATGAAGTCGGCGCGCGCGCACATTTCATAATGGTCGTCGGCGGTGATGTTGGCGGAGAACAGCTTGGCCTGGCCGGTTTCGTCCTGGGCGCGTTTCAGGGAATCGTAGACCAGCGGAATGACTTTTTTCAGCGGGCAGAACACCTGGTTGCCCTGGGGTTCGTCGTTCTTGATGAAATCGCCGCCCAGCCAGAACTGGTAGGCGGCTTTGGCGAACGGCTCGGGACGCAGACCCAGCTTGGGTTTGATGATGGTGCCGGAGATGTAGCCGCCGTTTTCCACCGGGCGACCGAGAATGCGCCACAGGTCGGAGATATTCTTGGCCGGGCCGTCGAACAGTTGCAACATGCGCGGCGGCATGTAGAAATCCTGCATTTGCGCGTTTTTCACGTCACCCATGCCCTGGTTGTTGCCGATGGTGAGCGTCAGGAAAGAGGCCAGCATCGCGCGACCGTCGATGATATTGCGGTCGAACAGGTCGTTCGGGTAGGCGATCTTCATGATGCCGCGGGCTTCGTCGATTTCGTACACCAGCGCGTCCACGCCCTTGGTGAAGTCGTCGGTGGTGCATACTTCAACATTGGTGCCGGTGGAAGATTCGGCGGCGAAGTGCGCAGCGACTTCGAGGTAGCCGTGGCCGGCGGCGGGTTCCATGGTGTAGGCGCACAGCACATGGTTGCCGCCCTTAATCAGGTCTTCTTCTTTCAGGCTCAGGTCGGCGTAACGGTTCGATTGATCCATGTTTTTTACTCTCCGGTTGGGGGTTGAGTTTCGGGGTTAGTATTTTTTCCACTGCCGCAGTGGACTATGGCACTACAAACCTAGAAAGCTCAGTTGACCGCTTGCCAGGATGTGCAACATAGTGGTTCTAAACGGCTTTGTTATATATTTCGCGTTCACCCGTTTGGTGAGAGCGCTACGAGCTGGATTGCACGGTTTTCCGGGCGCATGGCGGCGTTGCAACTACACGAAAAGGCAATGGAATGACCATTGCGCGTCGTTGCGCCTCTTGTGCCCAGGCCGTCAGGCCGTCGGGTATGCCCTGCACCCGGAAAACCGCACACTCCAGCCCGTTCAACTGAGCTTTCTAGGTTAAAGCCATGCACCCATAAAATACAGTCAATGTTTTTGATTGATTCGATAAGCTTTTACTTATGGTTTTAGCCTACCAGCCTTGCCAGTGCTTCGCGGTATTTCTCGCCGGTTTTGGCGGCCACCTCTAAGGGCAGTTCCGGCGCGGGCGGTTTTTTATTCCAGCCTATGCTTTCCAGCCAGTCGCGCACGTATTGCTTGTCGAAGCTCGGCGGGTTGGCGCCCGGCGCATAGTGTTCGGCGGGCCAGAAGCGCGAGGAATCGGGCGTCAGCGCTTCATCGATGAGATGTAGAGCACCGAAACTATCGAGGCCGAATTCGAACTTGGTGTCGGCGATGATGATGCCCTTGGTCAACGCGTAGTCGGCGGCTTCCCGGTAAAGCGCGATGGCGGCGTCGCGCACCTGGGCGGCGAGCTTGGGCGTCATCAATTGCGCGGCTTGCTCGAAAGTGATGTTCTCGTCATGGGCGCCTGCTTCCGCTTTGGTCGAGGGGGTGAACAGCGGTTCAGACAGCTTATCCGCCTCGCGTAAGCCCGCAGGCAGCGGAATGCCGCACACGCTGCCATGGGCGCGATATTCCTTCCAGCCGGAGCCGACCAGATAACCGCGCACGATGGCTTCGATAGGCAGCGGCTTGAGCTTTTTCACCACGATGGCGCGTCCCGCAACCTGAGCACGCTCGTCGGCGCCCACCAGCGTTTCCGGCTCTATGCCGCTCAACTGGTTGGGCAGGATGTGCTCAAGCCGAGCAAACCAGAAATTGGAAATCCGCGTCAGCACCTCGCCCTTGCCGGGAATCGGCGTCGGCAACACCACATCAAACGCCGACAGGCGGTCGGTGGTGATAATCAGCAAGTGGCGATCGTCCACCTCATAGATGTCGCGCACCTTGCCGCGATTGAGCAGCTTCATGCTGTACAGGCTGGTATTGAATAAAGGTTGGCTCATGAGTGGACTCCCGGAAAAAAATGGAATATTACCTTGAAAGAGGGGGACGCGTTGCCCCAAGCTCGAAAACCCAAGAGTGGGCAGACCTAGGCTGTCGAAATACAGCGTTTTTATCGAAATTCAGCTCCCCGGTTTTTGGATATACCCATAAACGTCACGACCTACCTTATTTTTAATCCGTCCCCCCTTCGACAGGCTCAGGGCGAACGGATTAAAAATAAGGTAGGTTGGTAATGGTGCGGCTTCGGCATACGCGCCCGGACAGGGTCAAATTTCCCCGTTCGTGGTGAGCCTGTCGAACCATGAACGGGGAAATTTGACCCTGTCCGTAAATTGAGAAAAGCCAAAAACCAGTGCTGATTTTTTGTAAAAAATGATAAATTTCGACAGCCTAGAGCAAACCTTCCTTGAGATCAGGCTTCGGGCTGGATTGGCGCGTGCCGCTCCCATTCACGGCACAGCTTGCGAAACGAGCCGCTGCCGTCAAATGCCTGTTGCAAATCCATGCGCGCCGAAAAAGCCGGTTGGTCTGTGGTTTCCCGGTAAGCGCCGCCGGTCATGCGCGCCTCTATCCACCCCTTTGCATTACGCGGGCGTTCGGCATCAGCAATATCCTGCGGGTTGAAGGAAAACCCCCGATTGCCATCAAGCGACTCGGCTGCAGCAATGAACCAAGCCTCGTATTCCCGATTCGCCAATACCACGGACACTCTGCGGTGAGGAACGCACTCCGCTGCCTTTTTCTTGATTTGCGTCCCCAATTCGGCGGGACAATCGTCGTCTGCGTCCAGCAGGATGAGAATCCAGCCATCCTCGCCGCACTTGGCGGCAGCCAGCAGCAAGTGGCGACGAAATTCCTCATCCCGATTCAGGAATCGATCACGATGGACGCGAATCGGATGAAGCACCTGCACATGAATATCGGGAGTACACCACTCGTTGATCCGCCGCAACAGAATCGGCAGTGCGGGCACCTCGCCGTCGCCTTCGACAATTGCGGCTACCGCTGTCATCATCCTAGAAAGCTCAGTTGAACGGGCTGGAGTGTGCGGTTTTCCGGGTGCAGGGCATACCCGACGGCCTGACGGCCTGGGCACAAGAGGCGCAACGACGAAGAATGGTTGTTCCACTCTGAGAAGTTGCAACGCCGCCATGCGCCCGGAAAACCGTGCAATCCAGCCAGTCGCGCTCTCACCAAACGGGTGAACGTTAAATACATGACAAAATTGTTTAAAACCACTGCATTACACATCTTGGCAAGCGGTCAACTGAGCTTTCTAGGATCATACAGTCTCGCCGAACAAATCATCCTGGTTCTGCGCCTGGTCGGCGAGAATTTGCGGATCAGGCGCCAATTGATTCAGGCGCAGCAATTCACCTGCGGAAAAGAGTTGGTCGTGCATCGCCATGCGCGAGGCTTCATCCAGCGGCGCAATGCGCGTCTCGCCGCCGTCCGAAACCACGGCGAGCAAGGCGTCGGCGCTCAGTCCCCGGTCGTCCAGCAGATCGGGGCTGTGGCTGGTGACGATTACCTGCGTGTATTTCGAGGCGCGCGCCAGCGCCTCGCGCAATGCAAGGCTGGCCGCCGGATGCAAGGCCGTCTCCGGCTCTTCAATGCCGACCAGCGACGGTGCGTAATCTATGTTTCCCTGAAATAGCGCGGTCAACACGCCAAGCGCTCGTAGTGTGCCGTCTGACATATTTTGCGCCGGGAAGCGCCATGGATGTTTTGCTCCGGCCATCTCCTGGCGGAACTCCAGAGTTTCCATCGGGCCGATGGGCTTGCGCTCGACGCCATGCACCATGGGAACGACAGTCTGAAGATATTCCTGGATAATGGCCATCCGATCCGGCGCAACCCGCTCCAGATGGCCGATCACGCTGGCGATATTTTCGCCCACGGACTTGAGCAAACGCCCCTCCTGCGGTTTTTGCAGTTCGCGCATCAGCTTCGGATTGAGGTTGTAAAAGCCCATCGCGGTCAGCGCATCGAATACCGGACGAAACACCGCCAAACCCGATACCGCCACCAATGCCAAACGGTCGGCGGTCACTGCCGGAAACGTCGCTTCGCTACTTTTTATGAGACAACCGCGCTCAATCTGAAAGAATGACCCCTTGCCTGCGCCGCCAATCGCGCATTCTTCGTTCTGCACCTCATAGCCGCGTCCCGCCAGAGCGCCGATGTTGAAGGCGTAATAGCCGTTTTGCCCGGTTTTAAGCCGGAATTCCAAACGAATGCCGAAATTGGTGGGATGGCCGCTGGAGCGCCGCCGCACTTCGTTTAATCCACCGCGTTCATTCAGCGCGTTGTCGAGCGAACCGGCCAATGCGTCCCGAACCAGGTGCAAGGCATCAAGAAAATTGCTCTTGCCGGAACCGTTTGCGCCGACTAGGTAGGTAAGGGGTTGAAGAAAAACCTTGCAGTAGCCGATGCTTTTATAGTTGCGCAACACCACTCGGGTGAGAAAAACGGGGGTGCTCAATGGGCTGTTCCTTAATAAATCTTGTTTGCCACCATCACGGTGCAGGCTGCGTCCGACAAACATTTCCGATTGTATCAGTTTTGCCCATAGTCGAAAGGTACTGTACTGGTCGCGGCATCCAGGAAATTCAGCCGTCCAACGCAAAGCGCCATCCGGGCTGCAAAGCTGCTACAATATGACCAAGTTAGTCACTTGCAGGAGGCGCATCATGGAGAGAGTTCAAATTGGGCAAGCCAAGGCGCATTTGTCGGGACTTTTGGCAAGAGTCGAGGCCGGCGAAGAAATCCTCATTGCGCGGCGCGGCAAGACTGTGGCAAGGCTGATTCCGGCTTCGCCCGGTTTGCTGAGCGCCGCCGATGTTTTCCGGGAATGTTGGGCGGACGGCGGGATTGATATTGAATCGACACCGGAACCGGCGTTGTTCGATGACGTAACCAGCATGGATTGAACCTAGAAACCTCTGTTGACCGCTTGCCAAGATGCGCAACATGGTGATTCTAAACAATTTTGATATGTATTCCACATTCACCCATTTGGTGAAAACGCTACGAGCCGGATTGCACGGTTTTCCGGGCGCATGGCGGCGTTGCAACTCCTTGCAATGGAATACCATTGCGCGTCGTTGCGCCTTGCCCTGCACCCGGAAAACCGCACACTCCAGCCCGTTCAACAGAGGTTTCTAGGTTGCACCATGCGCTATCTTCTCGACACCAATATCATCATTGCCGCGATGAAGGGGGCTGCGCCGGTGGTTGCCCGGATGGAAACGCTGCCCGCGTCGGCGCTGATTTTATCTTCCATCGTGTTGGCGGAGTTGGAACACGGCGCGGAGAAAAGCCTGCGCAAAGTATCCAACCAGGCGCATCTGCGGCGCATTGCCGCCCGTTTGGCGCCGGTCTCTTTTGATGCAGCCGCTTCGCGCTGGTACGGAATCATCCGCACCGATCTTGAAAAACGGGGCCAACTTATCGGCCCCAATGACTTGTTGATCGCCGCACAAGCCTTGTCCAGCGCAGCGGTGTTGGTTACCGACAACACCGGAGAGTTTTCGCGGGTGGCTGGGCTGTCCGTTGAAAATTGGTTGCGGGTTAGCCCCTAGCCCGCAACAGACGCGAAATAACGGCGGGAATCACCTTGTCCGGCGCCAGCGCGCCGATGTCCGGCAGCGGCATTTCCAGCGCGTCCAGCGTGTTCTTGGTGAATAGGCCGAGTTCGGTGTCGCCCTCTATCACCAGGCGACGGCTGAAAAATAGCGTATCCGGGTCTTCGCGGCGGGTCGCCAGCATCAGGAAATCGTAGGCGGTGGCGCGTATGGTCAAATCCGGCTCGCTTTTGGGCGTGACGGCGACGAATCCCTGAGCGCCGATGGTGAAGTGGAAATCCATGCCCGCATCCTTGACGCTGATGCACACCAGCTTGCCGTGCAGCGGTTGCAACGAATCGGGCGACATGATGCGCCCCAGCGCGAGGTTCAGCGTCTGGGCGAAAACAAACGAATTGGGATAGCGCGGCAATAAGGACAGGAATTTGCCGATGGGCTTGGGGATAGTGGGAAAGTGCGTTTCCATATGGTTTTCCGATTCACTTGAAACTAGCCTAGACATCCATGCACAGCCGCAATGATACGTTCCAATCCGGCATGGTTAGCCCAAACGCTGCCGCGAGGCTCTCGTTGGACATGAGCGAGTTTTTCGGGCGCGCGGCGGGCAGCGGGTATTCCGTGGTGGGAATGGGAATCAGCCGGGGTTGGGGTGCAATGCCGCCGAGTTCCACTATTGCCGCTGCGAACCCGTGCCAGGATGTGCTGCCGCCCGCGCTGAAGTGATACAGGCCGGCCAGTTCCGGCCACAGTCCAATGCGTTGCGCCAGGATTTGCGCTGTGGTTTCGGCGATGTGGCGGCTCCAAGTCGGCGCGCCGATCTGGTCGGCGACGATTTTCAGTTCTTCGCGCTCTTTTGCCAAGCGTAGCATGGTCAGCAGGAAATTTTTGCCGCGCGCGCCGTACACCCAACTGGTGCGCAGGATAAGATGCGCCGCGCCGGAGGCAAGTATCGCCTGTTCGCCGGCCAGCTTGGTGCGACCGTAGACGTTGAGCGGGGCGGTTGGGTCGTCTTCGACATAAACGCCTTCCTTAGCGCCGTCGAACACGTAGTCGGTGGAATAGTGGATCAGCGCGGCGCCGAGGCGTTTCGCCTCTTCCGCCATGATGCCGGGCGCCGTTCCGTTCACTGCCTGCGCCAGGTCGGGTTCGCTTTCGGCCTTGTCCACTGCGGTGTAGGCAGCCGGGTTGACGATGAGTTGCGGTTTCACGTCGCGGATCACGGCACGGATCGCGTCCGGGTTGGCGAGATCGAGCGCTTGGCGATCCACCGCCACCACTTCGCCAAGCGGCGCCAGCGTGCGCTGCAATTCCCAGCCCACCTGGCCGTTCTTGCCGGTGAGCAATATCCTGGTTGTTCCCTGCCGGCTGCGGTTCATGGGAACACCTCCGCTTCGCGTAGCGGTATGCCTTTGACATCCTTGCCGGACAGCAGCGGTTGCGCGCCGTTGAGCGGCCAAGGGATATTGAGGTCGCTGTCGTTCCACAAAATGCTGCGCTCGTATTCCGGCGCCCAATAGTCGGTGGTCTTGTAGAGAAACTCGGCGTATTCGGTCAGCACCAGGAAACCGTGGGCAAAACCGGCGGGCACCCAGAGCATTTTCTTGTTGTCGGCGGAAAGCTCGACGCCGACCCATTGGCCGAAAGTCTTCGAGCTTTTGCGAATATCCACCACCACGTCGTAAACCGCGCCGGTGGTGGCGCGCACCAGTTTGCCCTGCGCCTGCTGAATCTGGTAATGCAGTCCGCGCAGCACATGCTGGGCGGAGCGCGAATGGTTATCCTGGACGAATGCGTCGGTTACGCCGGTCAGCTCGGTGAACTTGCGCGCATTGAAGCTTTCGTAGAAGAAGCCGCGTTGGTCGCCGAACACTTGCGGTTCGAGGATGACCACGTCGGGAATGGAGGTGGGGATGGCTTTCATTTTAGTAAACTTTTTCCTGTAACAATCCAAGTAGATACTGCCCATAGCCGTTCTTGCGCATCGGCGCGGCCAGCGCTTCCAGTTGCGTTGCGTCGATATAGCCCATGCGGTAGGCGATTTCTTCCGGGCAGGCGATTTTTAAACCCTGGCGGCGTTCTATGGTTTCGATGAAGGAGGACGCTTCCAGCATGGATTCGTGCGTGCCGGTGTCCAGCCACGCCATGCCGCGCCCCATCACCTCCACGTCGAGGTCGCCCAGTTCCAGGTAACGGCGATTCACATCGGTGATTTCCAGTTCGCCGCGCATTGATGGTTTAATCGTGGCGGCGATGTCGAGCACGCGGTTGTCGTAGAAATACAGGCCGGTCACCGCGTAGCGCGATTTTGGCTGCGCCGGTTTTTCTTCCAGGCTGACGGCGTGGCCTTCCCGGTCGAATTCGACCACGCCGTAGCGCTCCGGGTCATGCACCGGATAGGCAAACACCGTGGCGCCCTTTTCCTTGCCCATCGCGCGTTGTAACTGGTTGCTGAAATCGTGACCGTAGAAAATATTGTCGCCCAGCACCAGCGCGCACGGCGACGCGCCGACGAATTCGCGCCCGATGATAAACGCCTGCGCCAAGCCGTCGGGCGAGGGTTGCACCGCATAGGAGATATTCAGCCCCCACCGCCTGCCGTCGCCCAGCAATTGCTCGAAACGCGGCGTATCCTGCGGCGTCGAGATCAGCAGAATATCGCGTATGCCCGCCAGCATCAGCGTCGACAGCGGATAATAGATCATCGGCTTGTCGTAAATCGGCAGCAACTGCTTGGAAACCACTTGGGTGACGGGATACAGCCGCGTTCCCGAGCCGCCTGCCAGGATTATGCCTTTACAGGCCGTGTTACAGGTAACGGGTGATGGGTGATGGGTGATGGGGGGGGACGGTTGGGTCATGATGCGGCAATTCTTTCGTTAAATACTTTCTTATGCAAACCGGTAATCAGGCGGGAAACCCTGTCGAGCAGAGGAAATACGCCATGAGCTTGTTCCAAATAACCGAGATCCGCTGCAATCAGTAGCGGGGTCTCCAACTCGCTCAAAGAACCGCGAGCAATGCTTAAAAACTGTGCAGATTGGATCGTTCCCACGCCCCAGCGCTCATCGTTACACACATCTTTTCAATCATTTGATTACATGCAGAAAAGATGGAGCACGGCGTTCCCTCCCCTTCAAGGGGAGGGCTAGGGTGGGGATGGGGTGGAAGACGTAGGCAACAATGTAAGATATTGATTTTAGCCTGTGTCGTTCTACCCCATCCCCCTCCCAGCCTCCCCCTTGAAGGGGGAGGGGGCTTCCCGCTCCGACTTGTGTGTAACGATGAGCGCTCCAGCGTGGGAATGCTGCCGGGGACGCGGGAGCCGTCACCTATCGCGTAGCCGGGGAGCCGCAATCCGTTACTGGCGTGCCAATGGCGCCGACAAACCGGAAGTATCCGCATCGAATCCGGGCGGGAAAATGCGGGCAGCGGCTCGACCACTGTGTCGGCCAAGAAGTGCGGCTTGTTCGGCTCCAGAATCGGTAGCCGCTTTTCTTCCCATGCGTGTCTTTTCGTTCGGGACGCTGGAGCGTCCTGAACGGCGTTCCCACGCTGGAGCGTGGGAACGATCAAACGATCATCCCCCATCACCCACCCATCACCCATACTGCTTGTCAACCCAATCCCGATAAGCGCCGCTGGTTACATTGTGTATCCATTCGGCATTATCGAGATACCAGCGCACCGTCTGGCGGATGCCGGTTTCGAAAGTCTCTTTCGGTTTCCAGCCCAGTTCGCGCTCTATTTTGCGCGCGTCGATTGCGTAGCGGCGGTCGTGGCCGGGGCGATCCTTGACGTAGGTAATCAGCGAGGTATAGGGCTTGCCGTCGGCGCTCGGCTGCTGTTCGTCGAGTATTGCGCAAATGGTATGGATTACGTCGAGGTTGGTTTTTTCGTTCCACCCACCGATGTTGTAGGTTTCGCCCAGTCGCCCGCGTTTCAGCACGGCGCGAATCGCCGTGCAGTGGTCGCCGACATGCAGCCAGTCGCGCACGTTGAGGCCGTCGCCATAGACCGGCAGCGGCTTGCCGCCCAGCGCGTTGAGTATCATCAGCGGGATAAGCTTTTCAGGGAACTGGAACGCGCCGTAATTGTTGGAACAATTGGTTGTCAGCGTGGGCAGCCCATAGGTGTGATGATAAGCGCGCACCAGATGGTCGGAAGCCGCCTTGGAGGCCGAATACGGGCTGTTCGGCGCATATGCGGTGGTTTCGGTAAAGGGCGCGTCGGATGCACCGAGCGAGCCATACACCTCGTCGGTGGAAACGTGCAGGAAACGGAATGCGCCACGCTCGGCTTCCGGCAGTCCACCCCAGTAGGCGCGCACTTCTTCGAGCAGGCAGAACGTGCCGTTGATATTGGTTTCGATGAAATCCGCCGGACCGTGAATCGAGCGGTCTACATGGCTCTCTGCGGCGAAATGCACGATGGCCTGGGGCTGGTGCTCGCGCAGCAAGCGCCCGACCAGCGCGCTATCGCCTATGTCGCCGTGCGCGAAGATGTGCCGGGCGTCATTATGCAATGCCGCCAAATTGTTCAGGTTGCCGGCATAGGTCAACTTGTCGAGATTCACCACCGGCGTTTGCTCGGCGGCGATCCAGTCCAGAATAAAATTCGAACCGATGAACCCGGCGCCGCCTGTTACTAGAATCACAAAAAACTCCCTTCTGATAGAGGGCCTTGCAAAACCCTTTTATGGCATTGTATAGCGCCCGTGCGCAAGTTGCGAACAAGGCCGGCAAAACACGCATTATCCCATACCAACAGCCGCGCTGCCCGAAGGCGGATACTACGCAACGCGCTTCGATAATGCAACGGCAAGCTTTGACCAAAGGAATGCGTCCGACACAGCCGGTTAATTCAAATATTCGCCCACAGTCAGTGCTATCGTGCGAGTCGGGAATGAACGCAATAGCTTTTTGTCTGCTGTCACCAACTTTGTGTTGAGCTTGATTGCCAGCGCGATGAATTCACAGTCATACGCCGAGCAGTCGCTATCGCGAATCAACTCAAGAACAGCACGCGAATCGACTTCATGCTCTGCTCCAGCGAGCAGGTTTTCTGCCTCATTTTGCAGGCTGCATGCTTGTTCGAAGGTGAGCGCTTTCCGTCTTGTATAGCCTGCCAGAATATTACGGAACTCACTACGCCATAGAAAGGGCGCCACCCACTGCGGGTTCCGTTCAAGTAGTGCTTCAGCATCGGCGGTACGCTCGCTGGGCAGGTACAGGTATGCCAATACATTAGTGTCCACCACAATCATGGACGACCTTCGCGCTTTAGTTCGTCAATATCGCTTGCCAGGAATTTCCCGTTGGACAAGGCTGCGCGTAATTCCCGCGCACGAGCCAATCTTGCGCAGGGAGCCGCCTTGGGCGACAACAGCACCGCCTCAAGACACACTATGGCTTCGCTATTCATGCTGCGGTGGTGCGCTTCCGCAGAAAGCTTCAGCCGGTTGTATATGGAGTCAGGGATGTTATTTAAAGTCAAAGTAGTGGGCATATTAATTTCCAACCGAAATAGGGAGACTGGCTCAGTTTGATTATCCTAGAAACCTCTGTTGAACGGGCTGGAGTGTGCAGTTTTCCGGGTGCAGGGCAAGGCGCAACGACGCGCAATGGTCGTTCCATTGCCTTCTCAAGGAGTTGCAACGCCGCCATGCGCCCGGAAAACCGTGCAATCCAGCCCGTAGCGCTCTCACCATACGGGTGAGCGCAAAATAGATGATAAAGTTGTTTAGAACCACCATGTTATACATATCGGAAAGCGGTCAACGGAGGTTTCTAGGATTATGCCTTATGCAGGGAAAATTGTCCGGTTTGATTGCCCCCGCGCAAGGCACAAACATGGCAAGTATCGCCTGGATTGCGCGTTTCCAGTATAGACCAGTATATACCTTGCCTCGCCACAATTTACCGATTTATCCATCGCCTCGCGGGCGCGGCTTCCACGTTGCAAATTGCTTGTGTGGTAATGCCACACGGCGCAATTTGCGCAGCAATCGCATCCCGCGAGACGCGGCTAAATCGGTAAATTGTGGCGAGGCAAGATATAGATCAGCAGCTTTTGCAATCTTCCTTAACGCCCAGCGCCTTGAGGATGTTCACCAGCGGACAGAAGTTGGTGAAGCCGCTTTGGAACAGGTTGGCGCCGACGAAGGCGGTGAACCACAGGAAATTGACGTTGACGAACAGCGGGCTGGCCTGCACGCCCAAGGCGAGAGAGAGCAGCACGAAAAAGCCGGCGAAGATGTGGACGATGCGGTTAATGGTCATAGCAATATACTCCATTTTGTTGATAGAAATTTTTACCGCAGAGACGCAAAGACGCAGAGAAAAAGCCAATCTCCGCGCCTCCGCGCCTCTGCGGTGACAAAGCTTTCATCCATACTTGCGATAATTCGCCGCATAATACAACACCGGGATCACCACCAGCGTAAGCAGCGTGGATACCAGTATGCCGAAAATCAGCGAAATCGCCAAGCCGTTGAAGATCGGGTCGTCGAGGATGAACAGCGCGCCCAGCATCGCGGCAAGTCCCGTCAGCACGATGGGCTTGGCGCGCGTGCTGCCTGCGCGGATCACTGCTTCCTGGAAGGCCATGCCTTCGCTCACCTGCATGTTGATGAAATCCACCAGCAGGATGGAGTTGCGCACGATGATGCCGGCCAGCGCGATCATGCCTATCATGCTGGTGGCGGTGAATTGGCTCCCCAAGAGGGCATGGCCGGGCATCACGCCGATGATGGTGAGCGGGATGGGCGCCATGATGACCAGCGGCGTCAGGTAGGATTTGAATTGCGCCACCACCAGCAGGTAGATCAGCAATAAGCCGACGGCATAGGCCACCCCCATGTCGCGGAAGGTCTCATAGGTGACTTGCCATTCGCCGTCCCACTTGACGCTATAGCCGGCGTAGCGGTCTTGCGGTGGTTTGATGAAGGTTTCATTAAGTTTGCCGCCTTCCTTCAGTTCCTGGCCGACTATCCGGGAACGGATGTCGAACATGCCGTACAGCGGGCTGTCGAGCGAGCCTGCCATGTCGCCGACGACGAACACCACCGGCAGCAGGTCCTTGTGGTAGATGGTTTTCTCGCGTTGCGCCGAATGGCTTTCCACCAGTTCGGACAGCGGCGCCAACGTGCCGTCGCGCGCGCGCACGGTGAGTTTCAGCAATTCGTCCAGGCTGGATAGCTTTTCCGGCGCAAGCGTCACTTTTACCGGCACCTCGAATTTGGCGCCGCCTTCATGCACCGGCGTGACTTCTTCGCCGGACAGGCCGATGCGCATCACTTCCACCACGTCCTTCTGCGCCACGCCCATCTGCGCGGCCTTGCTTTGCAACACGCGCAGCACCAGCTTGTCGGCGTCCGCCTCGACGGTGTCGTCTATGCTGACGATGTCGGCAGTCTGGGCAAAGCCCGCGCGGATTTGCTTCGCGACTTTGATCTGGCCTTCATAATCCGGCCCGTAGACTTCCGCGACTATCGGCGACATGACCGGCGGGCCGGGCGGCACTTCAACCACCTTGACGTTGGCGCCGTGGAGTGCGGCGATTTTTGCGATGGCCGGGCGCACCGCAGAGGCGATTTCGTGGCTTTTGCGGCTACGCTGGTGCTTGTCGGTGAGGTTCACCTGGATGTCGCCGACTTCCGCGCCGCTACGCAGATAATACTGGCGCACCAGACCGTTAAAGTTGATCGGCGAGGCGGCGCCGACATAGGCTTCATAGTCGGTGACTTCCGGCACCGTCGCGAGATACGCGCCCAACTCGCGCATCACCCGCGCGGTTTGCTCCAGCGGTGTGCCCACCGGCATATCCACCACTACCTGGAATTCCGATTTGTTGTCGAACGGCAGCATTTTCAGGATCACCACCTTGAACACCGCCAGCGACACCGCCAGGAATATCAACCCGACAATGGCAAGCCACAATATGCCGCGCTTGCCCCGCCCCCGCTCGCGGTTCAGGAACGGCGTCAGGCGCGCGCTGAAGAAGTGATACAGACGGTCTTCCGTTTCAGGCTCCGCGCCGTGCTGCTTTTTGGAGAGCTTCAGCGCGAGCCAGGGCGTGACGACAAACGCGATGGCGAGGGAAATCACCATGCCGATGCTGGCGTTGATCGGGATCGGGCTCATGTACGGTCCCATCAGGCCGGTGACGAACGCCATCGGCAAGAGTGCTGCGATCACCGTCAGGGTGGCGAGTATGGTCGGCCCGCCGACTTCGTCCACCGCCTCGGGAATCACTTCGACCAGCGCTTTTCCCGGCTCCAGCAGGCGGCGGCGGTGGATGTTTTCCACCACCACGATGGCATCGTCCACCAGGATGCCGATGGAGAAAATCAGCGCGAACAGTGACACGCGATTGAGCGTGAAGCCCCACGCCCATGAGGCGAACAGCGTCGCCGCCAGCGTCAGCATCACCGCCACGCCGACGATCAGCGCTTCACGCCGCCCGAGTGCAACCAGCACCAGCAGCACCACGAACGCGGTGGCGAAAATCAGCTTGCCGATCAGCTTCATCGCTTTGTCGTTGGCGGTTTCGCCGTAGTTGCGCGTGACTGTGGCATGCACCCCGTCCGGGATGATGGCGCCGTGCAATTGTTCGATGCGCTTAATCAGGCGCTCGGCGACATCCACCGCGTTCTCGCCCGGCTTCTTGGAAATCGCCAGCGTCACGGCGGGGAATTCGCCCTTTTCGGTTAAATGCTTGGCCGCTCCCGCCGGGCCGACGCCGAGCCACACGTAGCGCGACGGCTGGTCGGGGCCGTCCTCCACGCGCGCCACGTCGGTGACGAACACCGGGCGGCCATCGTCCACCCCCACCACCAGTTGTTTCACGTCGGTGGCGGAAGACAGGAAGACGCCGGTCTGCACTAGCCACTCGCGGTTGTTCGACACCAGCGCGCCGGAGGGCTGGGAAGCGTTGCTGACCTGCAATGCGGCGCGGATGTCCTGTGCCGAAACATGGTGCGCCGCCATGCGTTCGGCATCCATGATAACGCGCACCATACGGTTCGGCCCGCCTAGCGTGTTAACCTCGCGCGTGCCCTTGATGCGCTTCAGTTCGATCTCGGCGGCATGCGCCACCTGTTGCAGCTCAAACGCGCCGCGCTGCGGGTCGGCAGTCCATAAGGTAACCGAAACGATGGGCACATCGTCTATGCCTACCGGCTTGACGATGGGTTCACCCACGCCGAGATTCGGGGAAACCCAGTCGCGATGGGACTGTATCGTGTCGTACAAACGCACCAGCGCCTGGGTGCGGTCTTCGCCCACCAGGTATTGCACCGTCAGGATCGCCATGCCGGGACGCGACACCGAATACACATGCTCGATGCCGGAAATCTGCGACAGCACCTGTTCGGCGGGGGTTGCCACCAGGCTTTCCACATCCTTGGCGGAAGCGCCGGGAAAGGGGATGTAGACGTTGGCCATGGTCACGTTAATCTGCGGCTCTTCCTCGCGCGGCGTGACGAGCACCGCGAACAGCCCGAGCAGGAACGCAATCAGCGCAATCAGCGGCGTCATCTGCGATTGCAGGAAGGCTTTGGCGATATGGCCGGAAATGCCCATTCCGGGTGATGGGGAATGGGTGATGGGTGATGGGTCGTGCGGGGTTTTACCCATTACTCATCCCCCATTACCGTTTACCCGCCAAAGCCATTCCCGCCTTGACCGGTTCCAGCGCCACGGTTTCGCCCGGCGTCAGGCCGGCCAGCACTTCGACTTCGCCTTGCCCGACCGGCTCGCCCAGGCGCACCTGACGCAGCACGATGCCGCCCTTGGCGTCCATCACGTAGACTGCGGTGATTTCGCTGCGGCGCACCATGGCGGCGCTGGGCGCCAGCAACGTTTTCACGCGCCCCACCGTGAAGTGGGCGCGCGCGTACATGCCGGGGTAGATGTCGCGCAGGTCTTCCGGCAAATCCAGGCGCACCTTGGTGGCGTGGGTTTTTGCGTCGGCGGACGGCAGCACGGTGATGTTGCGGGCGGTGATCCACTTGGCGAGCGCCGGAAATTCGATTTTCGCGCGCGGCGCGCGGCGCACTTCCGCCAGCTTGTACTGCGGGATATTGGCGACCGCGCGCAAATCCTTGGGATCGAAAACGCTCATCAGCGGCTTGCCGGGGCTGGCCATTTCGCCCAATTCGACGAGGCGCGCCGCAACCACGCCGCTGTAGGGCGCAACGACGGTGGCGTAGCCGTGCGCGATGGCCGCCTGCCCCGCGCCCGCCTGCGTCGCCTGGGTCTGCGCCTGCGCCGCCTGGTAATCGGCCTGCGCCTTGTCGAGCGCGGCCTGGCTGAGGAATTTCTTCTCGAACAATTGCCTGGAGCGCTCGAAAGTCGCCTTGGCGTTGTACAAATTGGCTTGCGCCTGCGCCACTTGCGCCTGGCTGCCGGCCAGCGCCTGGGTGGTCTCACGTTCGTCGATGCGCGCGATCACCTGGCCTTTTTGCACGAAATCGCCGACATCGAACTTGATCTCCACCACGCGCCCGGAAATCTGCGCAGAAACGGTCGCCTGCTTGCTTGCCTCGATCAGCGCCTCCACCGCATAAGTCTGGTCAACCTCGCGAAATTCCACCTTGGCGGTGGCAAGCGGCGGCTCCGCCATAACAGGCAACGCGCTCAGCAAGATCAAGATGAATGAGAAAATTCGCAGCACGGCAGCACCTTGGAAGGTTAATTCCCCCAAATATTAGCAGATGCTAATATTATTGGAAAGCAACATTCTGCATGAAGGGCAAATGGACTTAGGCTTAAAGCTCTTGCGGAAAGCAAGATGAACGTTTCCGCATGGCGCTCGTCGTTACACACTAGTGTCAGGACGGAAGCGAGCGCAAGTTTGCTCCCTTCTCCCGCACACCCGATAGCCTAACGGCTCTTGTGCCCAAGCCGTAGGCTGTCGGGATGGGCGCAAGGGCGGGAGAAGCGCCGGGGATAAGGGCGTTTGCGCCCCTTGTTCAGGCTGGATCAAGCCTGATTTTTTTCAATACGGGTTCACCGAAACCTGCACCGGCAACGGGCCGCCTATGCCTACCCCCGGATCGCGGGGCATCACGATGGTAAATTCGTGCCGGTGATATTGATAGGTGACGGAATAACCGGTAGTCCGCTCCGACCATCTGTCCTCCATGTGGCAACGCTGGACTTCGCGCGTGCTGGGAGCGGCGCTGGCGGCGCCGGATTCGTTCGCCAGGTGGTCGCCCGTTAAGGCGCCGACAGCCGCGCCTACGGCAGTTCCTGCGGTTCGTCCAGTTCCCTTGCCGACCTGATTGCCGAGAAGAGCGCCGGCGATCCCGCCAAGAACCGCGCCGCCATAGTTACGCTCGGACGAATGGGACGATGGTCCGCTGGTGACATATTCCGTATAGCATACCTGCCGGGGGTTATTGATGCGCTCAACCATGGGCGCGATGCTCTTGACCGTGGCAACGTCCTCGAACTGCACAGCAGAAGCCGCAAAGGGCGCGGAAGCCGCCAAAGAGACTGCAATCAAAGTTATCTTCTTCATCTCGGGACTCTCTCTAAAAATAACGTTAAGGAATTTGCGATAGTCTTCATGATTACCTGTTTCGGAGCGGCTATCATGAAGGCGAAATATTCACAACGCGATTATGACAGACAATCGCCGGTTTGGTTCGTCGAAAACAATCTCGCATGATTTGACGCCAATAATCCTGGAAAGCGCCGTTGACCGCTTGCCAAGATGCATAACATAGTGGTTCTAAACAACTTTGACATCTTATCACGGCGCCATTCCATCCATCATGCCCCTTACCCCTTCACGCACACCACTTGTTTCAAGGTGTGCAGCACCTCCACCAAATCGGCCTGGTTGGCCATCACCGTATCGATATCCTTGTAGGCGCCGGGAATTTCATCGATCACGCCTTTGTCCTTGCGACAAATCACGCCTTGCGTTTGTTGCGCAAGATCGGCTTCGGTAAAGGTTTTTTCGGCAGCGGTGCGGCTCATTTTCCGCCCCGCGCCGTGGGAACAGGAACAGAAACTTTCCGGGTTGCCCTTGCCGCGCACGATGAAACTGCGCGCGCCCATGCTGCCGGGAATGATACCGAGATCGCCTTCCCTGGCGCGAATCGCCCCCTTGCGCGTTACGAAGACATTTTCTCCGTAGTGATGCTCCACGGCCACATAGTTGTGATGGCAATTGACCACTTCGCTGGTGACTTCGAAAGGCGGCAGATGGCGGCGCATCGCGGCCAGCACCAGTTCGACCATGCACTGGCGATTGCGCGCGGCATATTCCTGCGCCCATAGCACCGCCGCGACATAATCGTCGAAGTGTTCGCTGCCTTCGGGGAAATAAGCCAGATCGCGATCCGGCAGATTAATCATCCAGCGTTCCATATCTTCACGCGCCAGCTTGATGAAGTAATCCGCCAGCGCATTGCCGATCCCCCGGCTGCCGGAATGCAGCATCACCCACACCCGGTTTTCCTCGTCCAGGCAGACTTCGATAAAGTGGTTGCCGCCGCCCAGAGTGCCCATCTGGTTCACCCATTTCGAGAACTTGCCGAACGCCTTGAGCAATTGCGGATGCTTGCCGGTCATAATATCCAGGCGCGCCTCGAAAGGCTTAGCGGCATCGACCAGCGCCCGTTGGTTGGTATGCTGATCCCGCCCCACCGGCACATCGCGGCTGATCTGGTCGAACACCTTTTTCAGCGCGGCATTATCCAGGTCGTTGGCCGTGAGCGACAGGCGGCAGGCCAACATGCCGCAGCCGATGTCCACGCCCACGGCAGCCGGAATAATGGCCTTGTGAGTGGCAATCACCGACCCGATAGTGGCGCCGATGCCCAGATGCACATCCGGCATGGCGGCAACGTGGTGGTGGATAAAAGGCATTTTAGCAATGTTGCCAAGCTGCTCCAGAGAGCGCTCGTCCACATCGTCCGTCCAGATTTTGACGGGCACCCGGTTATCGGTAATCACATGACGTATAGGCATGGCTTGTTCCTCCTCGTATTGAGGAGGCATTATCCTAGAAAGCGCAGTTGACCGCTTGCCAAGATGTGTAACATGGTGGTTCTAAACAATTTTGTCATCTATTTTGCGTTCACCCGTTTGGTGAGAGCGCTACGGGCTGGATTGCACGGTTTTCCGGGTGCATGGCG
>JBAYVP010000052.1:0-20060 GCA_041674485.1 Sulfuricellaceae bacterium
GCAGGGCAAGGCGCAACGACGCGCAATGGTCGTTCCATTGCAAGGAGTTGCAACGCCGCCATGCGCCCGGAAAACCGTGCAATCCAGCTCGTAGCGCTCTCACCATACGGGTGAACGCAAAATATATGACAAAGCTGTTTAGAACCACCATGTTACACAACTTGGCAAGCGCTCAACGGAGGTTTCTAGGATTAAGCACCTAACTCGGGAAAGAAACGCTAACCCGGTTTTACTGCTTGACTGGCAGAAAGTTTTTACGGCTTTATGCCCCGCTCCAGCTGCGTCAGTTGCGGCAGCATCCGACGCCGGCTCCTGACGCTCGCTGAGCGCTTTTATCAGATCAACGGTTTCTTCCCACCTCGCCGCTTTCTCGCGGGCTGTGCCGGCGTTCTTGCCGGCTTCTTCCTTATTGCACACCTGGTCGAGTTCGGCGCGCAGTTGCTCGCCGGCGATCTGCGCCGTTTGCGCCGTGGCGGCCAGCCGTTCACGCAATATTGGCAAAGTTGGAGTGGCACTACATTTACGTTATTTTCGCTTAAGTGACCATTTTTGCCATTCTGCTTATGCGGCCTATTTCCATCTCCTTGTATTTGAACCTAGAAACCTCCGTTGAACGGAGGTTTCTAGGATAAAGCGAGAGGCTTTTGCGCAGAGATGCAAAAAACGCAGGCGAAGAGATGGCAGGGCATGTCGCTTTATTAACTCCGGTCTCTATACATGATGTTACTTACATAGAAATTTTTATTGTGTCAGTATTAACCTGATAATTCGCAAACTGAAGTTTCACCGTCGCGTCTTTCCGGGCGATGCGCCAGATCAACCCATTCATACAATAACATAATTGGAATTATCACAAACAGTAAATTTGTTCAGGGGTCCGGCATCGTGCTGAAGACTCGAAAATTTAAGGAGGCGCAATGAGCTATTTGAACTTTCCTCGATTGACATTTTCCGGTGAATTCCAGGCGGATATATCGACTGTCAACAACGATCCCAGGCATTTCGACAACTCGACATTCGAGCCGGAATTCCAGGAGTTTCAACAGGGATCGCAATATAACGGCTGGTGGAACCCGATCGGAACCGGCATTTTCCGCTTGAGCGGATGCAAGGTGAAGACGCTGCTCGGCACTGACGGAATCCCGGTCACCGATCCTGCGCTTGATGCTGCATTGAATTGCGTGGTCGGCAATTCTCCCGACCGACCTTCGGGAAAACTGGTCGATCTCGATCCTGACTGGCAGTTGGCTTCATGCATCTACGGATTTTCGGTTTCCCTGGCGGATGAGAACGGGAAAGTTGTCATGCAGGGAAACTACCAGCCGAATCCGTTTCGCGATCTCTGGTTCAGTCGTGCTCCGGCGCCTGTTCCGGGAGACTCCGCAGCATCGGCCATGTTCCAGTCGGTGCTGACCGACGTCAAATGGCATGAGGACGCAATGAACAGTCCTTTTTTCAAGGAACTGATCAAGGCATCCGAGCGCGCACAGCTTTCCATCCGCCTGACCACCTATGCCTTCACGGGGGACAAGAACGATCCGAAATTTATGTATGGCAAAGTCGTCGGCGTCATCGGCCCGGCCTATACCGAAGAACCGAACTCCTTCATTCTGGGAAGGCGTTTCATGCCTACGACGCAAAACGCAGCGCAGGACATGATAAGCGGCAATGGCATCACCTGTTTTTCATCGATCATCGATAAATCGACCAATACCTTGCAACTTGATTTCAGTAATGCCCTGCCCACGGATGCAGATTTCAGGATTCAAAACCTCGGCATGCTGGAATTTGCGGTGCTCACCAATCCGCTGACCGCGCAGGATACTCAAATCGGGCCTGACGGTTACTGCATGATAGGTGCGCTCGATTGCTCCGAAGCCCTTCAGAACAATCTCTCCGGCATACAGTCGCTTGCCATTCCCGATGCGGCTCGTGCGTTGATTCACGATCATCCTCTGGCGCTGATACAAATCCTGGATGAACGAGGAAATGCTTCGGTCTGTATCAGAGAAGCGCTGCTCGGACTCGAAGTACGACCCGACCAATTCGCTTTCAGGCTGGACCCCAATGATGCGTCGGCCAACCAGTCTGAAACGACATTTCATGCTGCCCGGTATGGTATCCCGATGGAGAATGCGGAACTCGAATTCTGGTTCGGCAGTCCTGTGCTCGATTACGGCAACACGCCGGCCAGCGAGCCTGCCGACATGACCCCCAAAGCGTTGCTTCCGGTCAACAACGTTCCGGCGCAAGTAGTTAAGCTGGTCCCTGAACGCCCCGTCACCGACAAGCACGGGAAGGTCAAGGTCAAAATTCACGGACCCAGAGTCATGGGAACTCCGAGGGAATATTTCGATGGTCAGCTTTACATCATATCCTACAATTTCGCGGGGAAAAATCCGGCGGTGCAGCAGACCTACGACAAGGTGGTAGCGGTGGTCTTCAGCACCTTCGATGCGCCTGAAAAGCCGAATTGGGCTGATGTGCAACCCATCTTGCAGCAATATGCAAATCTTTATCCGGTGATGAGTCATGGCCTGTTCGACTTTTCGAAACAGGCGCAGGCAGACACCAATGCGCGCATTCTGCATTTCGTTTTCAACAAGCATTTCGACGACCCGGACTACATGCCGGTCACTCGCGATCTGTCGTCGAGCAAACGGAAAATGCTGTTGAGCTATTTTGCCGGCGTCATGGCGGCAAACGGGCAAATTTCAGACACGCAGCAAATCTATACCGGACGCTGCCCGATGGGGTTTATTCGCAAACCCCGTCCGCAGGAGATCGAAGCAGGTCTCGATTCGGTCACGTCCAGCAAGCTGCGTTCAAAACGTTGAGTATCAATCCTGCCCGAAATTACATGTTTCGGGTCGCAAACCATTCGCAAACCATTAAAGAGGGAACAGTTATGCTGTTGATCAAACCGGAAGTCATGAAACGCCTGCGCGAGGCGCAAGACATCAGTGTTGTTCAGGACATGTTGATATCGGCGTTCACGCTGGAACTCGCCACGCTGCCTACTTATTTTACCGGCGCATTCTCGGTCAAAGCCGGCGCCAACCAGGAAGCGTGGGCATTGGTGCAATCCGTTGCGCTTGAAGAAATGCTGCATCTAACGCTTGCATGCAACCTCCTGATTTCCATTGGCGGCAACCCCGAGATACTGAAAACGGGGCTTGGCCTCAAATTCCCGACGCAGTTGCCAATGAACGTTGACGAGGGCTTGAGCGTCTCGCTACAAGCGCTCACCAAAGAACATATCTACCAGGTTTTCATGGGGATAGAGCGCCCCGACACCAGAACGCCATTGCCCGGCGAAACCGCATTGCATCGGCTGACGACGTTGAAAATCGAAAAGGGCTACAATTCCATCGGGGATTTTTATGAAGCAATCCTCCTCAAGCTCGCAGAATTCCAGGTTGCCGGAGATGACCCTTTTGCCCACCCTCGCGAAGAGCGGCAGGTCAATATCCTGAAATGGTTCCCGCCCACGAACCGCAAATGCGGGAATGGCAAAGTAACCAACCTTGCTTCAGCCAAGGCGGTGATCCACACCATCGTTTCTCAGGGCGAAGGCGTAACGGTCGAAAAGACCCCCATAGACCCTTACGGGGGACTCGAAGGTTCGTTTGCGCATTTTTTCAAGTTCGGCGAAATTTTCTACGGCAACCGACTGGTCGAGAATGCGCTTGCTCCATCCGGCTGGTCGTATTCAGGCGCTCCGGTCGCACTCGACCAACAGGGAATCCACAATTTCCTGCCAAACGCGGCCTTGAGCGATTATGCACCGGGTTCCGGCGCCTATGTGGCAGGGGCCGATTTCTACAACGTTTACAAGCGGCTGCTGACTTCGCTCGACCATGTATTCAACGGCGCTCCCGACCAGTTGAACGCGGCGCTTGGCATCATGTACGAACTCAAGCTGGTCGCGCAAAAAGTGGTGCAATATCCTGCCAATCCATCCGATCCCGACGGGTTGGTTGCAGCGCCCCCCTTCATGTTGACGCATTGTGAACCGGCTTAAGATGACAGGAACCGATTTCCAACCTGCTTTATTCCGGCTGGCCCGGCTTTGAGCATTCGCATTAACCACAAGGAAGCGATGATGAAAAAGAAAGCGAAATACGTTTTACTGGCGGCCGTCATGGCAACCGATGCTGCCGCTTATCAACAAGGATCAATGGAAACGCTTGCCACCACCGTAAATCCATACAAAACACTCAAGCCGGTAATCAGCTCGACATTGCCGGATAACTTGCCGCCATTTACGGCGTCTGCGGATTCAACCCTGAACAGGCCGTTTTTCGATTATTTTTCATGGCAATCCTTTATCGCCCTGGCATGGCCGGCCGATCTTGCAACACGCGGCGCGCCGCGCTCACCGAACAAGGCCCGCACTTTCATCAAGAGCTATCCCTTGAAAAATGCGCCATCCAGCACGCCAGCCGTTTTCATGTCCTACCGCGATGTAACCCAGCTCTTTCCGCCTTCCGGCGTTCCCGTTGACTGGGATTCCAGCCAACCCGCCTATTCGCCCTGCACGAACAGCGGGCCGGATACGCCCTATATCGGAGATTCGGTGGCAAGCGACACCAACGAGGCCGGACTTTATATTGCTGACGACTCGCCGGTGGTTGACCAGCACAGCAACTATGCCCGCTTTGAAACAAAGTTCAACAAGCAAGAGTACACGCAGGTCGTCAACAACAAATGGTATGTTCAGACCAATACGGCGATTGCACTCGATTCAGGCTCTGTCGAAATAAAGGCGGCGTGGCGAAAAATGCAAAAGGGAGACGATTTCAGCCGCTATTACGTCGTGAACATGCTTGCAACCGATCCGAACACCCCTACCAATCAACAAGGGCTATGCACAATCCAGCCGATGGGGCTTATCGGTTTCCATATCATGCATAAAACCAAGGATCAACCTCAATGGATATGGTCAACGTTCGAGCAGGTGGACAACGTGGGATTCAACAACGACCCCACCAAACCAGGTTCGTTCACGAATGGCAACCCCGATCAGGCCACCATGCAAAATGGCTACAGCTACAAGCCCGCGCAATTGCCACCGACGGTTGAAAACCCGGCGCCGGTGGTTGTATACCGTATCACCCCCATCGCCACTACCCCGGTCGACACGACAAGGAACTTCCCCCACGGCGTCTCTACTGCAGGAATGAATCAGACTTACCGGAATCTGCTCAAGAAAACGATATGGTCGAATTATCAACTGGTGGCCACGCAATGGCCTTCGCAACCCGATCAGGAACTCAAAGGCGGCGTTCCATTTCCGAGCAGTAGCGTCGCCAATACCGTCATCGAGACTTTCGGGCTGACCGCGAACAGCCCGACCTGCATGGGATGCCATGTAACGGCGGCCAGCGACAACCAATCGAGAGACTATAGCTGGACGCTTGCCATCAGACCGCGTCCTGATCCTGCCGCAGCGCCTGCGCCTGCTGTGCGGGTAAAGCCGGGCCATAACTAACCGTATCCCAAGGAGAGAAAAAAAATGAGCTACCTGAACTATCCCAGACTGACGTTTTCCGGAACCTGTATCGCAGACCCATCCACGGTCAACAACACACCTGAGAATTACGGCCCGGATTTCGATAATCCCGAACTGTTATGGAATCCCAATGGCACCGGCAATTTCAAATTCACATGCACCGTAACGCAAGTCGTCTACCAGGACGGAAGCATCGCCACCACATCTGCACAGGACCCGGTGATCGGCATGACGTTCAATACCAACGATACGCCCTGGCCCGGCAAGATCGTCGATCTGGACCCGCAACAACCAATGGTTTCCGAGCTATGGGGGGTAAGAGTGGCTTTGGGTGCAGCCGGCACGCCGAACTCCTTCCAGGGCAATTATGCTGTGGCGCCTTTCATGAATATATGGCAAGTATGGCAGCCGGGCAAAGGTTCCAGCCACTACAGAGCCTTTTACCAGTCGCAATTGCAAGCTGTTTCCTGGGGAAATCCGAATTCCAGATATTTGAACGAACTCAAGAGCGTGACCAAGGGGGATGCGCTTTCGATAAAATTCAATCTCGACAGCTTCCAGTCCGATTCGAGCCAGGAAGGCTTCACCACTTGTCGGATTGTCGGCGTGATTGGCCCGGTGATTTCCTCCGATGAACCCATTCTTTTTCCGGTGGCAAGATGCTTGCGCCCCTCTTCTTCCTCGACACTCAACTATGCGTACTGCATTGTGGATAAAGAACAGTCGATGATCGCCCTCGACATGGGAAACAGCATAGGCATACAAGGTATGTGGCAGGCCAGCATCAATGCGGGAACGCTGCAATTGGTTGCGCTTTCAGGCGGGAAACAGTTAGTGCTGGGATCAGTCGACTATTCTTTCACATCGAACGACCTTTATAACAAAACCGCCTATATCCAGAATTTCCCGCTCAGCGCTGCCAACCTGGAAATCGTCCAGAATTCACCCTTGGGGATCGTGAATGGTTCCGGCAATATTTTGCTTCAGGAAAACCAGGCCGGAACGTATATCCGGGCGGAGCCATATGTTTTCCGCATGAATGCAGGCGAAACGGCAACAGTGCAACTTGTTGCGACGCAATTCGGCAGCCCGATGGCTAATACCACAATCAATATATTGTCATTCACCGATAATTTCGGCCCGCCCGTGGCCGACCCTGCTGATCCTAACAAATCCAATCAGTTTGGTGTGCCGACGGAGGCGCTGCCTTTCCCGACAAGCGTAACCACCAATGCCAACGGCGTTGCTTCCTTCACGATGACGGCGCGCGACCCCGGAAATCCGCGCTACTATCTCGACGGACAACTTTACGGGATGTCCTATTACATCAATGATCCCAATGAAGAAGACCCCGGCAACTCGGGTAACTTTATATCGGCTCAGGTCTATCAGGATACGCAGTTCAGCCCTCCGGTCACCTGGACGAACGGTATGCAGGCGATTTTCAACCAGTACGGGGTCATTTATCCCATCATGGGCGGAGCGGGGTCCTTCATCAACCTGAAGGATTACACCAGCGTCTATTCCAACAAGGATCAAATCAAGGCGGCATTCACAGCCGATATCAACAATCCCGACCACATGCCTGCAACAAGAGACCTGTCCAAGTCGAAAATGACAGCGATGGTCGCATGGATAGATAACGATTGTCCGCATTAATGATCGAACCGGCGCCGGTTTGAAGCTGTAACCATATCGTCAGTTTCGAGTGCCATAAGTGTGGCGCGCGGGCATAGCATTCCCGCGCGTCGTGCTTATCGTTATACTCAGGCTCATAACCCATGCGGTTTGTATCTTCTCTCCCGTTCTGGTCAAACATGGGAATGTTCGATAATCCTAGAAAGCTCCGTTCAACCGAGCTTTCTAGGATAATTGGTGTAGCCTGTAACCCTGTAGTGTTCCAATGAAAAATAAAGAAGAAACGATACTTCAAAGTTTTACTCTGGGTATCGACTATCCGGTCATATTCAGCAGAAACATTTTCGCCCCTTCCAACCCCGTCTTGCTTGACGTAATCGCAAGGCGCGAGCCTGGCAGGCGCCATTCGGCGGCTGTAGTGATCGATTCGGGCGTGGCTGCGGCCTGGCCGGGTCTTGGTGAGGCCATGGATGGATATTTCCGCGCCCACGGCGACCGGCTCCGCTTGGCTGCAAAACCCATGATCGTGGACGGCGGAGAACGCTGCAAGGCGGGAGGCGATGAAGTCGTCAGGCTTCAGCGCTGGATGCTGGATGCGAAGCTGGACCGCCAGTCGGTTCTGATTGCAATCGGGGGCGGCGCCCTGCTCGACATGAGCGGCTATTCCGCTGCCACTTTCCACCGTGGAATCCGGCTGGTCAGATTGCCGAGCACCGTGCTGGCGCAGAACGACGCCGGAATCGGGGTCAAGAACGGAATCAACAGCTTCGGCCTGAAAAACCTGATCGGCAGCTTTGCCGCGCCATTCGGCGTGATTGCCGATTTCGATTTTCTGGATACGCTCGAAGACCGTGATCGCCGCGCCGGGCTTGCCGAAGCCGTGAAAGTGGGCCTGATACGCGACAGCGAATTTTTCGGCTGGCTTGAAGAAAATGCCCATGCCCTTGCTCTGTTTTCCCGGAACGAGACTGAAACCATGATCAAGCGTTGCGCAGAACTACATCTGGCGCATATCGCCGGAGGTGGCGACCCGTTCGAGCATGGCAGCGCCAGACCGCTTGATTTTGGTCACTGGGCGGCGCACAAGCTGGAATCCATGAGCGATTACCGATTGCGCCACGGCGAGGCGGTGGCCATGGGCATCGCGCTCGATACGCTGTATTCCGGCGAAATCGGTTTACTGGGCGCCATCCAGCAACAAAGAATTCTCTCCTTGCTGGAAAGACTCGGTTTCGTTCTGTGGGATGAATTGTTGCAAGCGCCTGAAGACCGGGCGCTGTTGATTCGCGGCCTGGATGAATTTCGCGAACATCTGGGCGGCGAATTGATGTTGACCCTGCTTGCCGACATCGGTCGCTCGGTCGAGGTGAGCAAAGTCGATTTAATCAAGCTGGAACGCGCCCTCGAACTTCTGTCACCGCAAGCACCAGCATGAAGATAGGCCAATTCGGGCATTTGACCTACTGCACCAATATTCATCCCGGTGAAAGCTGGCATGAAACGAAATGTGCCTTGCTGGCTTATTTGCCGCAAGTCAGGCGCCGTCTGGCGCTCGTTCAGCCGATGGGAATCGGCTTGCGGCTTTCGCAGGCGGCAGCAACCACCCTGGCGGCAAATGAGGAAGAAAAACGCAGCTTCAAATCGTTCCTGGCCGACAATAAATTTTACGTTTTCACCATCAACGGCTTTCCCTATGGAAACTTTCATCGCATCAGGGTGAAAGACTCGGTCTACCTGCCGGACTGGCGCGACGAATCACGGCTTGCCTACACGGATTTGCTTGCCGAATTGCTGACTGATCTGCTACCCGATGGCGTGAGCGGAAGCATCAGCACGGTCGGACTCGCCTATCGCGCCCATCTAAAAGGCGGAAATGAAACAGCACTGATGACCGATTTGCTGATCCGTCATGCCGCGCATTTACATGCGCTACGCGAAAAAACCGGAAAACTCGTGGTGCTGGCGCTGGAACCTGAGCCTGGCTGCCTGCTTGAATCCACGGCGGATGTGGTGGGCTTCTTTGCCGAAAATCTTCATGGCAAGGCTGCCGCCGAACGCTTTTCAATGCTGACGGGGCTTGATTCCGCCTCTTCCATGGAGGCACTGCGTCTGCATATCGGGCTTTGCCTCGACATCTGCCATGCAGCCGTCGGCTTCGAAGACCCGGTCGAATCCCTATCAACATTGCGCCGCGCGGGCATCAATGTGCATAAAGTCCAGTTGAGCGCCGGAATCAAGGTGGATAATCCCGGCAGCGCAGACCTCAAGTTTCTGGCGCCTTTTGCAGATGACGTTTATCTGCACCAGCTTGCCGCAAGAACAGGAAACAGCATCGCCTGGTGGGACGATCTGCCCGACGCGCTTGACGATGAACGAGCGCGGCTCGCCGAAGAATGGCGTATCCACTACCACGTTCCACTCTGGACCGAACCCGGCGAACAGTGCTCGACCACGGCCCGGGCCGTGGCTGATGTACTCGCGCTGCACCGGCATCAACCAGTTGCGCCGCATCTCGAAATCGAGACCTACACCTGGGACGTACTGGGAAGGAATCATCATGGATTCGATCTCGCCACTTCGATTGCAAAGGAAATGAAATGGGTGCTGGCGCAACTGGCCTGAGCAATTGGAAACTGGTTTTGCGCCTGGGGCGCGTCTCCAACCTGCCGACGGTCTGGAGCAATCTGCTGGCGGGATTGGTTCTTGCCGGCGGAGCTAGAGCCGGAGCCGGCGTCGATGTATACACGCTGCTGATACTGATTCCTGCGGTCTCGCTGATATATGTTTCGGGCATGTTCCTCAACGACGCATTCGACCGGGATTATGATGCCGCCCTGAGGCCGGATCGCCCGATACCGTCAGGCCAGGTGAGCGCCGCTCATGTTTTTATCGCGGGTTATATCCAGATGGCGACGGGACTTGCCCTGCTCGTCTTCCTTGGCGTGCAGGCACTGGCAAGCGCATTGGTGCTGTGCGGATTCATCCTGCTTTACGATATTCGCCACAAGAACAACCCTGCAAGCCCGATTCTGATGGGCATGTGCCGGACGCTGGTTTATGTTTTGGCCTCGATTGCCGGTGGCGCCATGGTTATCGCAATACCGATGCTCGCGCTATTTTATGTGGCGGGACTCACCTATGCGGCAAAAAAGGAAAATTTGCTTGAATTCGGCAATGCTTGGCCGCTTTTGATGTTCGCGCTTCCCCTCATCTGGGTTGCCGCCAATGCGAATTTTTCTTCTGCGCCATTCCTGCTCGTATTTCTGGGTTGGACCGGCTATGCATTGCGTATGCTGCTTTTCAGGAATGCGCTGGATATTCGCCGCGCAGTAGGCGCGCTGATCGCCGGACTATCCCTGTTCGATGCCGTGCTGATAGCCGAAGCCGGGCAGCCATATCTCGCCATGGCGGCAGTTGCGGCATTTGCCTTGACGCTGATGCTGCACAAGCATGTTCCCGGAACATAGAACCTCCACGCCTCGCAAAAACAACCCATCAGGAAAGGAAACATTATGAACAATCTGCCCGCGAATGCATTGCATCTGACCTCCGAATGGTTCATCAAACCAGGCTGCGAAGTCGAGGTAGACTTGGCGCTGATCGAACTGGTTGCCAAAGTCTACGCAAACGAGCCGGACACGTTGATATACATGCCACACCGACCGATACGCAATACCCCGGAACTGCAATCGTTACCGCCTGCCGATCCTGCATCGGTGCTTTTTTTCGAAGTTTACCGCAACAAGGAAGCTTTTCACGCCCATGTCACCGGGCCGGTATTCACCGACTTCGTTACCCGGTATGGTCACTTGTTCGTCTGTTCCAACGGAAAACCCTATACGACCGTGGAGTTCATGCACCTAATTAAGGGATTCATCCGTTAAACATATGAGATAGCAGAATCTCCTTCACCGCCGTTGCCGGTATGGCACCCTCGGGCAACAGATTCGTTTCCGAACTGATGAAAACGGCTCCGTTGGCCGGGTCATCCGGGGGGCGTCCGTGGGAGCCTTTGATCAGGCGTTCGTCCAGCGGGATGAAATCCATCAGAGTGCGAAACCCCAATTTCTTCTGGACGAGTTTCAAACCGATCCGCAGTCTGGGCGCCGAAATTTTCGGATCAATGAACAGTTCGAGCGGGTCGTAGCCAGGTTTGCGATGAATATCGACGGTGCGCGCATAATCCGGCGCCCGGTCTTCATCAAGCCACCAAGCATAACTGAACCAGCGATCCGCTGCCGAGATGGCGACCAGTTCACCCGAATCGGGATGATCGAGCCCCGCCGCTTTCTTTCCCTCGGCATCCAATACCCGCTCGACACCGTCAAGTACTGCAACCATTGCGCCGACTTCTCCAATGCGTCCGGCATTCTTGACATAAACATGGGCGAGTTGATGATCGGCCACCGCAAAAGCATCCGATGCGCCGGGATCAAGGATTTCCCGCCCCAGCTCTTCTCTGAAGCGAAGCAATCCGTTTCGACGCAATGCGCGATTGATGCCGACAGCACCTTCGACTCGCGATATGCCGTATTCGGAAAGCACCACGATGCAGGTATCGTTGCGTCTGGCCTCGTCGATCAATTCGCCGCAAAGCGCATCAATGGCGGCGACCGCCGCCGGAATGGCCGCATGGTCAGGCCCCAGCCGCTGCAAATCATAGTCGAGATGGGGTAGATAAACCAGATTCAGCGTCGGGCGATAATGCGCTTCGACATGGTGCGCGCAATCGGTGATCCAGCGGCTGGATACGATATTGGCGGTAGGCCCCCAGAAATTGAACAGGGGAAACCGGCCGAATCGATGCTGCAAATTTGCCCGCAACTCGGATGGTTGAGTATAAATATCGGGAATCTTCCTGCCGTCAGCCGGATAGCATGGGCGCGGCGTGACCGTAATATCGGCGCTGGAGTACATGTTGTACCACCAGAACAGATTGGCGCAGGTAAAGGACGGATCAACCTTTTTCGCCGTTTCCCATATCTTCTCGCCCGCCACCAGACGGTTGGATTGGCGCCAGAACCAGACTTCGGACAAATCGCGAAAATACCAGCCATTGCCGACAATGCCGTGCTGCGCCGGCATCAGTCCGGTGAGATAAGTCGATTGAACCGAACAGGTCACCGCCGGCAACACCGCCTTGACCGGGCGACAGGAACCTGTCCTGGACAGGGACGCAAGGTTCGGGGCGAAGCGCAGCAGATTCTCGGTAAGGCCAACGACATTCAATACCAGCAGACGTTTCACGTTTCGATTCTGGCAGCCTGACCGCGCAACACCGAATTTCCCTCCCAGGCCTCGCGCTGGTCGATTTGAAGCGGTTGTTCCAGCATCGCGGCATCAATCCGTCCGCTCTGGGCAAAGAATGCAATCGGATTTTCCCATACGATGGCATGAATCTGCTGCGGCGCAATCCCGGCATCGCGCATGGCCGCAGCGGTTTTCGGCACCTTGAGCGGGTCGCTGATGCCCCAATCGGCAGCGCTGTTAATCATGATGCGTTCAGCCCCATGGCGCTTGACGAGATCGACCATGCGTTTCTCGTCCATCTTGGTGTTCGGATAGATCGAATGTCCTGCCCAGCAGCCGGTTTCCAGAACCAGAGGCAAAGTCTCTTCAGTATTGTGGTCGATCAACACCTGCTCATCGGGAATGCCCACTTCGCGGACAAGCGCGATGGTGCGCACGGTTCCGCGCACCTTGTCGCGGTGAGGCAAATGAACGAGCGCCGGCAGGCCGAATTCCCGAGCCAGCAGCAACTGATCACCAAAGATTTTCTCTTCAGCCGACGTCATCTCGTCGTACCCGATTTCTCCGACTGCCACCACGCCCGCCTTGGAAAGATAGCGGCGCAACAACGCAAAAACACCATCGACCAGATCGGCCCGGTTCGCCTCCTTGGGGTTGATCCCCAGTGTGCAGAAGTGGCGAATGCCGAACTGGCTGGCCCGGAATTTTTCCCAGCCAAGCAGCATCAGGAAATAATCCTCGAAACTGCCGACATGGTTGCGACTTTGCCCTGCCCAGAAAGCCGGCTCCACCACTGCCCGGATGCCGGCCGCCTGCATCGCCTCGTAATCGTCGGTAGTGCGGGAAGTCATATGAATGTGCGGATCGATCATCATGTGGTTGTCTCCTCCAGGTCAAGAATGTATGAAATATCCGGTGTAGTCGTTTTGCCCGCCGCCGTCAGCTCGCTGCCGAAAGCTGCCGCCATGCGCTTCAGATTGCTGTCGCAGCGCGCGGCAAGCCCACAAATCCGGCGCACTGACACGCCGAGATGCAACGCTTTCAACACCATGGCACAAAATGCATCGGTTCCGAAATAGGTGGCGGGATAGGCATTTTCGCAAGCAATGGCCTCGAAAGTGGTTTGCACCGCCACGCGACAGGCATCAAGCGTGGTGGAAATGAATCGCTCGGGCAAGGGTAGCAACATCAGCGCTCTGAGCAACGCCTCTCGCTCCAGATTGTCGCCGCTACGGAAACAAGCATCGATGAATGCGGCATGCTCGCCTGTCGGCAGCAACTGCAAGGCCTGGATCAGCAGGTGGATTCTGGCGATGCCTGACACATCAAGCGCCTCTGGATTGAGGATGCCCGCAGCGATCAGCGCAGCATGCTCATCGGATGAAAGGGCAAGGTTTACACTCCTCAGGCTCCAGCCGAGCGAGGAAAATCGCCTGCCGAATTCCTCGATCACGAAATTTTCCGAGAGGCATGCGGGCGCCAACCTGTGCAACAGGGGTTCAAGAAGAGAAGAAATATCGGGTTTGTTTGACATGGCATTCAGAAATCACTTGAAGCGGGTAGAATCGATAAAATATGAAGCCGCCTTTGAGAAACCGATCCGGCGTCACGGAATGCAACTCGGTTTCCCCATATGCACCACCCCGGATATCGCGGTTCGATCCGTCCACGATCCCGTATTCCGGTGTGCCATTATCCTAAATTCCTTAGTTGACCATTGGCTAAGATGCATAACATGGTGGTTCTAAACAGATTTATCATGCATTCCGTGTTCACCCGCTTGGTGAGAGCGCGACTGGCTAGCCCGGATATTGCATAAATTCGCGTGATGATCGCGCAGGATTTTGATTGATGTAGCCAGCGTAGCGGGCGTGAAGTTTTGAGAAGGAGCGTCGTAGTTATTCATACGACCTACTGAACAAAATCTTTCATATCAATCAAAAGACAAGCGAGGGCGCGCGTCAATTTATGCAATATCCGGGCTAGATTGCACAGCTTTCCGGGCGCAGCACCGCGTTGTTCCTTGTGCTCATATCCGACAGCCTACGGAGCTGCCAAGCTGTCGGGTATGCCCTGCACCCGGAAAACTGCACATCCCAGCCCATTCAACTAAGGAATTCAGGATTATATACCTTGTCATAGAGGCCGGAGCAGGTAAAACGACAGGGGTTCACGCGAAGACGCGGAGGTCGCGGAGTAGTAATAGCTCGTCATGTCGCTTTACTAAGGTAACTCGCAAAAAATAACGGCTCATATTGGGTTTGCTGATTAGCCCATGTTTGTCATGTATAAAAAATATTTATACCTATCAATGCGTTACACATCAAAAAAAGTTGAAGTGGCACTGCATTTACGTTATTTTCGCCTAAATGACCATTTTTGCCATGTCATATATTTTGCGCTCACCGGTTTGGTGAGAGCAAAATATCCGCCCGCAGGCCGAAAGGCGTTGGCAAGAAACAGGGCTTACGTTTGCTGTTTGGCGGCTGTTTACCGGCTTCAATTCTGTTGTTATGGTTACTTTTCTTATTGGTATATATGACTAAAAAAAAGCTGTTTCTTGAGAGCGCTACGAGCTGGATTGCACGGTTTTCCGGGCGCATGGCAGCGTTGCAACTTCTCAGAATGGAACAAACCATTCTTCGTCGTTGCGCCTCTTGTGCCTAGGCCGAAGGCCGTCGGGTATGCCCTGCACCCGGAAAACCGCACACTCCAGCCCGTTCAACGGAGGTTTCTAGGTTAAAAATAAGGCAGGCTGTGACGTTTCTTGGTTTAGCCAAAAACCGGGAAGCTGAAATTCAATAAAAACGCTGTATTTCGATAGCCTAGGCTCATACCCGCGCCCGCCCAATAGCCTTCCTGACCTGCTCCGGCGCAGTCCCGCCAATGTGGTTGCGGCTGGCCAGCGAGCCTTCCAAAGTCAGCACTTGATAGATGTCGTCGTCGATCAATTTGGAGAATTCGCGTAACGCTTCCAGTGTCAGGTCGGCCAGGTCGCAGCTTTTGCCGTCGGCGTGGCGCACCGCGCGCGCGACGGCTTCGTGGGCGTCGCGGAACGGCAGGCCTTTTTTCACCAGGTAGTCGGCGAGGTCGGTGGCGGTGGCGTAGCCTTGCAGTGCTGCCTGACGCATTGCGCTTTTGTTCACCGTGATGCCGCGCATCATGTCGGCGTAGATTGCCAGCGTGTCGCGCAGGGTGTCCACGGTGTCGAACAGGGGTTCCTTGTCTTCCTGATTGTCCTTGTTGTAGGCCAGTGGCTGGGCTTTCATCAGGGTCAGCAGCGCGATCAGGTTGCCGTTCACGCGCCCGGTTTTGCCGCGCACCAGTTCCGGCACGTCGGGGTTTTTCTTTTGCGGCATGATGGAGGAGCCGGTGCAGAAGCGGTCGGCGATGTCGATGAAGCCGAAACGCGGACTCATCCACAGGATCAGTTCTTCGGACAGGCGCGACAGGTGGGTCATCAGTAGCGCCGCACAGGCGCAAAATTCGATGGCGAAGTCGCGGTCGGATACCGCATCCAGCGAATTTTCGCATACGCCGTCGAATCCCAGTTCGCGCGCGACCGACTCGCGGTCTATGGGGAAGCTGGCGCCGGCCAGCGCTGCAGCACCCAGCGGCAGACGGTTGATGCGTTTGCGGCAGTCGCTCAGGCGCTCTGCGTCGCGTTTGGTCATCTCAAAATAGGCCATCAGATGGTGGCCGAAAGTCACCGGCTGCGCGACCTGGAGGTGGGTGAAGCCGGGCATCACGGTGTCGGCGTGGGCTTCGGCCAAGTCGAGCAACGCCGTCTGGAATTCGGCGATCAGGCGCAACAGGTTGTCCACTTCGGCGCGCAGCCACAGGCGCACATCGGTCGCCACCTGGTCGTTGCGCGATCTTCCGGTGTGCAAGCGCTTACCCGCGTCGCCGATTAGATCGGTGAGGCGGCGCTCAATGTTCATATGCACGTCTTCCAGGTCGAGCGACCAATCGAAGTTTCCGGCGCGGATTGTTTCGAGGATTTGCTCTAGCCCCCGGCGTATTGCGGCGAGGTCGTCGCTGCTCAGGATGCCGACGCGGTGCAGCATCGCGGCATGAGCCAGCGAGCCTTGAATGTCGTATTCCGCCAAACGCCGGTCGAAGGCCACCGAGGCAGTGTAGCGTTTGACCAATTCCGTCACCGGTTCGTTGAAACGACCCGACCAGGTTTTGCCGGGTTGAGAGTTTTCTTGCATGATAGGGCGCGCTTATCCAAAATGAGGGTATGTCGATTATAAATCAAAACCCTGCCTACTCGTCCGCTGCCTACCCGTCCGCGTTGCCGGATTTCCGCAATCTGGGCGTAATGTTGCGCATTCTGGTGATCGTCAATGCGATGAGCGCGGTGGCTGCGTTGCTCAAGGCGGGCGACGCGGGGATATTCTGGCGCGAGTTGATAGACGTGTCGGTTATCGTGCAGCCGGTGCTACTCGCCAGCCTGCTTGTGCTTTATGCCGTGCAGTCCCGGTTGGCGCGTTTGCCTTACGCGTGGGGAGCTGCGGCGGTGATGGCTATCGAGCTTGCGCTCACTGCGCTGGCGGCGGCTGCCGTTAGTCGGCTGTTTGGCAGCGAAGCGACGGCGTTGGAGCGCTATAGCCTGCTCTGCCTGATCGTCGTCGGGACGCTGCTGGGTTATTTTCATTTGCGCGGGCGAGCACTTTCCCCGGCGCTTGGCGAAGCGCGGTTGCAAGCCTTGCAGGCGCGCATCCGCCCGCATTTTCTGTTCAACAGCATCAACGCGGTGCTGTCGCTGATCCGCAGCAATCCCAAGCAGGCGGAGCAGGCGTTGATGGATATGGCCGACCTATTCCGCGTGCTGATGGCCGACAACCGCAGCCTCAGCCCGTTGGCGGATGAGATCGCGCTGTGCCGCCAATATCTGGCTCTGGAGCAACTGCGCCTGGGCGAGCGTTTGCAAATCGCCTGGCATATCGGGCAAATGCCGCAGGACGCGCTAATCCCGCCGCTGGTGCTGCAACCGTTGCTGGAAAACGCCGTTTGCCACGGTATAGAACCGATTGCGGAACCCGGCGAGATACGCATCGACATCTACCGCAAGCGCGACGAAGTGCATATCGTGCTGACCAACCCCTATCGCCCGGATAATGATCACCACGCCGGCAACCGGATGGCGCTGGCGAATATCCGCGAGCGCCTGCAACTGCATTTCGACGCAGAGGCCAGCTTGTCCGTCAAAGTCGGCGACGGCGCTTACCGGATACATATTATTATCCCTTACACACCCGTAGCACATGAACATCCTGATCGTTGACGACGAAGCGCCGGCGCGTCACCGCTTGCGCGAACTGCTGGGCGATTGCTCGGCGGAAATGCCGCTGACGGTCGCCGGCGAGGCTGCGAACGGCATGGAGGCGCTGGCGTTTATCGAGCGCTATCCGGTGGACGCGATATTGCTCGACATCCGCATGCCGGGGATGGATGGGCTGGAAACGGCGCAGCATTTGCTGAACCAGGCTCAAGCACCGCGCGTGATTTTCGTCACGGCATATGACGCCCATGCGGTGCAGGCTTTCGAGGTTAATGCAATAGATTACCTGCTCAAGCCGGTGCGCGCCGAACGCCTGCTGGCGGCGCTACGCAAGGCCGCAGCAACGCCGTCGCCGGACACGCTGCGGCAAATTGCCGCGCAGCCGCGCCGCTACCTGAACGTGGCGGAACGCGGCAAAATCCTTCTGGCGCCGGTGGAGGACATCGTCTATCTCAAGGCGGATATGAAATACGTCACGGTGCGCACCCTGCAACGCGAATACCTGGTAGAGGACACGCTAAACCAACTGGAACGGGAGTTCGGCGAACGCTTCGTGCGCATTCATCGCGGCTGCCTAGTGGCAAGGGCGTCCATCGCCGGTTTCGAGAAAGACGGCGAAGGCGGCTGGCTGCTGCTGCTTAAAGGGCTTACCGAAAAACTGCCGGTCAGCCGCCGCCAGCAACATATCGTCAAGGAATTCAAATAGTGCTGTTGTGATTTTGAAAGTTTACCAATTTACCGCAGAGACGCTGAGGAAAACAATGGGTTGTAGAATTGAATGGTTTCACCCTTTTCATTGATTTCTCTGCGTCTCAGCGTCTCTGCGGTTAAACAGCTTTATTCTAGGATAAAATAGGCTATCCATTAAAGCCATCCGACTGTATATCCCACCTTGCTGAAAACCCTCTTGACTCCTTTTGCCGGATTGCCGTTGCGCTGGCTGCATAGCTTGGGCGCGCTGCTGGGATGGTTGGTGTATTACGCATCGCCGCGCTATGCGGCGCGACTGCGTGAGAATCTGGAAAAAAGCGGGGTTTGCAACGACGCGGAAAATTGCCGCAGCTTGTTGCATCAGGCCATCGCCGAAGCCGGAAAGGGCGCCATCGAACTCCTGCCCATCTGGCTCAGGCCGGAGCGGGAAGTGTTGCGACTGGTGCGCCGCTGCCACGGTTGGGAGCATGTCGAAGCTGCCCTCAAACGCGGCAAAGGCATCATTTTTCTCACGCCGCACTTGGGTTGCTTCGAAATTACCAGTTTGAATTATGCGGCTTATCATCCGGTCACCGTGCTTTATCGTCCGCCCAAGCTGCGTTGGTTGCAACCCTTGCTGGAGGCGGGACGGCAGCGTGGGCTGGTCACTCTGGCGCCAACCGATATGCGGGGAGTGAAAGCCCTGCTCAAAGCGCTGAAGCGCGGCGAAGCGGTGGGCATACTGCCGGATCAGACGCCGGGAAATGGCGAGGGCGTATGGGCGGAATTTTTCGGTCGCTCCGCGTATACCATGACACTGGCAGCGCGCCTTGCGCGCAGCACCGGAGCTGCGGTGATCCTGATTTATGCGGAGCGGCTGCCGCGCGGGGAAGGTTTCGACTTATGGCAAGAACCCTTGCCGGACGGCTTGCCCGAGCAGCCGGAGGAAGCGGCGCGCTTCCTTAACGCGGCAATCGAGAGCCTGATCCGCAGACAACCGGCGCAATACCTGTGGAGCTATAACCGCTACAAAATTCCGCGCGGGCAGTTGTCAGGGGACAGGCTTTAGCCTAGGTGCTGATTAGCAAGATATCTCAAGAAACAGATTTTTATTCATATATATCAATGGAAAACATAACAACAATGGCGGAATGAAAGCCATTAAACGAGCGCCAAACAGCAGCCATGCCCCCTGTTTCTTGCCAACGCCTTTCGACCTGCGGACGAATATTCTACTCTCACCAAACGGGTGAACGCGAAACACATGGAAAAACTGTTTAGAACCACTAAGTTGTATATCCTGGCAAGCGATCAACTGAGCTTTCTAGGTTGAAGAGCCTTGTGCGGGAATTCCGCACGCAGGGATCCATGAGGGGGCAGTTGGGTAACTGGCTGTCCTACCTTGATCGCTTATAAACCATTATTTAATTGATGTTTTTTTGGGGCTGTTTTTGATTGAAAATGCTGTATAAGCAAATGCGGTTTTCAGGGTAAATCCTGACCTGCATTCGTATTTTGTGTTCCTTCGGCGCAATAATGATTACGTCCTACGCGGAATCAATGAGGTTTTTGCTCGCCAAATATCTCATCCAGCGATTTCGCATCCAGCACCTGAACCCCCCAGGTTTCCAGTTGCGCCAAGCTCGCCCCAGCTAGACGAGCCACAATGTTACTTGGCAA
>JBAYVP010000053.1:0-20013 GCA_041674485.1 Sulfuricellaceae bacterium
ACACAAGTGTCAAGGCAGAGGCGAGCGCAGGTTTGCTCCCTTCTCCCGCAGGCGGGAGAAGGGCCGGGGATGAGGGCGTTTGCGTATTGGCAACCGCTATCGATGTGCAAACACCCTCACCCCCACCCCCTCTCCCGCCTGCGGGAGAGGGGCTATATGCTGTCTTTTCGCATAGACCTGAGCAACAGTTATTGTTTGCAAAGATGTGTGTAACGATGAGCGGTCTCCGTGGGAATGCAGCCGGGGACGCTCTGCGCGCGACAACGCACACCATTCGGGTCGCAGAGCGTCCGGGGCTATATTCCTTTGCTTCGCGTGGAAGCCATCAGCGAACGGATGCCAAGCTCGGGGAGACGCACCCATGACCCCGCTGCTCGAACAATTCCTCTCCGAGGCGCGGGACTTCCTGCAAGGCATCGGCGAAAAGTTGATGCAACTGGAAAACGATCCCGGCAACGCCGAGCTGATGACCGAGCTGTTCCGCTTTGTGCATACCCTCAAGGGCAATAGCGGGCTGTTCGAGTTCCCGGAAATGACCAGGGTGCTGCATGCCGGCGAAGACCTGATGGATGCCGTGCGCCATGGCCGGGTGGCGTATTCCCAGGAACTGGCCGACCGCCTGCTGGACGCCATGGATTTCGTCGGCATGTTGTGCGATGAAATTGAAACGAAAGGCAGCATCGGCGCTTCCCATGCCGCCGATTCGGCACGGCTGGCGGAATCGCTGCGGCGCTTGATCGCCAGCGTCGAAGGCGCCGCGTCGGTCGCCGCAGTTGCCGCCGCCACGCTGTTGGAGACGCTGACCCAAGCCAGCGCCGGACATGGAGAAAACGCGCAGCCCCTCGCCGACATTCCCGAAAACGTGCGCATGGACGCCTATCGCCGTGCTTGCAACGGCGCTACTTTGTACTGGCTGGACTATGTCCCGGAAGAAGGCTGTTTTTTCCAGGGCGATGACCCGTTTTTCCAGGCACGGGGTACGCCCGGCCTGCTGTGGGGAAACATCAGCGCACGGCAGCCATGGCCGAAACTGGCCGAGCTGGATGTTTATCGCTGCATGCTGGATTTCCATCTACTGAGCGACGCGCCACGGGCGGAGCTGGATGAATACTACCGCTACATGCCGGAGCAAATCCGTATCGTTGCCGTGCCGCCGCTGTTTCTCGTCCTACCCCAGGGGGAACCCGGCAGCGGGGTGGTGCATGAAGCCTTTGTCGTCGAGGCGCACGCGCTCCTGGCAGCGGGACGCATGGATGAGCTGGTTCGCGCCGCCCGCAACCTGATCGAGCTATCCAGCCTGAACCTGTGGCTTTCTTCAACCTTGCGCTGGCTGCTGCTGGTAATGGAACTGGAGCCTTCGAACGAGCAGGCGCTAGTCATGCTCATCGAATCCTTGCGCCATCTTGGTCCGCCGCCATGGGCTGAACTGATAGAGAAGTTGGAGAAGTCGGAAAAACCGGAGCAGCGCAAAGCGGCTGAATCGGCCTTTGCCGTGCCGGAAACCGCGCTTACGCCCGATGAAATCGACGCCCTGACGGCGCTCGTCGCCGTTCAGCGGGAGATACTCACCCTGCCGATTGAGGAAAATTGGCATGGCCGCATCAAGGCCGTTGCCGCCACGCTTGCCGGTTGCCTGAGGGCGCGCTCTGATCTTGCCGCGCTATCCGGCCTGGAAGCGGCAACAGCGCTGGCGCTGGATGAGGCGGCAGCAACGCCGCTGCTGGCCTGGCTCGACGGCAAGTTTCAGGGGGAACGGCACACCTGCATTGCCCCCCCTGTGCAGGATGAAGTCAGGCTAGATCGTCGCGCAGGCGCCGCACAAGCCACATCGGATGCGGAAGGTGCGTTGAAATTCGGTCGCCGCGCCGAAGATGCCGTCCCCGTGCCCAAGAGTCTCAAGGTCGATCAGGCCAAGATTGACCGCCTGATGAATTTGATCGGCGAAATGGTGGTGTCGAAAAACGCCCTGCCCTATCTCGCCGGGCGCGCCGAGAACGTTTTCGGGGTGCGCGAACTCGCGCGCGAGATCAAGGCGCAATATGCGGTGATCAACCGCATCGCCGAAGAAATGCAGGACGCCATCATGCAGGTGCGCATGATGCCGGTCTCGTTCGTGTTTCAGCGCTTCCCGCGTCTGGTGCGGGACACTTCGCACAAGCTGGGCAAGGAAGTCAATCTGGTGCTGGAGGGCGAGGACACCGAAGCCGACAAAAACATTATCGAATCTTTGGGCGATCCGCTGGTGCATATTGTGCGCAACAGCCTGGACCATGGCTTCGAATCGCCCGAAGTGCGGCGCGCCGCCGGCAAGCCGCCCGCCGGCACACTCACGATACGCGCAGCCCAAGAATCCGACCGGGTGGTGATCGAGATCAGCGATGACGGCAAGGGGATAGACCCGACTGTCATCAAACAAAAAGCTTACGAGAAGGGACTGATCGATGAAGCCGCCCTGAAGCGCCTCAGCGACCAGGAGGCGGTGAATCTGGTGTTTGCTTCCGGCTTCTCGACCATGGAGGTGGTGTCCGATCTCTCCGGGCGCGGCGTCGGCATGGATGTGGTGCGTAGCGCCGTCGAGAAGGTTAACGGCAGCGTCGTGCTGGAAAGCACCAAGGGCAAGGGCACCCGCATGCGCCTGTCGCTGCCGCTTTCCATGGCGGTCACCAACGTCATGATTATCGAATCCGACGGCCAATTTTTCGGTATGCCCATGGACTGCGTGGTGGAGACGGTGCGTGTGCCGCGCGCCGCGATACGCACCATCAAGAATAATTTAGCCACCGTCTTGCGCGACCGCATCGTGCCGCTGAAATCGATCAACGCCCTGCTGGACATCGACGCCCCGCCCAAGGCCAACGCCGAAGATGAGCTGGCGGTGCTGGTGGTGCGCCTGAATGATGAATTGGCGGGACTCCTGGTGGATGATTTTCACGAAACCGCAGACATCATCCTGAAACCCATGACTGGCATGTTGGCCAGACTTACCGCTTATTCCGGCTCGGCGCTGATGGGCGACGGCTCGGTGTTGATGGTGCTCAATGTCAAGGAGATGCTGTGATGGCTATCGAGTACAAAAATAACCGCGCGCTGTTCAGCGATGTGGTGAGCGTGGAAGAAACGGAAGCGCTGCTGGAGTGGCTGCAAAGAAAATCCGCCGCCCGCGTAGACCTTTCCGCCTGCACCCATCTGCACCCGGCCAACCTGCAAGTGCTGATGGCGGCAAAACCCGTCATCAGCGCCTGGCCGAAGGACGCAGGGTTGGCGGCGTGGCTGGAGTCTGCATTGGGGAGGCGGTGATTGTGCGTTGGTTTGCCTCTCTAAAAACTTAAGCCGGACTAGCCGGAAGCCAAAAGGATGTAGGGTGGATAAGCAAAGCGCATCCACCGAACGGTGTCCCGGAATGTTCAGGTGGATGCGCTTCGCTCTTGTACTCTTTGGGTATATCCACCCTACCAAAGAGCCGCGCCAGTGCTTGATCTGCGACGTGTTCTTCGCAAAAAACGTAAAAACTTGGCCGATAAGTTACTAATTGAACAAGGGGAACAAACATGACAAAAACCATCCTGATCGTAGATGACTCCGCTACCATGGTTATGAGCATCAAGAACAATCTGGAAATCGCCGGTTTCAAAGTCGAGACGGCGGAAGACGGCATCAAGGCGCTGAGCAAGCTCAAAGGCGGGGTCAAGCCGGATTTGATCATCACCGACATCAATATGCCCAATATGGGCGGTATGGAGCTGATTAAGAGCGTGCGGGCGTTGCCGGGATTTCGCTTCACCCCCATCCTCACCTTGACCACCGAGAGCCAGGCGGAAAAACGCGAGGAAGGCAAAAAGCTGGGCGCCACCGGTTGGCTGGTCAAGCCGGTGGGGGGCGCGGACTTGTTGAAAATCATCAAACAGGTTCTGCCTGGGGCATAAAGAGAACATGATGGAACACCCTGAACATCGATTACCTCGCTCCGACCTTTTTTCCAAACTTTTAGGTTCTGCATTGGCCGCAATCTTCGCCACCAGCCTGGTCGGTTGGATAGGTGCGCCATGGCTGCACAGCAATGTGCTTATTCCGGCGGGCGTGAGCTACGCCGGAGAAATCGCGATTACCGTCTTGTTATCCATGCTGATTTTCGCCCCTCTAACCATGCTTCTTGCATGGCCTTTCACGCGCCGGGAATTGAACTGGCTAAGGGCGGTGATCGCGGAAGGTGATGGAAGCAGGGATGCCTACGCGCAACAGGCGGCAGGCGAACATGCCGCCCTGCTGGTGGAAAACCATCTACGCCTGGACGAGGCCATCGGCGACCAATTGAAGGTGGTCGTCCAAGATACCGATTCATCGGCGATGTCCCTGATCCTGCAAGTCCGCAAACTCAACGATGACGCCGTCGCCTTGGTGAATTATCTCGGCAATGCCGACCTGTCCGCGCACAACATTGACAAGGAAATTGAAGGTAGCGTCATCGCCATCATCCAGATCAGTCAGTTTGTCCAGGAATTGCCGGACATGATACGGGGGGATGTGGGAACCATTCAGGCTGCAGCCATCAAGGAGATCGATGGGCTGTTGGGCTTTATCAACGTCATCCAGGAAATCAGCAAACAAACCAACCTGCTGGCGCTCAATGCCGCGATCGAGGCGGCGCGTGCCGGAGATGCCGGGCGGGGTTTTACGGTGGTGGCCGACGAAGTGCGCAAACTTTCGGAACGCTCGGCCAAGGCAGCCGCACTGATCGAAAAAGGTCTGGCGGGCGCGCAAAACACCATGCGGGAAGGGCTAAAGCATAGCCCGATAGATAAACAGATAGCGGAAGCCGGAGCGCTTGTGAATTCGATTCGCCAACTGCAGGAAAACTACGATGACATCCGCCAGTATTACAAGACCTTGTTTATCGTGGTGACCAAGCACAATACCGATCTGGCAAGTGAAATAGGTGAAATACTCGGCTTGATCCAGTATCAGGATGTGGTGCGGCAACGCATCGATCGCGTAGCGTCAGCGGTGGCGCGGCGCAACGCCATCCTCCAGGAGTTGCCGCGCAGACTGGGCGACCCCCAGGCCGACCTGACGGAACTCCCGGCGCAAATGCTCGAAGTGCTGAACGAATACCGGGCAAACGAAGAGCGCCACGCCCCCGCCGCCATCGGCTCAGCGGGACAGGCTGGCGGTTTGCCCAAGTTTGAATTGTTTTAAAGGGTAAATTTGTTCTCAGCACGAAAAAAAAACCGATTCACCGCAGAGGACGCGGAGGACGCAGAGGAACCCCCCTCATGCTTTTCCTCTGCGCCCTCCGCGTCCTCTGCGGTGAAAAAGGTTTTGTCTTTATGGGTTGCCGCCATGAGTCGAGCAGAGTTGCGCTAAGATTGCCCGTGATTTACGAACGTTTTACATCATTGATTTTAATCATGAATTTATGAGAACAAATTTACCCTGAATAGTCATTCCTGGAAATCACCTAACCCTGGATCATGTGCGAAGTTATCGACGATACGCTTTATCAGCGCTACCTGGCTGCGTTACTGGCCGGCGACCGGATGCAGTGCGCCGGGGTGGCGCAGGATCTCGCGGCCAAGGGCACGGCTATCAAGGATTTGTATATCCATCTATTCCAACGCTCCCTATGCCGGATCGGCGAGCTTTGGGAGCAACAGCAGATTTCGGTCGCGGTCGAACATCTGGCCACCGCCATTACCGGGCGCATGTTGTCTCTCCTCCAGGCGCAGGTCTTCAGCGGTGCTACGCGCGGGCGAACCATCGTCATCGCCTGCATTGCCGACGAACATCACCAGATCGGTAGCCGCATGGTTGCGGATTATTGCGAGCTGCTCGGGCTGCGCGCCTATTTTCTCGGCGCCAACATGCCGCTGCCGGATTTGTTGCAACTGATTAATCAGTGCCGGCCTACCTTGTTGGGACTATCGGTGACGCTCACCGCTAACCTGCCTGCGCTGCTGGAGGCATTGGATGCACTCGGCAGTGCTTTTCCCGACCTTCCCATTCTGGTCGGAGGACAAGCATTCCGCCGGGGCGGGCTGGCAGCCATATATGCCTTGCGCGGGGGAAATTGTCCGGATGGGATTGTTCCCAGCGGGATGCAATGCAAGACGCAAATTGCGCCGTGTGGAAATGAACACACAAGCAATTTCAACGCGAAAGTCGCGCCCGCCGGGGGCAATCCAACCGGACAATTTCCCCCGCGCAAGGCATATGATTATCGCAACGTATCTTACATTGCCTCGCTCGATGCTCTGGAGCAATGGTTGCTTGCCCATGAGCACTGACACGCACCCATTTCCCCTTGGCCCTGGCTGGTGTTTCCTGGAAGACAGCACCAGTGTGGTCGTGTTGCGCGTGAATCAAGCGGGTGCGATTCTCGCCGCGAATCGACATGCCACTGGATTGATAGGCGAACCGCTGGTGGGACGGCAATGGCACACCATGCTGGAGAATATCAACGGAAAAAAAATGACGCTGCAAGACTGGCTGGCCGATACAACGGCGCCACGGTTTTTGAATAACCGCACCACCTTGGGTTTGACGCAAACGCTTGAATTTACGGTTGAGCCGGCGGGCGAAGATTATCTCCTGTTCGGCGAAGTGAGCGCCGCCGAGCAAGCACGAGTCGGCTTGGAGGTGCTGGAGCTAAACCAGGAGCTGAGCAGTCTTACCCGCGAACTTGCCTTCTCGAATGCGGAACTCGAACAGCACCGCGATCACCTCGAAGAATTGGTGTGCGCCCGCACCACCGCGCTGGCAAAAGCCAACGAAGCAGCCGAACTCGTCCACCGCGCCAGCGAGGAGCGTATCCGCATGGAGGCTGAAGCCAGGATGCGGTCACGCAAACTGGAAGCGATTGGTACGCTGGTAGCGGGCATCGTCCACGATTTCAACAACATTCTGGGCTGCATCGTCGGCTTCGCCGAAATGGCGAACGACGACTTGTCGGACGACTCAATCACCAAACGTAATGTCGATCAAATACTGAACGCCAGTTTTCGCGCCCGTGATCTGATCAAAGGTATGCTCGCTTTCACCCGCCAGAATCCGGAGCATCCGGTGAGGGTGGACGTAGCGGACCAGGTGCGCGAAGCACTCAATATGCTGCGCGCCTTCTTGCCGCCGTCGGTGCTTCTGTCATTCCAGAACAACACGGACAGAGAGCGTGGCGACGCTTCCGTTCTCGCCGATCCGATGCAGATTCAGCAAATCGTAATGAACCTGTGCATCAATGCCGCCGACGCGATGAATGACCACGGCATTATCAGCATTTGCATCGATCCCGCCGGCAACATCAAGGGCGCGCCACCGCACCTTGTCGATGGTGTGTGCCTGACTGTAACCGATAGCGGCAAAGGCATGACACCCGAGGTGCTGGAGCGGATGTTCGACCCATTTTTTTCCACCAAGGCGCCTGACAAGGGCAACGGCGTGGGGTTGTCGGTCGTGCATGGCATAGTCACCGGCCTGGGCGGCGCCATCGAAGCGCGGAGCCGCGCCGACGGCAACGACACAGGCGCCGAATTGCGGGTATTTTTGCCGCTGGCGAAGAACAAGTTATGAAGAACAAATTAGAGTGGAGAAATGTATGGCGCACATATTGCTAATTGACGATGACGAACAGTTCCGCTTCATGCTGGCGCAGATGCTGACTCAGGACGCCCATCGGGTGACGGTTGCCGGCGACGGCGAAGAAGGGCTGCTGCTGTCCAGGCAATTCAAGCCGGAGCTGATCCTCATCGACATTCTCATGCCGCACAAGGACGGTATCGAGACCATCATGGAACTGATCCGGGACGGCAGCAAGATTCCCATCATCGCCATGTCCGGCGGGCGACGCTTCATCAGCGCCGAATTCAATCTTGAATCCGCCTCAATGATCGGCGTCAAGACTATCCTGACCAAACCATTCACCCGAGCCGATCTACGCCAGGCAATCGCAGAGGCGCTTGCCGGTGAATAGCGCTTTTTTAGCCATAAATCGCCCTTGCTCGTGCAACCTACCGGAATACAGGTAGTGAAAATACGCTGATCCGGGTATATCTGGCCGTTGTTGCTTCCCCTACGATAGACCCCGGAACAAGCTCGGCAACAAACAAAATGTTGGGCTTCGGTTCGTCAACCGAATCTGCGCATTGCCCAGTTTCGGTTGGCTGTGAATGTCGCTATGGCAGGTTATCAACTTAATTTTGGAGACAAAAATGAAGAGCAAGAAGATCACAACGGGTGTTGAAATGCATGAACATCCGCTTGGTGCGAATATTGTGCAAGACACTGCGGCGCAACGCGAGCAGATGATAGCCACGGCGGCCTATTTCCACGCCGAAAAACGCGGCTTTGCCCCAAGCGATGATCTGGCGGACTGGTTTAAATCGGAAATCGAAATCGAAAACCATCTCAATTCGGTGTCAGACCAGGCGTAGTCGGTGCTATCGTTCCCACGCTCCGCGCTCATCGTTACACACATCTTTTCAATCATTTGATTACATGCAGAAAAGATGGGGTGCAGCATTCCCTCCCCTTCAAGGGGAGGGTTAGGGTGGGGATGGGGTAGAAGGCGCAGGTGGCAATGTAAGGTATTGATTTTAGCCTGTGTCGTTCTAACCCCTCCCCCTCCCAGCCTCCCCCTTGAAGGGGGAGGGGCTTCCTGCTCCGACTTGTGCGTAACGATGAGCCTACGGTGCTTGGCGCGGCGCATGGGAATGAGATATGCCTTCCCCCGCCTGCAAGAGGAGGGAGAAAACCTGCCGAGTAGACACTGCAAGCATTTGATTTTACAGGGGTGCAACACTGCTCTGCCGCCAACTCCAGAAAAACAACAAGAACCACATTGGCTATGGCTTACAAGTTTAATCGGACAGCAACGGTTCCATCTTGAAGGAGACAACCTATGCATATCATCATTGCGGAGAAAGACACCAACGGACGGAACATGCTGAGCCGGATACTGAAAATGGAGGGCTATGAAATTTCCATCGCCGAATCCGGCTGTCATGTCATTGATTTGCTGAAGGACGCACGTTCCAACATCGTACTGATGAATGTTTTCCAGTGTATGTATTCCCCCGACGCACCGGGGCGAAAACTAACCGTCCGCCAATTCGAGGCGTTAAAGCCAACGCTGCTGGTGACGTGCGACGGCAGTGACATGGAACTGGACGATTTCATGTTGCCGGAATGCTGCGACACAGCCTTTGACTTGCTGCCCACAAAAGTAAAAAGCGGCATCATGGATAGGGTCCAGCAGATGTGTGGCGCGCTGAAGCAAAGCAAGCGTTATCCCGGTGACGAATTCAACCGGATGCGCTTTTCCCTACTTATGGAACTTCCAACCGAAGCGTTCCTGCGGAGTCGGTTTTTGCGTTAGTGCATTTTCATTATTGCCCATCTGGGTATGAAATATTCGAGCCAGAATCATGACTATCGCACCAGACAGGAAAACCATACTGATCGTTGATGATACGCCGGAACACATCGAAATCCTGGTGCAGTGCCTGCGGCTGGAATATGCCACCAAAGTGGCGCTGGATGGCGAAAACGCGCTGCAACTGGCCAACACCGATCCTATTCCCGACCTGATCCTGCTGGACGTTGTCATGCCCGGTGCGATGGACGGCTATGAGGTTTGCGCCCGCTTGAAAGCCAGTGAGAAAACGCGGGATATTCCCGTCATTTTCACGACGGCGCTGGGGGGCGCGCAAGATGAAAGCCACGGGTTCGCGCTGGGAGCGGTCGATTATATTTCCAAACCTTTCAACTCGACACTGGTCAAGGCGCGCATCAAAACGCATATCGAACTGAAAAGTTACCGCGATAGCCTGGAAGTGCAAGTGCGGGAGCGCACCCGCGAACTGGCGCTGACCCAGGATGCGACTATCTACGGCCTGGGCATTCTGGCCGAGTTCCGCGACACCGAAACCGGTATGCATATCAAGCGCACCCAGACTTATGTCGGGTTGCTGGCGAGACATTTGCAGAACAACCCGAAATTCAGGGGGTTTTTCGACGAGTCCACCATCCGCTTGCTGGTCAATTCAGCGCCTTTGCACGACATCGGCAAGGTGGGGGTGCCCGACAATATCCTGCGTAAGCCCGGACCTCTGACGACTGAAGAATTCGCACAGATAAAAAAACACACCACGTTCGGGCGCGGGGTGGTGGATCGGATTGAGGCGGGGATGCATGACAAAACGGCGTCCGGGTTTCTGCACTTCGCCAAGGAGGTCACCTATACCCATCACGAATGCTGGAACGGCAACGGCTACCACGGGCTGAAAGGCGAGGAAATCCCGGTTTCCGGGCGCTTGATGGCCGTGGCCGATATTTACGACGCGCTGACCAGCAAGCGGGTTTACAAGGCGGCACTGTCGCATGAAGAGGCCTTTCGGATCATCACCGAGGGAGACGGACGAACCCTGCCGGTGCATTTCGACCCTGAAGTGCTCCAGGCATTTATCGACATCGGCGAGGATTTCCGCGTTGTTTCGGAAAAATGGCGGGATTGATGAGATTGGCCTTGTTCCAGGGTAAATTTGTTCTCAGCACGGAAAAAACCGATTCAGCGCAGAGGACGCGGAGGAAGAGCATGAGGGTTTTCCTCTGCGTCCTCTGCGGTGAAAAAGGTTTTGTCTTTATTTGTTGCCGCCATGAGTCGAGCAGCGTTGCGCTAAGATTGCCTGGGATTCATGACTGTTTTCCATCATTGATTTTCATCATGAATTTCTGAGAACAAATTTACCCTGGGCCTTGTTCCCACGCAAGTTGGATAGATTGGGTTAACAGCTTTATCCTAACTTAAATGGCAGTGACGCGGCGCGTGGGAACGAGGTTAAAAGCCCGGTATTTCGACAGCTTGGCGCCAGCCGGCTTGATTCAACTTGGCAGGCTAATGGAAAAGAGCACCCACCATGAAAATCCTCTACGTTGAAGACAATCCCGGCGATGCCGACTTGGTGCGGCGCGCGCTGACCAACGCATCGCCACCGCATGAAGTGGCAATCGCGCCCACCCTGGCGGCAGCTTACGCGCGCCTCGGAAAACCGGATGGAATCGACTTGGTGCTTTCCGACCTGCGCCTGCCGGATGGCAGCGGGCTGGAGGTGCTTGCCTATATCCGTGAGCATAGGTTGCCTTTTGCGGTGGTTATACTGACCGGAGTGGAAGCCCCGGAGGAAGCCGGGACGGCGGTAAAATCCGGCGCCGACGACTACCTTGCCAAGCGAGGCGACTATCTACAGCATCTGCCGGAGCACTTGAGCGCGGTATTGAAGCGTTTCCGCGAGAATGCCATGCGCAAATTTCAACCTTTGCGCGTGCTTTACGTCGAACCGGATTCTTTCGATATCTCTCTCACCATCGCGCATCTTGGAAAATTTGCGCCGCACATTCATCTGGCATCGGCGCCTGACGGCGAAAAGACGCTCGACCTTCTGGCCGATCAGGACAGCGCTGCTGCGGTGTGCGATGTCCTGCTGCTCACTTACGATTTGCCCGGTTTGAACGCGCTGGATACGCTCAAGCTGCTGCGCGGCCAAAACAGGGTGGACACGCCGGCAGTGCTTTTGGTTAGCCAAGGCAGCGCTGAAATCGTCTCGCAAGTAATACGCCTGGGGTTCGATGGCTACCTGAGCAAGCATCCCTTCTACCTGCACCAGTTGCCTGGGGCGCTGGAAGGCGCTTATTTCCGCGCCGAAGCGACGCGTGAACATGCGGCGCTGAAATCGGCGCAACAGCGCTATCAGGATTTGGTGGCGCGCATTCCGGTAGGTGTGTTTTGCTTCCGCACTCTGCCTATCGGCGCCCTGATTTTCGACTACGCCAGCCCGCGCTTTTTCGAACTCTTCGGATTGCCGCAAGATTCCGGGCTTTCCACCGCCGGCACGGTTTTTTCCTTGGCGTTGCCGGATGATTTGACGGAAATCACACACCGTATCGAAATCTCCCGGCGCAATCTGGCGCCTATGGAGTGGGAAGGATATTTTACTATTGGCGATCAATTGCGCTGGTTGCGCATTGAATCCACGGCAACCCGGCTGGATAACGGCGACATCGTCAACGACGGCATCGTGAAAGACATCAGCGCACACAAGCAGGCGGAGTTTAAGCTGGAGACCAGCGCAGAACGCTACCGTTCCCTGTTCGACAACATGCTCGAAGGATTTTCCTATTGCCGGATGATTTACGAACAGGGCATACCGCAGGATTTTGTGTATATCAAAGTCAATCATGCTTTTGAAGAATTGACCGGACTCAGGAATGTGGTCGGGAAAAAAGTCAGCGAAGTCATCCCCGGCATTCGGGAATCCAACCCTGATTTGCTGGAAATCTACGGCAGGGTGGCCTTGAACGGGAAAACGGAACACTTCGAGACCTATGTGGCGCCGCTGGAAAGGTGGTTTTCGGTTTCCGTTTATTGTCCCGAGAAAGCGCATTTTATTGCCGTGTTCGATAACATTAGCGAGCACAAACATGCCGAGCAGGCGTTGACGCAAAGCAAGGAGCAACTGGAACTGCTGGTCGCGCAACGCACGGCGGAGCTGGTCGAGGCGAGAAACCAGGCCGAGGCGGCCACCCAGGCGAAAAGCATGTTCCTGGCCAATATGAGCCATGAAATCCGCACGCCGATTAATGCGGTGATCGGCATGATCAGTCTGGCGCTGAAAACCAACCTGGATCGGCGGCAGCGGGATTACCTTGCCAAAGCGCATTTTGCTGCGGAATCGCTGCTGGAGGTCATCAATGAAATTCTCGATTTCTCCAAGATCGAGGCCGGCAAATACGAGCTGGCCCGCACCGAGTTCAAACTGGACGATGTGTTGAACCGGGTCGCCAATGTCGTGGGAATCCGGCTCAAAGGGAAGAAAATCGAGTTTTTGTTGAAAACCGCGCCCGATGTGCCTCAATACCTGGTGGATGATCCGTTGCGCCTGGGGCAGGTGTTGCTTAACTTATGTTCGAACGCGGTCAAGTTCACCAACAGCGGTGAAATCGTCGTTTCCGTCGCCCGGCTGGAAAACAGTCATCCAGACCAGGTCACCCTGCGCTTTTCCGTGCGGGACACCGGTGTCGGCATGTCGCCTGAACAGCAGGCAGGTTTGTTCAAGCCCTTTTCGCAGGTGGATAATTCCTGCACGCGCAAATATGGCGGCACCGGTCTGGGACTGGTCATCTGCAAGCAGTTGGTCAGTCTGACGGGCGGCAAAATAGCGGTGGAAAGCACGCTCGGGCAGGGTAGCGAATTCAGCTTTACCGAAATGTTCGGCATCGGAAAAACCCCGCCGGGGAGCTTGTCCATCATCCCGGCGAAGCACGGCGGCAAGCAGGTGCTGGTGGTTGACGGCAGCCCAAGCGGTCGGGACATCATGACCGAGATGCTGAATATGCTGGGCTTTGAAGTGACCGCGATTGCGGATGCCTGGAACACAACCGAAACCAGACTGGTTCGCGCCGATGAGGATAAACAGCCCTTTGCTCTGGTTGTTCTGTCCGCCAAAATGCCGGAATGCGCCGGTTTCGATTACGCCCGGAAAATCAGGCAACTGCCCCTGCGCTCGCCGCCAAAAATTGTCATAGCCATGGCTTACGGCGACTGCGAGGTCGATTTGTATTCATCGCGCGAAGGCTTTGACGGCTATTTGAGCCAACCCACCACGCTTTCATCGCTGTTCGACATCATCATGTCGGTTTTCGGCGCATCGTCGGCGGAAGATTCGGCGCAGCCGATAAACGACCAATTGTCCGACATCATCGGCAAGATTCGCGACTGCCGGGTGTTGGTGGTTGAAGACAACAATTTCAATCAACAAATCGCCTATGAATTGCTCTCCGAAGCCGGGGTGATCGTAACGGTTGCCGACAATGGCCGGGAGGCGCTCGACCTGGCGCATGAAGCGCGCTTCGATGCGGTGTTGATGGATGTGCAAATGCCGGTCATGGACGGCTACGAGGCCACCCGCTTGATCCGTCGCGATGCCGGTTTGCAGGAGTTGCCCATCATTGCCATGACCGCCCATGCCACGTTTCAGGATCGTGAACGGTGCTTGCGCGCCGGCATGAACGATTTCATCACTAAACCGACCAACCAGAAGGCGCTTTTGACTATGCTGGTGAAATGGGCGGGACATGCTCCGCTTAAGGAAACCCAAGGGGAACTCTCGGCTCCTGCCGTTGAAATCAGCGCCCTGGCACAGCCCTTCTTTCTGCAGGAAACACCCGGCATTTCGCTGAAAACGGGCTTGGCGCTGTATGGGGGAAACCAGGCTCTGTTCCTGAAGCTGCTAAGACAGTTCCTGCAAACCCGAGCAGACACGGCGGAAGAAATACGGGCAGAATTGGCCAATGCCAATTTCGAAGCCGCACACCGGATCGCTCATACCATGAAATCGGTGTCCGGCGCCATTGCTGCCGAGGAATTATCTCGATCCGCCGCAGCGCTGGAGATGGCAATCAGCAATCAGGAACAGGAATCATGGGATGGCTTGCTGGATGACTTTGAGCGCCGACTAAGCGAGGTCACGCAAGGTATTAGCGTCAGTCTTTCCGCTGTGCCGGATAAGCCGCCGACGACAGACGAAACGGCCTCTGAAATGCCTATGGCTGATATTTTGGCTGAATTGCGGAGGCTGCTCGACGTGGATGTCGGGATGGCGATGCTGTTGCGCGATGAAATTCACCCCCTTTTTGCTACGGGCGATACTGCCGAAGAATTCCGTCTGTTCGAAGAGCACTTGGCAGTCTATGCCTTGGCGGAAGCCAAAGCAAGTGTCGACAAGTTGATTGATAACACTGGGTTGGCGGTTTTTGCGTCATAGCGAGTCGAGCGCAGGTGAAACAGTTCGCTGGAAAGTTCGAATAGGAGATGACAATGCACCGGATCATGCTGGTTGATGACGAGCCGAATATTTTAACCTAGAAACCTCAAAGACAAAACCTTTTTCACCGCAGAGGACGCAGAGGAAAACCCTCATGCTCTTCCTCTGCGTCCTCCGCGTCCTCTGCGGTGAATCAGTTTTTTCCGCGCCGAGAACAAATTTACCCTGGTTGCGCCTCCTGTGCCCAGGCCGTCGGGTATGCCCTGCACCCGAAAAACCGCACACTCCAGCCCATTCAACTAAGGAATTTAGTCACTTACCAGTCAAGTCGTTGCATTTTTTGCGAAGAATATGTCGTAGATCAAGCGCTGGCGCGGTTCTCCGGGTGATTTTTTTCACCGCAGAGACGCCGAGGCGCGGAGAAATATAACGGATGGTAAAATCATACCATTACCCTACAAAATCTCTGCGCCTCGGCATCTCTGCGGTAAATGTTTTTGGTTCCGGCTAGTCCGGCTTAGGATAATAAGCGGCACAGCTTTCCCGAAAAAACAAAAGGCCGGCAATTGCCGGCCTTTTGTATTCCGCTATTTCCCTGAGTTCAGGCCAGAATGACGGAAAAGAAACTCGCGTAGGACATCACTATCATCACGACCACAATCGGTATCACCAGCTTATCCATTCATTTCTCCTCATTGACAAAAAGCAACTGAAATATTTAACCTAGATTCCTCTGTTGAACGGGCTGGAGTGTGCGGTTTTCCGGGCGCAGGGCAAGGCGCAACGACGCGGAATGGTCATTCCATTCCAAGGAGTTGCAACGCCGCCATGCGCCCGGAAAACCGTGCAATCCAGCCCGTAGCGTTCTCACCATACGGATGAACGCAAAATACATGATAAAGTCGTTTAGAACCAATTTGCTACACATCTTGGCAAGCGGTCAACAGAGGAATCTAGGTTCAAGTGTTTATTCACTAACGGGAAATTCTAGCCTAATCCTCTTTGTCTTTCAACCGGTATTTAGGAATGCGCGGGTCGTCGTCGTCCATCAGGATGCGTTGCGCCGGACCTTCGAGGTCTTCGAACTGGCCGCTTTTTATCGCCCAGAAAATGCCGATGCCGGCAATCAGCACCATCACCACCGCCCCGGCCAGCAGGTAGAATAAGGTTGAAATCGTCATAGTTAAGCCTCTTGAATGAGTGAGGGGTGAGGGGGAAGACGTGAGGGGTGAGGGGGAAGACGTGAGGGGTGAGGGGTGAGGGGTGAGGCGCAACTACCACACCTTACTTTTTTCCCCTCATGCCTAACTTCGTTATCAGGGTGGGCGAGGTGATATTCGTAGTGCATTCTACCCCTCACCCCTCACCCCTCACGCCTCCCCCCTCACGATCCACACTCAACCACGCATGAGCAATAATCGTCTCCAGCCCGGCATAGCGTGGCGTCCATCCCAGCGCGCGTTGCGCCAGACGGCTATCCGCCACCAGTCTGGCGGGGTCGCCGGCGCGGCGTTCGCCGTAGACCAGCGGGATGCTGCATCCGGTGATGCGCCGCGCCGTTGCTATCACTTCCAGCACGGAAAAGCCGGCGCCGTTGCCGAGATTATAGACGGCGCTGCCGGCGCCCGACCAGAGTTGTTCCAGCGCGAGCAAGTGCGCCTGGCAGAGATCGACGACATGGACGTAATCGCGTATGCAGGCGCCGTCCGGCGTAGCGTAATCGCGACCGTATACGGTGACGTGCGGTCGGCGCCCCGCAGCCGCTTGCAGCACCAGCGGGATCAGGTGGGTTTCCGGCTGGTGGCGTTCGCCCAATTGCCCGTCCGGGTCTGCACCGGCTGCGTTGAAATAGCGCAGGCTGACCGATTTCAGGCCGTAAGCCTGATCGTAATCCTTGAGGATGCGCTCCACCGTCCATTTCGATATGCCGTAGGGATTGAGCGGTCGCTCGGGGTGCGCTTCGTCTATGGGCACGTATTCCGGTTCGCCGAACACCGCCGCGCTGGAGGAAAAGATCAGGGTTTTCACGCCATGCCGCGTCATGGCGTCGAGCAAGTTGAGGGTGTGAGCCACGTTGTTGCGGTAATACTTGGCCGGGTCCAGCACCGATTCGCCGACCTGGATGAAAGAGGCGAAATGCATCACGCCGTCGAACGCGTGGCGCGTAAACACCGCGTCTAACGCTTTTTCGTCGGCCAAGTCGCCAAGGATGAATTCCCCGCCGACAACGGCGTCGCGATACCCGCCACTGAGGTTGTCGAATGTGACGACTTCGTGCCCGGCAGCCAGCAACATTTTCACCATATGCGAGCCAATGTAGCCCGCGCCGCCCACCACCAGGATTTTTTTCATAAACTTAAGCCGGACGAGCCGGAACCCCAAAAATATTTACCGCAGAGACGCAGAGGCACAGAGAAACCACGGAATCTCCGCGTCTGAAGCGCCTCTGCGGTGAAAGCATTTTGCCGGAGAACCGCACCAGTGCTTGATCTACGGCACATTATTTGCAAAAAGCATTAAAGATTTGGCCGATAGTCTACTAATACGCCCCGCTTTTCCCCAGCACCACTTTCACTGTTTTCAGTAATATCACGATGTCGTACCACAGCGACCAGTTTTTTACATACCAGGCATCGAGGTTGACGCGGTCGCCGTAATCTATGTCGTTGCGCCCGCTGATTTGCCACAGGCCGGTCATGCCGGGGCGGGCTTCGAGATAATAACCGACCTGGTCATGGTAGCGCACCAACTCTTCCGTGACGATGGGGCGCGGCCCGACCAGGCTCATTTCGCCCTTGAGCACGTTCCACAATTGCGGCAGTTCGTCGAGGCTGGTCTTGCGCAGGAAAGCGCCCACCGGGGTGACGCGCGGATCGTTTTTCAGTTTGAAATCGCGTTCCCATTCGGCGCGCGCCGCCGGGTCGTTGGCCAGCAGTTCCGCGAGCACGGTGTCGGCATTACTGATCATTGAGCGGAATTTGTAGCAATTGAACGGCTTGCCATGCCTGCCGACGCGCCCGTGGGCGTAAAAAGTCCGACCGCCGTCGCGGCGGATGCGCCACGCGATGGTCGCGAAAAACGGGGCGAGCAGCACCAGCAACGCCGTTGACCCGGCGATGTCGAACAGCCGTTTGAGCAGTTGCGGCGCGCGCCGCGCCAGGTTGTTGCGCACCCGCAGCATCAGCACTTCGTGGCTGAAGAAATGGGTCATTTCCATGCCCAGCAGCGGCAGCCCACGGATGCTCGGGATTACGTTCAGGTCGGCGTAGCGCAGGCTCAGGCGCTGGATCAGCAATTGCTGTTCCTGTAGGCTGTCCAGCGCCACGACGACATGCGGCATTCCCCGGCTTTCCAGCCACGCGACGATGTCATCATTGACTGTGACCACCGGCGCCGGTTGCGTCCACGATGCCGGAACCGCTTCGCCGGGCAGCGCCAGGAACGCCACCACGTCGAATCCCATGAGCGGCTCGCTGCACAGCGCCGCATAAGCTTCGCGCGCATTGTTGCCGGCGCCGACGATCACTGTGGGACGCCGCCAGCGCCCGATGCGCAACAGGAGGCGCTTGACCAGAACGCGCACGGTCGGCGCCAGCACGAACGCCAGCAACCAGGTGGCAAGCAGCCACAGGCGCGAGAACTGCCATTTGCCGAGAAACACCAGCGCGACATCGATGGCCGCCACCATGACGAGGATGCGTAGCGTCTCCCGCAACTCGTCCCAGAAGGGCTTGCGCCGCGAATAATGCCCGACGCTCCAGCACCAGCCCACCGCCACGACGATGACCAGGGAAAACAGCGCCAGCCGTATCTGGCCGCGCTCATCCCACCAGCCGAAAAATGCTTCTCCGAAAGTGTGGTCGTAGGCCCAGTTTGCCGTCCGCCCGAGGATGAAAGCGGTCAGCAACGCGACGATATCGCCGGCAATGAGCGACGCTTTGGTCAATAGTGCATTATCCAGGCGCAGTTTCATGTCGAACCCCAATAACCGTCATACATGCTCAGGCGGCGCTTCAGCCACAGCGGCCAATGGCGTTCCAGCTTTCCCAGTTTGTACCCGGCGAATTTGAACGCGGTGCGCACCAGCGCCGACGGAATCAGGAATGGCTGCGTGCGCGCGAGATAATGCAACTCCGAACGCACGAAACGCATGCCCTCCCCGGTCGGCTGGCCGAATTCCCGGCGGATCCATGGTTCGCGCCCGTGGAACACGCCGGTGTCGAAATAGCGCCCGAACTCCTGGGAGAGGGTGTAATCGTGCGAATGAAACACCTGCGCTTCAGCGCAATAAGCGATATTCCAGTCGTTCAGCAACATTTTGGCGGCGACAAAAGTGTCTTCGCCCAGGATCACATGCGCGGGAAACCCCCCCGCTTCCGCCAGCGCGCCACGGCGGTAGGCCGCAAAGGAATCGGACAGAAAGGCGGTTTTTATTCCCAAGCGCGGCGCATCAGCCAGCGTTTTCACCGCGCCATATGCGGGGTAATTGAACAGCCGGGCATGAGCGCCGAGCGCCCCGCCGCCGGGATGCGGCAATTGGCGTCCGTAAGCAGCGCCGATCTGCTTGTCGGTAAAGCCGGCGAGCAGTTTTTCCAGCGCATCGGGCGTCGCCAGTACGGCATCATGGGTCATGAATATCACTATTTCCGCATCCGCCAGCATCGAAGCGCCCAGTTGCCGGGTTGCGCCATGATTGAACTGGTCAGCCGGAATGACATGCACGTCAAACCCGGCGGCGCGCGCCAGCTCCGCGCCGCCGTCGCTAGAGGAGGAATCGATAACCAGCCTATGCGCGGGCTTTACCGTCTGCGCGGCGAACGCATCCAGCCAGCGCCGCCATAACTCGCCGCCATTGCGTAGCGGAATAAATAGACCAATGCTATTCATCTGATCCCTGATTCCTGCCCCCTGACCCCTAAGCCGGACAATTGCCGGAACAAAAAAAACATTTACCGCAGAGACGCAGAGACGCAGAGATTTTTCTCGTTCCCACACGGCGCGTCACTGCCATTAAGTTAGGAAAAATCCGTTCGCCCTGAAGCCCAGTCGAAGGGCGAACGGATTTTTCCTAAGCCGGACAATTGCCGGAACCAAAAAACGTACTCACGCGAAGCCGCGAAGAACGCGAAGAAAAACCAAGGCCGGTTTGGTTTTTCTTCGCGTCTTCGCGTCTTCGCGTGAGAAATTCTTCTCAACAAATGGCGAA
>JBAYVP010000054.1:0-19706 GCA_041674485.1 Sulfuricellaceae bacterium
CTGGCAGCAGATGTTGATGCTCCAGAAGGCTGCCTGATGCGCTGAATGTAAGCATCCTTGACGCACCGATGCGTTTTTATTTATAAAAATCAATGTGTTGATAAATAAATCAAACTGAACCAGTACCTAAGCGATCCCATTAATAAATATACCATCTCCGGTAAGCTCTGCATTAGAGGCGATAATTTCTCCAGTGGGCATCGTTACATCGAGAACGGCTGATAGATCGACTTTATCCCCACCTATTTTCAGTGATGCGCGGGGAATGCTATAACTCCCCCCACTTTCATCCTCAGTAACACTTCCATCCGGAAGAATTACAAAGAGTTCGCTTGCAGTGCCTTTGGCACGTATCACCGTGGAACTTCGCCAGAAAGGTAAACCATATTTCGTTATTAGGGCAGCTAACGTTGCGCTAATGATGGAACATATACCTACAATTAAGGCAACGAGAATTGGTTGCGTCATGTTTTCGCTTCATTATAACCAAGGGTGGGTACAGCTTTACAGCATTTTCAATCAAGAATCGTTACAAAAGACCTCAAGCCAATGGCGATGGATACCGCGTTTTCAACATCCGATAGTTACAGCCTTTGCGTTTACTCATTGCAGGCTTGCTCCCTTCTCCCGCAAGCGGGAGAAGGGTCGTGGATGAGGGTGTTTGCGCTCAAGCCAAGCGTTATCGATATGCAACGCCCCTCACTCCAACTCCTCTTGCGGGGAGAGCGAAGCGAGGGGGGGCGGAGCCGACTTTATATGCTGTTTTTTCACATTGATCTGAGTTGAAAACACTGTATCGCGCCCTCACAGATCAACGCAATAGTTTCCTCGTAGGCGCAGAGAACGTACTCACCCTACTTGGCTGCGGCTATGTCGGTCGCAATATTCACTGCTTGTTGCATAACGTCACCCATCGACCGCTAATGCACTACTCGTTCAGGCTAGGCTTGATTTGTTTAAGTAGATGAACTTGGTTAAATAGTTCTTTATACTCAGCAATATCTATTTTACGATAGCGCACTGTCGCATACTTTGTTGGATCGACGTTTACCAATACCGTAGGTTTCTGATCCTCAGTGAATGAAACGTATACGTAAGCCCATGCTAAAATTGTTTCACCAGTCAGAGTTTGACAAGTTGTTACGGTTCTAATAAATACCCTGTCCTTCTTTGCATTCGTGGATTGATCGCAAAAGTTAAATTCTTTGTCATCACTTTCTGCGAGTGCTCGATTTGAAACTGAATCTTCAAACATTAGCAATTCGCCTTCCACTCTTTGACAGCCTTCCGGATCAAGCGCAACAGTTACCCACTCTTTCCCCTCTTTATCGGTGTAAGGAACATAGTACAATGTTCCTAAAGTAAATGCTTGGATTGACTTCGGATCAAATCTCTTGAAGGTGTCATGGTATTTTTATTTTTTCTTGAGCGTTCCATATGCGAATAACGGAAGTTTGATTGGATGAACCTTCATTCGTAATTCCTCTGTAAGGCGATAATAAAATGACTAACAATTAGTTAGAAAGCGCCATCTCACCATGGCAGTACCAACGACGACGAAATAAAATAATTCCATTATTCTATTTGTTATATTTATAGACATGCCAATAACTTTAAAAACTTATTTAAAAATAAAGACACTCCTTCTATCAGCCATTGGCTATTTTTTGACATGTTTCTATGCCAAAATCACTCAATACAGTTACAGACCATACAGCGCACAAAGCACCACAACTTTAGCAGAATCGGATTCTGCCCTATATTTCCCTTCACCACAAGTAACATCCAGCAATACTGGCTTTCCTAATCACACGCCCCCTTGCCGCCAAGCCGCTTTCATCGGATCATGATGTTTTTACTGCCGTCCATGGTCATGAATCGCTCCCATTTCCTGCGCGTTATCCGCAATTTGTTGATCGTCGGCGTCGTGCTTGTTCTCGCCGCCGCCGGCGTGTGGTGGTTGAAGCAGCCCAAGCCGATTGCGGTGACGTTCAAGGAGGTGGACAAAGGCCGGGTGGCGTCCACTATTGCCAATACTCGCGCGGGCGCTGTCGAGGCATGTTTGCGCACCAAGTTGTCGACTATTCTCGGCGGGCGCATTGAAATTCTGGCGGTGAGCATCAAAAAAGGAGACAGACTCCACAAAATTTAATGCGGCAAGGCCGCGCGAAAGAGGGGTTGGGGGCAGCGTTGCACAACACTCAAAGAAGGTTGCATTTTGAAAAAACAAGAACTACACTAATGTAGCTACAAATGTGGGGTTAAAATTGTTTTCCTGGGATGATGTCAAAAACGAGAACAACCGGCGCAAACACGGCGTCAGTTTTGAGGCAGCCAAGCTTGTTTTCGATGATCCCTTGCATATTACACGGCAAGATCGCATCGAGAACGGCGAACAGCGGTGGCAGACGGTTGGCATGGCAGGCGGCGTGGCACTGCTATTGGTTGCGCATGCCTGGCGCGAAGCAGAAAGCGGCACAGAGCACATTCGCATCATCTCGGCGCGACGCGCAACCAAAATGGAAAGGAAAATCTATGAACAAGGCGCCTGACTCCATCCGCAAGGAGCTTGCAGCGCTGGCTGCAAAGCCGGATAGCGAAATCGACTTCTCCGACCTTCCGGCCACGACTGAACAGGACTGGCAGGGTGCCGTGCGCGGGAAGTTCTATCGTCCCATCAAGCAGCAATTGACGGTGCGTATCGACGCAGATGTACTGGAATGGCTCAAGAGTCAAGGCAAAGGCTATCAAAGCCGCTTAAACAACATTCTGCGCACAGCGATGCTCGACAAGCCACACCATTAACACCACAAGCAAGGAGCGGGCATGAAACAGCTTGCATCTAAGGGGGCAGACTCGGCATATTATCCGCTCAGTCTTTGTGCAAATCACCAAATCACGCCCAGCCCCCTTGCCGCCAAGTCGCTTTCATCGGATGATGGTGTTTTTACTGCCGTCCGTGGTTATGAATCGCTCCCATTTCCTGCGCGTTATCCGCAATTTGTTGATCGTCGGCGTCGTGCTTGTTCTCGCCGCAGCCGGCGTGTGGTGGTTGAAGCAGCCCAAGCCGATTGCGGTGACGTTCAAGGAGGTGGACAAAGGCCGGGTGGCGTCCACGATTGCCAATACTCGCGCGGGCGCCGTCGAGGCGTGTTTGCGCACCAAGCTGTCGACTATTCTCGGCGGGCGCATTGAAATTCTGGCGGTGAAGGAAGGCGACCGGGTCGCCAAGGGGCAGTTGCTGCTGAAGCTGTGGAACGACGATCAGCAGGCGCAAAACGCGCTGGCGCAAGCACAGTTGGAGATGGCGCGTAGCCGGGTGAATGAGGCGTGCGTCCTGGCGGACAATGCGCTACGCGATGCGGCGCGCCAAGCCGATTTGCGCGCCAAGGGTTTCGTTTCAGCGTCCGCCGAGGAAAACGCCCGCGCCGTAGCGCAGTCCAAGCGCGCCACTTGCGAGACGACCAAGGCGGATGTGGTCCAATCCGTCGCGCGCGTCCGGGCGGTTAAGGTCGAGCAGGGGCGCACCGTGCTGTATGCGCCTTTCGCCGGCACGGTCGCGAAGATTGTCGGCGAGGTCGGTGAATATTCGACGCCTTCGCCGCCCGGCGTGCCGACGCCGCCGGCCATAGACTTGATTGATGATACCTGCCTGTATGTGAAAGCGCCGATGGATGAGGTGGATGCGCCGAAAATCCATCCCGGTCAGACGGTGCGCATTACGTTGGACGCGCTGCCGGGGCAATCTTTCCCCGGTCGCGTGAAGCGCGTTGCGCCCTATGTTTCTGCGGTCGAGAAGCAATCGCGCACGGTGGATATCGAGGCGGTTTTCGATAATTTTCCGCCTCCTGCCGCCGGGAAGGAGGCGACCGTAGCGCTACGCGACGCAGCCGGCAAGGCTGCTGCGGGCAAGCTGCTGGTCGGCTATAGCGCGGATGTCGAGGTGATTCTCGCGGTGCGCGACAATGTGGTGCGCGTCCCGACTTCCGCGCTGCTCGAAGGCGGCAAGGTGCTGGTGGTGCGCGCCGATGGTGTGCTGGAGGAGCGCAGGATCAAGGCCGGGCTATCCAACTGGGAATACAATGAGGTGCTGGAAGGTCTGCAAGCCGGTGAGCGGGTCGTCACTTCACTGGAGCGCGAGGGCGTGAAGGCCGGCGTCCATGTCGTGGCCGATATGAAAAAATGACGACCCCGCCCCAGATCGAACTGCTCGGTATCGAACGGGTGTTCCGCCTCGGCGACAGCGAGGTTCATGCGTTGCGTCGTCTCGATATGAGCATAGCGTCCGGCGCTTATGTCGCAGTGATGGGGCCGTCCGGTTCGGGCAAATCGACGCTGCTCAATTTGCTCGGCCTGCTCGACCGCCCCAACGCCGGCATTTACCGCCTGGAAGGGCGCGATGTGACTACGCTCTCGCCGGACGAACAGGCGCGGGTGCGCAGCGAACGCATCGGTTTTGTGTTCCAGAGCTTTCACTTGGTGCCGCGCCTGACTGCCGCCGAGAATATCGCGTTGCCGCTGACCCTGGCCGGCATCGCGCCGCGCGAGCGCGCTGAGCGGGTGGCGCTGGCTCTCGCCGATTACGGTCTGGAAACGCGCGCCGACCACCGCCCCGACCAGCTTTCCGGCGGGCAGCGCCAGCGCGTTGCTATTGCCCGCGCGACGGTGATGCGCCCGGCGGTGATCCTCGCCGACGAACCCACCGGCAATCTCGACCGTGCAACCGGCGAGGAAGTCATACGCCTGCTGGAACAACTCAACGGTCGCGGCGTCACGCTGATTATCGTGACCCACGACCCCAGTCTCGGCAGCCGCGCCCACCGCCGGTTGCTGATGGAGGACGGGATGCTGCGGCACGACAGCGCGCTGGAGGGGCGGGCGAGCTGATTGGCAGCGGTGCGGCTTGTTGGGTTCAGATTTGTCCGGCTAAGAGGGGATTGGAATTGGCGGCTTTCCGGCTGGCGCCGGCTGCTTCCATGCGTTCCAGATAGTTTTTCCACAGCGTTTCCTGGTGAATGCCGAGGTCGTAGAAATAATCCCAGGAATAAAGCCCGGAATCGTGCTCGTCCGAGAAGACCAGCCGCACTGCATAGTTGCCGACCGGTTCGATGCGCACGATCTCGACATCCTGCTTGCCGACTTGCAATACTTCCTGCCCCGGTCCGTGGCCGCGCACTTCAGCGGAAGGCGAATAGACGCGCAGGAATTCGCAGGGAAATTCGAAATGTTTGCCGTTGTCGAATGCGATTTCCAACGCGCGCGATATCTGGTGCAGTTTGATTTCGGTAGGCAACGGCGTGCCTTGATCCAGTCCAGCCATGCAGATTCCTTTCAGAGATTTTAACCTAAACCGGACGAGCCGGAACCAAACAGACATTTAGACAGGATTTACAGGATGAGCAGGATAGAAAACCCATCCTGTAAACCCTGTTCATCCTGTCATTGTTTTTTTGCGGAAAGCCGCTCCAGTGCTTGATCTACGATATGTTCTTGTCACCAATTGCTTGTGACTTGGCCAGTCAGTGACTAAAAACCGCATTTACTTAACCGCAGAGGCGCTTCAGACGCAGAGAAACAAATGAGTTACAACATTTTTCCGCTTCACCAAATGGGTAGTATCGCACGACACCATAACTCATTGTTTTTTTCTCAGCGCCTGAAGCGTCTCTGCGGTTCAACTGAGTATTTTTAGGTTGAAGCGCGATTCTACCTTATTCGCTTTTCACCGGCTGATCCCAGCCATTCTCGAAAAACAGCGCGCCTAACTGGGAGCGTTCGCGCGGTGCGATTTCCAGTTGTTTCAGGTCGTCGTCGAGCACGCTTTCATCCGCCTGATAGCCCACGGCTATCATTGCCATGCAGGCAAATTGCGGCGGGATGGCAAAAGTTGCGCGCACCTTGTCCTCGTCGAAGCCGCCCATCTGGTGCGCCATCAGCCCCAGCGCCACGGCTTGCAGGCACAGGTTTTCGGCGGCGGCGCCGGTGTCGTACTGGCCCCAACGGTTGGGCTGGCCGTTTTTGCGAAACTGGCTGTCGGCGGCGACCAGCAACAGCACCGGGGCATTTTTGACCCAGTTCCGGTTCCATTCCACCAGGCAGCCGAAGGCTTTTTCCCAGGCGGTGCGGTCGCTGTTTTTGTCCCAGGCGATGAAACGCCACGGCTCGTCGCCGTAACACGACGGCGCCCAACGGGCGGCTTCCAGCAGGGAAAGCAGTTGTGCGCGGCTGACCGGTTTAGCTGCGTCGAAGGCGCGACCGCTCCAGCGACGGGTGAGGAGGTCGTGGATCGGGACTTGGGTTTGTGCGGGTTTGTTTTGCATGATGTGTTTCTCCTTTTATGCAAGAAACGGGTAGTCGGTGTAGCCCTTTTCGTCGCCGCCGTAAAACGTGGCGGGATCGGGCGCATTGAGCGGTGCATTCCGTATCATACGCTCCACCAGGTCGGGGTTGGCGATGAACGGCACGCCGAACGCCACCAGGTCGGCGGCGCCCGCAGCCAGCGCGGCGTTGGCGCGCGTCTTGTCGTAGCCGCCGTTGGCGATGTATAGCCCCTTGAAGCAGCGGCGCAATTGCCCGAAGTCGAAATCCGGCTGCGGTTTGGCGGCGTCGAAATTGACTTGCATGACGTGCAGGTAGGCCAAGCCGAAGTGGTTCAACGCCGTGGCGACATGATCGAAGGTTTGCTGCGGCGCGGAATCGGACATGTCGTTGAAGGCATTGGTCGGCGACAGGCGCACGCCCACCCGTCCCGCGCCGACTGCTCCGCTGACTGCGTCCGTGACTTCCAGCAGCAGGCGGCAGCGGTTTTCCGGTGCACCGCCGTAGGCATCGCTACGCTGGTTGGACCCATCGCGCAGAAACTGGTCGAGCAGGTAGCCGTTGGCGGCGTGGATTTCGACCCCGTCGAAGCCGGCGGTAATGGCGTTTTGCGCGGCCTTGCGGTAATCCTCGACGATGCCGGGTAGCTCTGCGGTTTCCAGCGCCCGCGGCATGACGAACGGCTGCAAGCCCTGGTAGGTGTAAGCCTGACCTGACGGCTGGATCGCGGAAGGCGCAACCGGCAGTTCGCCGCCCGGCAGCAACGAGGGATGCGAAACGCGCCCGCAATGCCATAGTTGCAGGAATATCTTGCCGCTACGCTCATGCACCGCGTCGGTCACATGTTTCCAGCCGGCAATCTGCGCCGGGCTGTAAATGCCGGGGGTGGCCGGGTAGCCGACGGCGCGGGCGGAAATCTGCGCGCCTTCGCTGACGATCAGCCCGGCGGATGCGCGTTGGCGGTAATACGCTACATTAAGCGCCTGCGGCGCATTGTCGGCGTCGGCGCGATTGCGCGTCAGCGGCGCCATGACGATACGGTTGGTCAACGAGACTGCGCCCAATTGGATAGGGGTGAAGAGATCATCGTGTTTCATCGGAGCCATCCTTTCGTAAGGTTTGGGGAGAAAGTATTTCATAGCACCAAGGGGGCGACACGCGACAGATGCGCCTCGTTCCTCGGCACATCCTACAATCGGTTTCTGCAACATCCATCATACACCGATGAATCAGGCGGCGTCGCATTCCACCAGCATCAGCGTCATGTCGTCAAAAGCGCGATGGCCGTCGAGGTGCGCGGCTATCGCGTCAGTCAGCGCCGTGTAGCGCTCGGGCGGCGGAGCCTGTTTGAGTTCCTGCTTGATGCGCTCCAGCCCGAACGGCTCGCCACTCTGGTTTTCGGCTTCCGAGAAACCGTCGGAATAAACGACCAGTTGGCCGGGGATGTTCCACTGGTAAATTTCGGTTTGGGCGGTGAAGGTGCGGTCCAGAATGCCCAGCGGCAAATTCACCGAATCGAAGCTGTGTCGGACATCGCCTGCCGCATCGATGAAAAAGGCCGGCGGGATGCCGCCGTTCCAGATTTCCACCAAGCGGTTGCGGCTGTCGATGCAGGCGATCAGCGCCGCCACGTAGCGTTCCACGGGCGACTGTTCCTTCACTGCCCAGTTCATTTCTTCCACCATCAGGGAAAGTGGCAGGTTTTTGCTCACCATGCTGTAAAAGATGTGGTTCACCGGCAGCAGGTTGAGCGCTGCCGGCAAGCCGTGGCCGGTGGAGTCGGCCAGCATGAGATACAGTTTGTTGTTGCGCGAGCGGGATACCGCGATCAAGTCGCCGCTGACCACATCCGTCGGCTGGAGCCAATAATGCAAATGGGAGTCATGCAGGTTTTCCGGGCGCATCATGCGCTCCATCAACTTCGCCACCAAGTGGCGCTCTTCCTCGGCCGCCTGGTGGTAAGCTTCGAGCTGCGCCTTGTTGATCGCGAGTTCGCGGGATTTGAGCAATAGCGCGGCGCTCTTGGCGACGACATCCAGCAACTGCACGAGGTCTATCGGCTTCAGGGCATAGCCGTCCACTCCCAGCGAAATGGCTTGATGCAGGTATTTGACGTCGTTGAAAGCGGTGGTGAAGATCACCGGGGTGGCGTTGTTGCGTTCCTTGATCGCTGCGGCCAGCTCCAGCCCATCCATCTCCGGCATCATGATATCGCTGATGACGATGTCGGGCCGGTGCTCGCTATAGGCTGCCAGCGCTTCCACGCCATTGGCGGCGAGGATCAACTTGCCCACCCGGCGCTCAAGGAAATGGGCGACTTCCTTCTGGATGTCGTCGTCGTCTTCCGCGTACAGGACGGTAAGTTGCTTCAGTTTTTCCGGGGAAGCTAGGCTCATGGGATATCCTGTGATTTTTCCTGGGATGCGTCGAACGGCAGGGCAATCGTGAATGCCGCGCCCTCACCCTGGTTACGGAAAAAAATCCTGCCGCCCATATGTTGCTCGACGATAGTTAGTGTCATGTACAGCCCGATTCCGGTGCCCTTTTCCTTGGTGGTGAAGTAGGGGTCGAATATTTTTTCCGCGATTTCGTCCGGGACGCCGCCGGCATTGTCTTTAACCGTGATGGCAAGTGTACGCTTTTCCATGTCGGCGCACGTCTCGATTTCGATGCGGGGATGCTGGGGTTTATGTTCCACCAACGCATCCCTGGCGTTGCTGATCAAATTCAGCAACACCTGCGCGAATTCGTTAGGATAGCCGTATATTTCGATATTGTCAGGACCGCTCACGCCAACCTCGATATTGTTGTTTTTGAGGCTGGCGCTCATCAGGTCCAGGGATGAACTTACGGCTTGTCCGATCTTGAAACTTTCCTTCAACCGGTTGGGACGGAAAAAGTCGCGGAAATCATCGATGGTGGAGGACATTTGCCGGATCGATTTCAGCGCATCGGCGACGTAGCGTTGCAGCGTATCGTCGGTCAGTTCATGGTCTTGGTGGTCGATGGCGATGTTTTGCAGGATCAGTCCCAGTACGCTCAAGGGCTGGCGCCACTGATGGGCGATGTTGCCGATCATCTCGCCCATCGCGGCATGGCGCGACTGCTGGATCAACAGATGATCCTTCTCGCGGTTCGCTGCGACTTCATTCTGGATACGCTGCTCCAGGTTTTCGTTGAGCGCCTGCAACTGGCGTTCGGCATGTTCGCGCTCGGCGATCTGGCGACGCAACTCCAGATTGGTTTTTTCCAGCGCCTCGGTGCGCAAGAACACGGTTTCTTCGAGGCGGGAAGTATTGCGCGCCAGCTCCATATCGCGCTCGGCGATGGTTTCCAGCATGGCGTTGAATCCGCTGCCCAGTTGCCCCAGCTCGTCGCGGCTGTTTACGCCGGTGCGCACCCGGTAATCGCCGGCCTGCGTTACGCGTGTCATTGCCAGGGACAAAGCCTGGATCGGGTCGGTGATGGTTTTCTGGAAATGCCGGAAAAACAGCGAGGCAATCAGGATGGCGAGCAAGCCGGTAGCGTACACCATGCCGATTTCCCCCGCCAGCTCCCAATACAACGCCGCCATGTCTTTCTGAAGCAGCAGCGTGCCTATAGTTTCCTGGTCAATAACCATGGGCTTGGTCAGCAGCAGATAGCGCCCGGAAAAAACGTGCGCTCCGGCTGCGGGAAAATGCGCCGGAAGTATCTTGTTGCGGCAATTTATCTCGGCGAATGTCGCCCCTTGGGCATCGCGTATCGCGGCGTAAACGATGTTGTGTTCTATACGCAATTCGCTGAGCACCTGTCCGGCGGTTTTTTCATCTAAGAACAGCAATGCGTGCGCGGCGTTCCGCGCGACCAGGTCGGCCTTCACGTTGAGGTCGGTGAAAGCGTATTCCCGCTTGGAAACGAATGCTATCGTCACCAGCAGCACACTCATGACGAATAGCGCGATGCCCGCCGTCGCCATCCCGAGGATAGCCAGCTTGCGTCTGATCGGCAGGTCGCGCAGGCGGTCAAGCGACATGGCGATCATCCGGCTAGTTGACCAGTTTGCCGAGCGAGAGAAGCTTGGAGCTGACTTTCAGCCCGCTTGCTTCGATAGATTGCAAGTTGATTTCGAAGCGAATTTTGTTTTCGTCAACATACAGGTTGATCATCGCGCCGCGCCGCGCGTACCCCTCGCTGTCGCTGATCAGCAGCACCCCTTGGTCGCGCGCCTGGGCGATGATTTTATCGATATTTTTCTCCAGGGACGGAGAAACGTAAACCATCTGGCAACCCCCCAGGCTCGCTACGCTATCGATGAAACGCACCTCCAGCTTGCGCTCATGCACCGCGCGGCCTTTCATGGAATCCAGGATGTTGCCGAAAGGGTCTCGTCCGAGTATGCACAAGCGTATCTCGCTGCCCACCTTGTTGGGCCAATCGACAAATTTGGCAAAGTTGTAGATAAACACGGCCTTCACGTCGTATTCCGAGGCGGGCGCGGCCAGCGCGTGCGCTGTAGGCAACCCCGCACAGCACGCCAGCATGGCTGCCCACAGCAGGCGCCGTAGCTCAATTTTCAATTTTTTCACTATGAATTTCATTCCCTTAAAAGCGCCAAGTCAACGTTCCCAGCACGGTGCGCGGAATTTCGCTGCTGGTCGGACCTTCTCTGGCCAGGTATTCGATATGCACTGGTTTGGCGAGGTTGCTGCCAATCAGGCTGAGCGTCAGGCTGTTCGACATGCGGTAGGACAGGCGTGCATCGATGCGGGTGTAGCCGGGGATGTCGGCGCCGAAACCGCTGAAAGCGTCGAAACGGTACAGCGACAGATTGTACGACAGCTTGGGCGTAGCCTGGCGATGCACATGCAACTGCCATTGCCGCTCGGGAAATGCGCGTTCCCGCTCCAGCGCGGAAGTATCGCTGCTGTCCGGGTCGGGATGGACATGCAACGATTGTTGCGTATAGGAACCCTTGACGGTCCATTGCTGGGCAGGCTGCCAATTGCCGCTAATCTCGAAACCTTCGCCGTGCGCGCCGGCTTTGTTGGCGAGCTGCTGTCCCAAGGTCAGGTGCGGAACCGGCATGGCCTCGAAAAAGGGCGGCAGCGTCTCGACGCTGCGTATATCCTGATAGTCATTGAGAAACAATGCCGTATCAAAGGACAATTGCGGGGTCACGCGAACACGATAGCCGGCTTCGTAGGCGATCAGCGTTTCGCTCAGCGCATTCGGGTTGCCGAAAATCGAGGTTAGCACGGTCGTGCGGGATGCCCCGGGAAACGCTGCGGCATTGATGCGGATGTCGGCATCGTCGCGCGTCGGGGTTTTTACCGCGCGCGACACCGCCGTCCATGCGCTGTGCCGCTCGTCGATGTGCCACAGCAGGCGGGCGCTGGGCTGGTATTCGAAGCCGCTGTAGTCGTTGTGTTCGAACTTCGAACCCAAGGTCAGGCGCAGTTTTTCGGGCAACAGCACAATTTCGTCCTGAATAAACAGTCCGGCAAGGCGGTCGCGCCGGTTGGCCGGCGTGAACGAGGCGAGAAAGGCGGCATCGGTCTGATCCCGTGTGTCGCGCAGATTCATCCCCCACACGACTTCGTTGCGTTTTCCGGCGGCAAAGCGGTGCTGGAATTCGAGGTCGAAAGTATCGCGCACTTCGCCGTTCTGCATGTCTTTTCTGCTGTAATGATCCCAGAAAAATTGCAGGGACAGTTCGGAATCGGGCGTTGGCGCGCGTTTCCAGCGCATCAGCAGATTATGCCCGGACAGGTCGGTGGTGAAATTCAGCGGGACCAGATAGGGCGGGGCGAGGAGCACGTTGCGGTCAGTATGGTTGCTGTTGCCGTCGTAGGCGTCGCCCTGAAAAGTCAGCGCATCGTCGTTGGGCAGACGCAAATCCCCGCGAAAGCCGGCGGTGCGAATATCCGCAGCGTCGCTGCCGCGTTGGAAGGCGTAACGTTCGACGTTCTTGGCATAGACCCGGTAATGGCCGGATTCCCCCAGTTCGCCGCCGTAGCGCAGGACTTCCTGGCGTAGCGCATCGCCTGCGGTCAGGCTCGCCAGCCCGCCCTGAGTGGCGGCGGCCTCCTTGGTGATGATGTTGATCACGCCGTTCACCGCATTGGCGCCCCAGACTGTGGCGCCGGGGCCGCGTATTACTTCGATGCGTTCGATATCTTCGAGCGGAGTGTCTACGGCGTCCCAATACACCCCGGAAAACAGCGGGGTGTACAACACCCTGCTATCCAGCAGCACCAGCAGCTTGTTGCTCCAGCGCCCGTTGAAGCCGCGGCTGCCGATGGCCCATGTGCCGTTGTCGATCTGCGCGACATGCAGGCCGGGCGCCATGCGCAACAGCTCGGGCACGCTGGTCATGCCCGAGCGCCGAATATCTTCCTGAGTGATGACGTGAACCGCCGTAGCGCTATCCTCGACCCTCTGGATTTTTTTCGCTACCGAGGTAACCTGAACATCCAGGAGTTGTTCCATGGACAAGTCGAGTAGCCGTTCGCTCCCGCTGCCCATTGCAGCGCCTGCCGCGCCGACGGGAATGACCAGCGCCAATGCGGCCAGGACGCTACGGCGCACGGCCTGCGTTAAGAACGGAACGGTGTCCGCGAGGCGCTTCATGATGTTCTTCCAATGGCGATGGTCGGATTAAATATGTTTTTGTAGATATTCTAATGCATACCTTGCCTCGCTACAATTTGACGATTTAGCCGCGCCAGGGTAAATTTTTTCTCAGAAATTCATGATGAAAATCAATGATGTAAAACATTCATGAATCCCAGGCAAACTGAGCCGCAACGCTGCTCAACTCATGGCGGCAACCCATAAAGACAAAACCTTTTTCACCGCAGAGGACGCAGAGGAAACCTCTTATGCTTTTCCTCTGCGTCCTCTACGGTGAATCGGTTTTTTCCGTGCTGAGAACAAATTTACCCTGACTCAGAGGAAAACTTTGTGCTCTTTATATAGAAGTCTCTATGAGCTGTCCACATCCTCTCTAGGAACAGCGCTTTCCCGATAATTCGCGCGGAGGCGACAATTGTTGTGAAGCAATTGCATACTTGCGCCGCTATCGGAAAAAATAATTTACAGACTAGATGCTTACTGCTAGTATTTAATGTAGATTGTATATATCGGGCATAATCTGTCCGTGGTAAAAGGGGTTTTGACTTGCAATTCGATTTCCAGTTGGACTTTCTGCAAGCAAAAGCGCCGCCATTGATCGGCGTGGATATCAGCTCGTCGTCAGTCAAGATGGTCGAACTCGGCGAAGCGGGAAAAATCCAGTGCCGACTCGAACATTACGCGATTGAGCCGTTGCCGCGCGATGCCGTGGTGGACGGCAATATCGTCAACCTGGATGCGGTTGCGGATTGCGTGCGGCGCGCGTGGAAACATATGGGGAGCCGGGTCAAGAATGCTGCCGTGGCCTTGCCCGCAGCCGCCGTGATCACCAAGAAAATCGTGGTGCCCGCCGGCCTGCGCGAGGAAGAGATGGAAATACAGGTGGAAACCGAGGCCAACCAGTACATTCCGTTCTCGCTTGACGAGGTCAACCTGGATTTCCAGGTTCTCGGTGCGGCGCCTGGCGACGGGAGCGAGGTTGAATTGCTGATTGCCGCCTCGCGCAAGGAAAAAGTCGAGGATCGCGTCGCCGCCGTGGAAGCAGCCGGCATGAAAGCGCTGGTGATGGATGTCGAAACCTATGCCACGCAGACCGCAGTCGGCAGGATCATTGCGCAGTTGCCCAATGGCGGGCGCGACCGGACGGTGGCGATTATCGACATCGGTTCCACCATGATGCATATCAACGTGCTGCTTAACGATGAGTCGGTGTACATGCGCGAGCAGGCTTTCGGCGGCAACCAGTTGACCCAGGAAATCCAGCGGCGCTACAACCTGTCCGCCGAAGAGGCGGAAATCGCCAAGCGCGGCGGCGAACTGCCGGAAAATTATGCCTCCGACGTGCTGCAACCCTTCATGGACACCTTGTCGCTGGAAGTGGCGCGCGCCATGCAGTTCTTTTTTTCCTCGACCCAGTACAGCCGGGTGGATTACCTCCTGCTGGCCGGCGGCTGCGCCAGCATTCCGGGGCTGGAACAAGTCGTGGCCGCACGCACCCGGTTCGATACGCGCATCGCCAACCCGTTCCTCGGCATGACGCTGGGCAGCGCGATCAAGGGACGCCAACTCGGCGCGGACGCACCTTCCCTGCTGATTGCCTGCGGTTTAGCGTTGCGGAGGTTTGACCCATCATGATGCGCTTAAATTTCGGTCGAAAAAAAACGCCTACCGGGGAAGTCGCCAAAAAAACCGGCGACCTGCTTCAGGACGCAGTTGTGGATGCCGCTATGCGTCAGCCGGATGCTGACGTTGCGGTGCGGCTGCCACTCAACCTGATACGCATCAATCTGCTTCCCCACCGCGAACTGAAACGTGCGGCACGGCAGAAGCAACTGGTTTTTCTGGCGGTTTCCAGTGCGATACTGGCAGTGTTGATCATCGTTCTGGTGCATGGCATCATCGGAGCAAAAATCGACAGCCAGAATGCGCGCAACACTTACCTGGAAAGCGAAACCGCCAAGCTCGACAAGCAGATTGAGGAGATTAAAAAGCTCAAGGAACAAATCCAGGCGATGCTGTCACGCAAGAAGGTGGTGGAAACCTTGCAAAGCGACCGTTCCCAGTCGGTCTATCTGCTCGACCAGATGGTGCGCCTGCTGCCGGACGGGGTTTACCTGAAAGCTTTCAAGCAAACCGGAGCGTCAGTGAACATTCAGGGCTATGCGCAATCCAATGCGCGCGTAGCGACCTTCATCCGCAACATGGAAAACTCCAAGCCGTTGGTGACGCCGGAGCTGATAGAAACCAAGGCGGCGACCGTGGACAAAAACCGCCTCAACGAATTTTCGCTCAACGTCAAGATGGCGCCGACCGCCCAGGCGGAAGACGACAAGCAGAAAAAGGGCGGTGCGAAATCCGCGAACGCAAAATCAAATTCCAAGGACAGTCCGCAGTGAAAAGTCCGAACCTCAATCTCAAGTTCAACTTGGAAGAGTGGAAAAACCTCGACCCCAAGAACATGGGCAACTGGCCGACTGCACCCAAAGCGGTGGCGTTGATCGCGCTGTTCGTGGTGTTGCTGCTGGCTGGTTATTGGTTCGACTGGAGCGACCAGTTGAATCAATTGGATGCCGCCACGCACAAGGAGGATGCCTTGAAAACCACCTTCATGGACAAGAAAAAACAGGCGGTCAACCTGGAAACCCATCGCCAGCAATTGAAAGACCTGGAACAGGCCTTCGGCGCGCTGCTCAAACAATTGCCCAACAAATCGGAAATGGACGCGCTGCTGACCGACATCAACCAGGCAGGTCTCGGGCGGGGATTGGAATTCGAGTTGTTCAAGCCGGATGCCAAGGAGATTTTTTCCGAATTCTATGCCGAGCTTCCGATTGCCATCAGAGTCACCGGCAAATACCACGACTTGGGCGCGTTTGCCAGCGACGTATCGCTGTTGCCGCGCATCGTCACGCTCAACGACATCGGCGTTACCTTCAAGGACGGGGTTTTGGTGATGGATGCCGTTGCCAAGACCTATCGTTACCTGGACGATGATGAAACGGCCGCCCAGCGCAAGCTGGCGAAAGAGAAAGCGGACAAGACCAAGCCGCCGCAGGGAGGCAAAAAATAATGAGGCGCCGGCTGACGCTGTTGTTGAGCTTTACGCTGGCGGCTTGCGCCGACGGGAATCTGGACGACCTGAAACAGTACGTGGAAAACTCCGGGCAAGGATTGCGCGGCAAGGCGGAAGCGCTGCCCGAAGTGAGGCCATACGAACCTTTCGTTTACAGCGCATTCGACCTGCCGGACCCTTTCAGGCCGCGCAAAATGGAGTCCGCCAAAAGCAGCGGCGGCGGACTTCAGCCCGATACGTTACGGCGCAAGGAGGCGCTGGAGGCTTACCCGCTGGAAAATTTGAGAATGGTGGGTTTCCTGCAAAAAGAAAACCTGAATTACGCGCTGGTCAGCACGCCGTCGCGGGAATTGTTTCAGGTCAAGATAGGCAATTACCTGGGGCAGAATTACGGCATGGTCACCGATGTTATCATTCGCGATGTGGCCGATGCCGAGATCAAGCTGACGGAACTGGTGCAGGATGACGCCGGCAACTGGACGGAAAGAAAAACCGGCATGACGTTGGTGGGGGACGAAGCAGAAGCGAAACCTTCCCCACCTTCCCCGCCCGCACAAAAGTAGAGGCTGTTTATGAACATATACAAGATAACAAGATTTCTTTACCTGGTCTGCGTTTTGGCGCTGGCATTTTCAAGCGGCGCGGCAAACTCGGCGGAAGCCGGTGCGTCAGCCAATGATGCCGCGCCGACCAATGGAGTCGCGCCGGCCAATGGAGCGAACAGCATTGAGAGCCTGGAACATATCACCCTCGAAAACGGACGAATAATCCTGAAACTGGGCATGAAATCCCCCCTGAAAAGCGTACCGTCAGGCTTTACCATCAACCAGCCGCCGCGCATCGTGCTGGATTTGCCCGGCACGGCGAACGGTCTCGGGAAAAACCTGTACGAAGTGCAGGAGCATGCGCTACGCAACATGAATATCGTGCAGTCAGGAAACCGCACCCGCCTGGTGCTGAATTTGAATAAGGCCGCCAGCCATGAAGCCAGGCTGGAAGGAAAATATTTGCTGGTGACCGTGCAACCCAGCGAAGCGACGCCCCCCGCCACGAACGCCACGCAACGTTTCGCCGAAACGAATATCGACGCGCCGCAAATGCATGCGTTGAAAGCGGTCGATTTTCGGCGCGGCGCCAATGGCGAAGGCCGAATAGTGATCGATCTATCCGATGCCAATACCGGCATAGATATACGCAACATGGGCAAAAACCTGGTGGTGGATTTCCTCAACACCACCGTTCCGCGCGAATTGGAGCAACGTCTCGACGTCGTGGATTTCACCACGCCGGTGCAGGCGGTGGAAACGTTTTCCCAAGGCAACAATACGCGCATGAATATCGTCTCCCAAGGCTTATGGGAATATTCGGCATACCAGACGGATAACCAGTTCATCGTCGATGTCCGAAAAGTGGTAGTGGACCCCAACAAACTGGTGCAAACCGGAAAGCTGGGCTATTCCGGCGAAAAATTGTCGCTGGCATTTCAAAACCAGGATGTGCGCGCCATTCTCCAGGTGTTTACCGAATTCACCGGGATGAACATCGTCGTCAGCGATTCGGTGACCGGCTCCCTGACATTGCGCCTGAAAGACGTGCCGTGGGACCAGGCGCTGGACATCATCCTGAATGCCCGTGGACTGGATAAGCGCAAGAACGGCAATGTGGTCTGGGTGGCGCCGCGCGATGAACTCGCGTTGAAGGAAAAGCAGGAACTCGAATTCAAGCACGACATCAGCAATCTGGAACCGCTGACCACCGAGTTGTTCAAGCTGCGCTTCGCGACCGCATCGAACATTGCTGAGCAGATCACCGGCAAGAGTCTGACCAAGGACACCGAGGGCGACATCACGAGCAAAACCCAAGGAAAATCGACGACTAAGGAAATCGGCAAGGCCAAAAGCATGTTGTCGGAAAAGGGCAGCGTGAACGCCGACGACCGCACAAACTCCATATACATCAAGGACACCGCCAGCGTTATCGAAGAAATAAGGGCATTTATCAACGGGATAGACATTCCCGTCAGGCAGGTGATGATAGAAGCGCGCATCGTCGAAGCAACCGATAATTTCGCCAAAAGCCTGGGCGCCCGGCTAGGCGTGCTGGATCGCAGCAACAGCGGCATATCGCTAGGCGGAGACAATCGTGTATCGATCGGCGGCAATCTGGCGGGAACCGGGGTCAACACCAGCACCCAGTCGAGCAGCACGGGCGGCACCACTGGCAGCAGCTCGAACAATACTACATCCAAGGATGTTTCATTCGCCAATGGCGCCGCCTCCATCAACTCGGCAAGCGGTAGCACCGGCTCGGCGAATTCCGACTCGACTTCCTCCTTCTCGACATCGGACAACAAAGATTTCAATAATGGCCTGCTGAACGTCAATTTGCCATCCGCCAACCTGGGCAGCCCCGCCGGGGTGCTATCCATGATCCTGTTCAAGCAGGGCGCTTCGCGCTTCCTGAACCTGGAATTGTCCGCACTGCAAGCGGACGGCAAGGGCAAGATCGTTTCCAACCCGCGCGTCGTCGCGCCCAATAACTCCCAGGCCACCATAGAGCAGGGGGTCAACCTGCCCTGCACCCGACAAACTGGATATAGCTACTACACCGATTGGAGAAAAGCTTCTTTGCAACTGGTGGTCAAGCCGCGCATTACGCCGGATGACAGCATCCTCCTGGATTTGATGGTGGCCAAGGACACCGCCGGAGAGCTGGTGGGCGGTTGTCGCGCCATCAATACCAAGCAGATCACCACCCAGGTGCTGGTGGAAAATGGGGGAACGGCGGTTATCGGCGGGATTTATTTGCAGGAAGAACACGAAGACGTAACCAAAGTGCCTTTGCTGGGCGATATACCCGTGCTGGGTAATTTGTTTAAGAGCACCAGCCGTAGCGACAACAAGACCGAGTTGCTGATCTTCATCACCCCCAAGATTTTGAATGAAAGCATGAGTATTCACTAGGAGGCTGTCGGACTTGAAGGAAATCGGCTGCAAATCCGTCTGGACGGTCCATATTTCACCGTTTTTTTGGCCAATAGAATGGCTATTGACCAAAAAAACGGTGAAATCTGTCCTCGCCCAGCCGAATTTTCGCTTCGATTCTTCAAGTCCGACAGCCTCCTAGAAAGTGAAAGAAGCCGCCCAATACCTAAAAATTGTTGAATGGTCTAAAGAAGATCAGTGCTTCGTTGGTCAATGCCCAGGAATCATCGGTCCATGTTGTCATGGTGACGATGAGATGCAGGTGTATCGTGAACTATGCCAAATAGTGGATGAGTGGATTAAAATCATGAGGGATGATGGAAAACCTTTACCTCATCCAACGGCTGGTAATAACTTAGTCACAAAGCTATTGGCAAAGGCAGCTTAGAAACTGTCCATTAATTTCTTCCCTTTTTGCGCCAGCCGATAGCATTGGTGCTCCCTCCCCGGAAAGCGAGAGGGCTGGGGTGGGGATGGGTTTAAGACCGCAGATTAGTTGCAACATTTCGATTTTATGAGTGCCAACTCAACCCCTCCCCCTCCCGGTTGCCTTATACGTGTAGGTTTTTGATAAAAGTTCATTAAAGCCGAGCGAAAAACCTACACTTGTAAGCTCCCGGTTGCCCCCTCGCTATGCTCTCCCCCTTAGAAGGGGGAGGAGCTGCGAGTAGGTACGCCATGTGGGCTAAGCAGATCGGGAGGTAATTAATGGACAG
>JBAYVP010000055.1:0-19695 GCA_041674485.1 Sulfuricellaceae bacterium
GGGCACAAGAGGCGCAACGACGCGCAATGGTCATTCCATTGCCTTCTCTTGTAGTTGCAACGCCGCCATGCGCCCGGAAAACCGTGCAATCCAGCCCGTAGCGCTCTCACCATACGGGTACACGCGAAATATATGACAAAATTGTTTAGAACCACTGTGTTATACATCTTGGCAAGCGGCCAACTGAGCTTTCTAGGATTATACCTTGCCTCGCCATAATTTACCGAGTTGTAGGTCGGGCTTCAGCCCGACAACTTGCGGATGACGGAAAACTCAGCAAACGTGGCGGGTATTGAGAACAAATTTACCGTGGAAATCCGCCCCCTTTATTGTCGCATTATTTTATAATGCGCGAATTGTGCGGCATCTTCCCGGAAAATAATTAAGACGCGCCAATACCTACCGCCACTTAGACTTCGTCGTAGCTTTCATATCATGATCCAATCCGCATTAGTGTACATTAAGAAGAAACTTGACCAATATTTGGTCAATAGTTTTAGCTTGAACGAAAGCATTACCGTGCTTAACCATTTGGTTAACCAGGACGGGAGCCGTCCGCCCAAAAATCAAAATAAAATGGTGATTACTTTAATCAATCTCGATTATGACACCAATAAACAATATCAGGGCAGCCAACACCATGTTGCTGGTGGTGGCATTACAAAGATCAATCCGGCAATCCCGTTTAATCTCGATTTGCTGCTTACTGCCAGCTTCGACGACTATGAAGAAGCCTTAAAATTCCTGAATGCCACCATCGTTTTTTTCCATGGCCATAATTCATTTAACGCCAAAACCACCCCCGATATACCCAATGGCATAAAGATGCTGAATTTCGAAATTCAAAACGCCTCGCATTTTGAAACCCATAACTTATGGAGCGCCATGGGTGCTAAATACCAGCCCTCGATTATTTATAAAGTCAGGCATGTTACCGTTCAAAGCAATGAAATCAACGCTATGGTTAGCGCCTTGACCGATGTTAATACGAAAAACTAAAGGAAGCGGCGCGGTAGCCTGGGGTTCGTTCCTCACGCCAGCCTATAGGATTGGCCGCAACCAGGATAATTGTTGTGCAGCAACTTGTCCGGTTTACCTGAGCCATTTCACCATCATAGTCAGGAGTTTTTCGACATCCACCGGCTTGGACAGGTAGTCGCTGGCGCCGGCGGCTAGGCATTTCCTTTCATCCCCCTGCATCGCGCGGGCGGTCAGCGCCAGGATCGGCAAATCGCGCCATTCGGGGCGGGTGCGGATTTCGCGCGTTGTTTCGTAGCCGTCCTTGCCGGGCATCATGATATCCATCAGCACGATGCGCACGTTCGGTTGGGCGCGAAGTTGCGCCAGCGCCTTGTCGCCGTCTTGCGCCATCAACACGTTCATGCTTTTGGCGCGCAGTATTTTGGAAAGCGCGAAGATGTTGCGCATGTCGTCGTCCACCACCAGTACGCTTTTGCCGGCCAGCGGGGCATAGTCCACGCTCTCCTGCGGCGCTGCGGCGTTCTGTCCGCCGGGATGTTCGCGGACGCGGTGCAGGAACAAGTCGATTTCTTCCATCAGTCTTTCCGGCGCGCGCGCGCCTTTGAGCACGATGCTGTCGGTAAAGGTATGCAGCTTGAGGGTGTCGTCCGAACTGATTTCCTGCCCGGAAAAAATAATCACCGGCGGCAGCGGCTTGCCGGAAGCGGACAGGCGCTGGAGTAATTCCATGCCGCTCATGCCGGGCAAGCGCGGTTCGAGAATGATGCAATCCACCACCTCGCGCTCCATCAGCGCCAGCGCCTCTTCGCCGCTGGCGGCTTCGATCAGGCTTGCCTGCCTGTCGTCAAACAGGCGATGCACCTGGCTGCGCGCCTCGTTATCCGAATCGATCACCAAGACGGTGCGCGGCTGTTGATCGCCGGTCAGGTTGATTTTCTCGAAGGCGCTTTCGATTTGCGCCAGGGACACCGGTTTGACCAGATAGCCCACCGCCCCCATGCCGAAACCGCGCAGCGATTCGTCCAGCGCAGACATGAAATGTACCGGGATATGGCGCGTGTTCGGGTCGTGCTTGAGGCGGTCCATCACCCCCCATCCATCCATGCCCGGCAGCCCCACATCCAGGATGATGCCGGTCGGCTTGTGGCGCGCAGCCAGCGCCAGCCCCGCATCGCCGTTGCCGGCCAGCAGGCATTTAAAGCCTTTTTTGCGCGCCAGATCGCCTACGATCTCGGCAAAGCTGGGGTCGTCCTCAATCACCAGCAACGTCCGGTCGCCCGGCGTTAAGTTACTCCGGTCGTCGGACGGATAGGGTTTGACGCTGCCTGCCGCGCGCGCCGCCGGCAACGGCTCAACTGGAGACACCGCGGGCTGTGCCAACGCTTGGCCGGTCAGCGGCAGGCGCAGGGTGAAAACACTGCCTTTTCCTTCCATGCTGCTGACCGTGATGTCTCCCCCCAGCATTCGCGCCAGCTTGCGCGAGATGGCCAGCCCCAAGCCGGTGCCGCCGAAGCGCCGGCTGGTGGCGCCGTCCGCCTGCTCGAATGCGCCGAAGATGCTTTCCAGTTTGTGCGGCGCAATGCCGACTCCACTGTCGCTGATGCTAACCGACCAGGCCGGCCCCGGCGTCGCGGCAAACGCTATCTCGACTTGCCCCTGGTGCGTAAATTTCAACGCATTGCCGACCAGGTTGGTCAGTATCTGCTCTACCTTGCGCCGGTCGGACAGGATGACCGCAGGAAGGTTTTCGCAGCACTTGACGAACAGGTCCAGCCCCTTGTTTCCGGCCAGCGGGAGGAAGCGTTTTTCCAATGTGGCGGCGATGTCGGCCAAGTTGATTTCTTCCGTATACACTTCCACTTTTCCCGCCTCGATACGGGAAATATCCAGCACATCGTTAATCAGGCTGAGCAGGTGGCTGCCGCTTTCGTGGATGACTTGCGCCGATTCCACTTCTCCCGCGTCAAGGTGGCCGGAGTCGTTGTCGGCCAAGTCCTTGGAGAGAATGAGCATGCTGTTGAGCGGCGTGCGCAATTCATGCGACATGTTGGCGAGGAACTCGGATTTGTAGCGGCTGGCCGTTTCCACTTGCAACGCGCGTTCCTCGGCCACCAGAAGCGCGTTGTTGAGCGCATCGTCGCGGTCTTGCAGGGTGGAGGTTTTTTTCACCAGTTCGTCGTAAGTGATTTGCAGTTCCTGTTCGGACACGCGTAGCGCCTCGGACTGCTTTTTGAGCAGTTCGTTGGATTCGCGCAATTCCTCGCTTTGCGCCTGCAATTCTTCTTCCGAGGTGCGCAATTCTTCGGCCTGGTGGCGCGATTGCTCCAACAACTCCTGAGTGCGCAGACTGCGTTTGAGCACTTCCAGGTTCAGCCCGATAGCCGCCGCCAAGGCATCCAGCAATGCCCGCCGGGTTTCGGAAAGGGGGTGAAACGCGGCCAGCTCCATCACAGCGGAAACATTATCGTTCCACACCACCGGCAAGAGGATGAGAAAGCCCGGCGCGGATTGCCCCAGCGCGGAGCGGATGGTCAGGTAATCCGGGGGAACCTCGTTGAGGACGATGGTGCGCATGTCGGCAGCGCATTGCCCGACCAAGCCTTCGCCCCGGCGGAATTTTCCGGCGCCCTGCGCCGGATAAGCGTAAGCGCCATGCAACTCGAACACATCGCCTTCCTCGGCGCGGACGAAAAAAGCGCCGGCCTCGCTGCCCAACAAAGGTGCCAGATGCTGCATCAGTTCCTGGCCGAAAGCCTCCAGCGTTTCCGCCTTGCGCATGCGGTTGGACAGATCCCCCACCTGTTCCCGCACCCAGTGGAACCCGGCGGTTTTTACCGCTTCGTCCTTGAAAACCTGCACGGCTCGCGCCATTTCACCGATTTCGTTGCCCAACGCCCGGTCGGGCACATCGGTCGCCAAATCGCCCTGGGCAAGCTTAAGCATCGCGCCGCGCAGGGCGTCCAGCGGTTGCACGATGCTGCGGGTGATCGCCCAGGCGCACAGCACGCCGGCCAACGCGGCAAACAGTAGCAGACCATACATCGTTGCGGCGACGGAATCGCGGGTGCGTTTTGCGTCCTCATGGAACCCGGCTGCGCGGTTTTGGGCGAAATCATGGATGCGCGCCACGACTTCCTCGATTTTCTCTATCGTGTGTCGGGATGAACGTAGCGTCGCATCCGCTTCGTGACGCTTGCCGTTTTCCAGCAATTGGAAAATTTCGTTGCGATCGTGATTCCATGAGGTCAATATCCCGTGGAGCACATCGACGTCATCCGCAGGCCCCAGGTATTTTCCGCGCAGTCGGTCCAGCGATCTCAGGATAATGGCTTCGTGCTGATCGACGCTCTGGCGAAACTCTATAAGTTCATCATGGGATTCGGCGTGCGCACCGGCTGCCAGATCGCGCTGGATCAACAGAATTTCTTCCTTGATGCTGTGCGCGATGTCCGTCACCTGAAACGGGGATTGATAAAGCTGCTCGTTGATCCGCGCCAGCGTGTCGGCGTTGTTCAACCCCACCAGCCCCATGATCCCCGTCATCGCAAGCACGGCGGCAAAACCGGCAACCAGTCTGGTGATGATGTGGGTTTTTGCTAGAAACATGGTGGGGTCCTTTTTTAGTAACTTACCAGTCAAGTCGTTGCATTTTTTGCGAAGAATGTGTCGTAGATCAAGCACCGGAGCGGTTCTCCGGGTGATTCTTTTTCACCGCAGAGACGCCGAGGCGCGGAGAAATACAACGGAGGGTGACACCATACCATTACTCTACAAAATCTCTACGTCTCCGCGCCTCGGCGTCTCTGCGGTAAATATTTTTGGTTCCGGCAATCGTCCGGCTTAGGTTTAACCTAGAAAGCTCAGTTGACCGCTTGCCAAGATGTATAACATGATGGTTCTAAATAACTTTGTCATATATTTTGCGTTCACCCGTTTGGTGAGAACGCTACGGGCTGAATTGCACGGTTTTCCGGGCGCATGGCGGCGTTGCAACTCCTTGAGAAGGGAATGGAATGACCATTCCGCGTCGTTGCGCCTTGCCCTGCACCCGGAAAACCGCACACTCCAGCCCGTTCAACTGAGCTTTCTAGGTTTAACCTAGCCCGGATATTGCATAAATTCGCGTGATGATCGCACAGGATTTTGATTGATATGGAAGTTTGAGAAGGAGCGGCGTAGCTATTCATGCGCCCGACTGAGCGAAATTCGCCTATGAAACAAAAGGCCAGCGAGGGCGCACGCAATTTATGAAATATCCGGGATAGGTAGGTTGTGACGTTTCTTGGCAAGCCTCAAACCGGGAATCTGAAATTCGATATATGCCTTGCGCGGGGGAAATCCTGCCAACCCGAATCGGGATTCATCACGTCTGGCCGAATCGCTCGCACAACCCCTGCACCGTCTCGCGCTCGCCGCGAATGAGCAAGAACGCACCCTCGCCGTCGGCGCGTTCTTCCAGCACCTCACAACGCGCGAAAATTTCGCCGCGCAGTTGTTGTGCCGACCAAGGAAGAAAAATCTCGGCCTCAACCAGACCCTGCCGGAAAAACGCGACTATCGCCTCGCGCAGTTGCGCGACATCGCCGGTGCGGCGCGCGCTCATCACAATGCAATCGGGGTAATGCGCGCGTAGCGCCGCTGCGCGTTCAGCCTGCGCTGTTGCGTCACCGACATGGTCGATCTTGTTAAAGACGCGAATGCGCGGCACATCCTGCGCGCCGATTTCATCAAGCACCTGGTCGGTGACTTCGAGTTGCCGTTCGAAACCGGGATCGCTCGCATCAATGACGTGGAGCAGCAACGACGCATCAAGCGCCTCCTCAAGCGTAGACTTGAACGAAGCGACCAGCCCGTGCGGCAGGTTCTTGATGAAACCGACCGTGTCGCTGACCAGCACGCGCGGCCTGCTCTCGGGCTGGAGCGCGCGCACCGTGGTGTCGAGCGTAGCGAAAAGCTTGTTTTCGACCAGCACCTCGCTGCCGGTGAGCGCGCGCATCAGGGTGGACTTCCCCGCGTTGGTATAGCCGACCAGCGCAACGTTGGCGACACCCTGGCGCTCCTGGCGGCGCGCGCGTTGCGTCTTGCGCTCGACATCCATCGCGGCAATCTCCAGTTGCAGTTCGGCGATACGGTCGCGTATCTTGCGTTTGTCCAACTCGGTGTGCGACTCGCCGGCGCCGCGCCCGCCCGTGCCGCTACGCTGTCGCCCCTGCGGCCCGGCAAGCTTCGCCGCCTCGCGCAGGCGCGGCGCCATATAGCCGAGGCGCGCGATTTCCACCTGCGCGCGTGCGGCGCGGGAACTGGCGTGGCGGTGGAAAATTTCGAGAATGACCATGGTGCGGTCCATCACCTCGCAGCCGACCTCGATTTCGAGATTGCGCGCCTGCGACGGCGAAATTTCGTGATCGACGAAAACAATGGCTATCGCGCCGGCATTGGGGTCGGCGGCGGCCTGTGGCATATGCTCGAAAACGACGGGCACGGGACGGTTGTCCACGAATTCGCGTATCTCCTGCCGCTTGCCGACGCCCAGATAGGCCGCCGAATCGAAGCTGGAGCGCTTCTGCGTGAAAGTGGCGACGATCTCGAACCCCAACGTCTTGGCAAGATCGCGCAACTCGGCCAGCGACGCCTCGAACTCGACATCGCTAACGCTCGGCAATTGCACAGACGCCACGATAGCGTATTTGGGCAGCTCTTTGACGACTTCTTTTCGCATTCGGGGATTGCTTCTCTATGAGTAGACGTAGCCGGATAGTATAGCCTCAGACCATCTGATCTTGCGGATTTTAATTGAGACCATCAGGGTAAACTTGTTCTCAGAAAAAATGCAGGGTGGTAGCGCCAGGCTAAGCCCTCATCGTTACACACATCTTTTCAATCATTTGATTACATGCAGAAAAGGCTGGAAAGCTCAGTTGATCGCTTGCCAATATGCGTAGCATGTTGACTCTAAACAACTTTATCATGCATTTCGCGGGAGGTTTCTAGGTTAAATAGTGCTCACACGACCCGGCTGATCCTACGCGGCGGCGCGCACGATTCAATATTTATGCATTGTTTTTGCAGGATAATTCATGGTTTTGCCAATCAATCGCCGCCAATCGCCGTCAAACCCCACCATCTTTCCGGCAATTGCGCCACCTATCAAGGTAGATAGGTGTATGCATTTATGTTTTTTGCTTAAATCCAGCTTTACTGCCCAGCTTGATTGAGGTTTTGCATGAATTTGACAAATCCGATCTGGCGTAGAGAAATACAACGCAGGGTGAGACCTGTGAAACCAGAAAAGCCATGTCGTTCTCTATAAAATCTTCGTGCCTCGGCGGTAAAATGTTTTTTCCGGTTTGTCCGGCTTAGTCACTTAACTGACCAAGTCACAAGCAATTGGTGACAAGAACATATCGTAGATCAAGCACTGGAGCGGCTTTCCGCAAAAAAAGCAATGACCGGATGAACAGGATTTACAGGATGGGCTTTCTATCCTGTTTATCCTGTAAATCCTGTCTAAACGTCTGTTTGGTTCCGGCAATTGTCCGGCTTAGGTTGTTGCAAGTTGGGCGATAAGCCCATCTTTGCGGACCCCGTTGCGTTCCTGGCGGTTTGATAAAGAGGTTTTGCAGGATGAAAGATAGCTCGGAGAGTGTTGCCGATATTCCGGCAGAGGAGGTGCGTGCTGCCTGCGACAAAATTCTGGCCAGCTGCATGTTCAATAAGGCGCCGCGCATGCGCCGTTTGCTGCGCTTCCTGATTGAGCTGGCGATCTCAGGAAATCCCGACAACGCAAGCGAACAGGTGATCGGCATTGGGGTGTTCGATCGTAATGCCGCTTTATACAACACCAATGAAGACCCGGTTGTCCGGGTTCAGGTCGGGCGCTTGCGTACAAAGCTCGATACGTATTACGCAACGCTGGGCGCCGACGCCGATATTGAGATAACGCTGCCGCTCGGCAGTTACATGCCGATCATCCGGCGCCTGCAGGCCGTCAGCAGCAATATCAGGCAACTTCCGCAGTTCGAGATACCCCCCTTCCAATGTGTTTCGCATCATGAAAATGGGGAGGAATTAACGAACGGTTTGCATAACGAACTTGTGCATCAGTTGTTTCGGGAATTTGGCACTATCGCAATAGTGCATTCCTTTTCCTCTCCTGACGATACAGCCTCCCGTGTCGGGATAAACCACCGGATTGAAGGATGCGTCCAAATCGATGCGGAACGCATTAGAACCTCAATCCGCGTAGTCGAGACTGCGACAGGCAGCATCGCCTGGTCGGAACAATTCAGCCGCAATATCTCACACATCTTCGAACTTCAGGAAGAACTCGCTTCGTCCATTTGCGGCGCGATGAGGCGTTTTTTGAGCGCGTAACGGCGGAGGGTGAGGCGTGAGGCCAACCCTAATATTTCATCCTGGAAAGCTTAGTTGAACCGCAGAGACGCGGAGATTCCGTGGTTTCTCCGCGCCTGAAGCGTCTCTGCGGTAAATATTTTTGGATTCCTGCTATTCGAGCGGGATGACCACCGGCGGCAGGCTGCCGGCGGCTTGCGTCAGTTGAATGCGAACCGCGAGCGGCGCGTCTTTTCTTTCGAGCCAATCGTCTATCCAGGCGGCCTTGGATGCGCTCTCCTTCTCACCGCGCAGCAGGAACGAGAAAGCGCACTGGGTGAGTTTATGCACCAGCGCTTCTTCCTCGTATTCCGGCGTTGTCGGCTTGGGCGGGGCGGCGCCCGCATCGTCCGGCGCTTTTTTCACTTGGATACGGTGTATCAACTCTATCTGTCCCTGCGCGTTTGGCCGGCATTCCAGCATGGCCTTGTTCTGCCCGCCGCGTCCTATGCCGATTGGCATGTTGTCGGTGGTGAAGCTCAGTTGGGTTGCGTCACCGCTCAACGCCAGCGAGCCTTTCGTGGCGCCCTGCAATTCGTCGCGCATCAGTTTCAGGAAGCCGTGCATTTCCTGTTGCTGGTGGATGTATTCGTGCGAGCGGTGGTAAAAATCCACGCCCATGCGCAGAATGCTGGCGCCCAACGCCACGACCAGCGCTGCGAGCGTCATCGCGATAATCAACTCCAGCAGCGTGAAGCCGGCTTGCGATTTGTGGTTCCGTTGGATCATTTATTTTATTTCCCCTGGGAAAACGGGGAGGCCGGAGGCGTTGCAGGCGGCGTTGCGTTGGCCGAACCGGTCGGGGGCGGCGGGACGGTCTTGGCAGCGCCGGGGTCGGTTTTCGGAACGGCCAGCGGATCGGGACTTAGCTTATACGAGATCAGCTTATAGTTTTTTTCCTTGCCGGCCTTACCCCAAAACACTTCCACGGCGATTTCTTCCAGTTTGACCGGCAGTTTCACGCTTTCCTGCAAGGCTTTTTCCACTATGGGGACATCGCGGATTTCGATTTTGTAGGAATAGGTGACGCCGCCGTAAGTTTCTTCCGCTTCCTGGTCGGCGATGTCCAGGCTGGTGTCTATCCAGGTTTCGTCGAGCTTGGCGCGCGCCAGCAGGAGGGCGTTCTGATATTCGGAGGCTTGCCGCAACAGTCGGAGCGAGCCGGAAAACGCCCCCAGCATCGCGGAATAGGCCAGCCCCAGAATAGTGATCGCCACCACCACTTCGATGAGCGTGAAGCCGTGGTTTCGTTTTCCCGCGTGCCTCATGCCTGACCGTCCGCCAGCAGTTCGACTTGCCCGGTCAAGCCGCGCACGCGGAAGCGGCTGCGCCCGGTTTTAGGCGCGATCAGGTCGAAGCGCGATTCGGTTGCGCTGCCATCCGGGAAAAAAGTGATACGCAGGTTTTCTTTCCCGTCTTCCGGCTGGGTGTTTGTGTAGAGGTATTTTTCCGGCAGACTGAAAATTTCCTGTTCTTCCTGGCCGTCCGTCAGATGCAGGCTGCCCGCCGAGAAATCCAGCACCACCTGTTGCATGCGCCCGGTCAGTATCGCCTTGACCTTGACGCGGTTGAGTTCACGCAGGGTTTTTTCCACCCATTGTTTTTCCTGGGCGACGGCCAACGTGCGCTCGAAGGAGACCGAAACGTAAGTAACGGACAGGCCGACGATCACCAGCACAACCAGCATTTCGGCCAGCGTGAAGCCGGCCTCGCGCTTAAGCGCTTTATTCCCAGCTATTGATGTCCGCATCCTCGCCGGTCCCGCCCTCTTTTTTGTCGGCTCCGAAAGAGGAGAGATCGTAATCGCCATGGGTGCCGGGCGCCTTGTATTGGAAATCGGCGCCCCACGCATCTTTTTCGACCTTTTTCTTGAGGTACGGACCTTTCCAGTTATTGGCGGCGCCACTGGTATCGTCCGTCGGCTTGTCGAACAGGATTTTCAGGCCTTCTTCGGTGGTGGGATAGCGCCCGTAATCCAGGCGGAAAGTGTCGAGCGCGGCGCCCATCATTTCGATTTGCGCACGCGTGGTGCTGACCTTGGAACTGCCGATGCGACTGAACAGGCGCGGCCCGACCAAGGCGGCCAGGAGGCCGATGATGATCATCACGATCAGCAGTTCCACCAGGGTGAAGCCCTGGGCGCGTTTTGGCAATTGACGTTGCATGGCGGTTTTTTGCATGGGCTGGTTTCCCTGTTTACATTGGCAAATCGTTGATGGAGAAGATCGCGGTCAGCATCGACACCACGATGGCGCCTATCAGGCCGCCCATCAGCACGATCATGGCCGGTTCAAAAATCGAAATGAATCCCTTGGTGGCTTTCTTAATGTCGGTGTCGTACTGGTCGGCCACTTTCATCAGCATTTTGTCGAGCGAGCCGGTTTCCTCGCCCACCGTTGCCAGATGGCCGAGCAAGGGCGGAAAAAACAGGTCGGCGCGTAGCGGTTGCGCCACGCCCCGGCCTTCCTTGATGGCTTGTTGCAGGCGGTCGATAGCCTGCTTCAACGGGATATTATCCGTCAAACCATGGATAATATGAATACTGGTCAAAATCGGCACGCCGCTGCCGAGCAATGTGCCCAGCGTACGGCACAGTCGTGCGAGCTGGATTTTCAGCAACAGCTTACCGATCAGCGGCATGCGCAACAGCGCGGAATGCCACCATGCCATGCCGCCGGGCGTGCGGATGTAGGAAACGAACATCCAGGCCGCCAGTGCGATGCCGCCCAGCACCAACAGGCCGTAGTTCACCATGAAGCTGCTGGCGTCGATCAGCATCGCAGCGGCGAAAGGCAGTTCCTGCCCCATATCGTGGAAAATCTCGCCGAATTTGGGTATCACCACCACGGTCAACAAAATCAGCGACGCAATGCCGAATACGAACAACAAGACAGGGTAGACCGAGGAAGTGATCAGAAAGTTCCTGAACTCCAGGGTTCTCTGGTAAAAATCAATCAGCCGCTCCAGCGCCAGTTGCAGAATGCCGCCTTCTTCGCCGGCGCGTATCATGTTGACGTAAACCTTGGGGAACACCCGGCGGTATTGAGAAAACGCATCCGCCAGGGATTGCCCTTTTTCCACTTCGAGGTAGATGCCGCGCACCACCTCTTGTAGCGCGGGGTTTTCCAATGTCCCCTGGAGGATTTTCAGCGCGCGATCCAGCGGCAGGCCGGCCTTGAGCAACGCTTCCAATTGTTCGGTGAATTCCAGCACATCGCTTAGCTTCACGCGGCGCGGGCCGAATAGCGAAAAACCGCCGGCGGTCTGCTGCGTCGCGCCGGTTTCGTCGACCTTGAGAGGCGTCATGCCGTTTGCGCGCAACAGGTTGGAAACCGCGCCTGCGTCGGATTCTTCCATTACTCCCGTCACGGTTTTCCCCTGCGGATTCAGGGCGCGGTACTTGAATTGGGCCATGCGGCTAGAATTCCTGTCGCGTCACCCTGGCCAACTCGTCCAGGGTGGTGATGCCGGCCAGGACTTTTTTCAGTCCGTCGGCGCGCATCGGGCGCACGCCTTCTTCCAGCGCTGCGTTACGGATCGCCTCGGCGGTGGCTTTTTTCAGGATGGCTTCGCGTATCTTGCCGGTCAGCGGCAACAGCTCGTAAATCCCGGCGCGACCGGTATAGCCGGTGTTGGCGCAGTGCGTGCAGCCCGCGCCCTTGTACAGGTGCGCGCCGCTTTCCAGCACGATGCCTTCCTGTTGCAGAAACAGCACATCCATATCGGACGGCGCGGTTTCGTGCCGACAATGCGGGCAAATCACGCGCACCAGACGTTGCGCCAGAATCATCAGCACCGAGGAAGCGATCAAATAGCTTTCCACCCCCATGTCCAGCAAACGGTGCGGCGCGCTGAAGGAATCGTTGGTGTGCAGCGTGGAAAACACCATGTGGCCGGTCAGCGCGGACTGGATGGCGATTTCGGCGGTTTCCCGGTCGCGGATTTCGCCCACCATGATTACGTCCGGGTCCTGGCGTACGATGGAGCGCAGCGCCGAGGCGAACGTCAGCCCGATCTGCGACTTCACCTGCATCTGGTTGACGCCCTCGATCTGGTATTCCACCGGGTCTTCCACGGTGATGATCTTTAGCTCCGGCGTGTTGATCTGCGACAATGCGCCGTACAGCGTGGTCGTTTTGCCGCTGCCGGTGGGGCCGGTCACGAGTATCATGCCATGCGGCTGGATGATGTTCTTGCGGAAAGCCGCCAGCGTATCCGGCTCGAAACCGAGCGATTCCAGATCGAGCACCGTCGCTCCCTGATCCAGAATGCGGATCACCATGCTCTCGCCGTGCATCGTCGGGATGGTGGACACGCGCATATCGATTTCGCGCCCCTGTATCGCCATCTTGATCCGCCCGTCCTGCGGCAAGCGGCGCTCGGCGATATTCATCCGGGCGCGCAGCTTCAAATGCGAGACGGCGGGCAGGAACATGCGGCGCGGCGGCGATTCGACATCGTGCAACACCCCGTCGATGCGGTAGCGCACCTTGAACACGCTCTCGTAAATTTCCAGGTGAATGTCGGAAGCGCGCGCGTTCACCGCATTGGCGATAATCTGCTGCACCAGGCGCACCACCGGCGCATCCTCCGCCAGCACGCGCAACGATTCCAGCTCGTCCTCGCCCACGCCCTCGCCCAGCACATCGGCCTCGCCGTAAAGCTCGCGCCCCAATTCGCTGCCGGACTCATAGATTTTGACAATATGCGCCAGTATGTCTTCGCGGCGCGCGAGGAACAGCTTGACCGGAAAATTGGAAAATTGCCGCAGCGCATCCAGAATATGCGTCTGCACCGGCACCGCTGCCGCCACCTTGAGAAAATTGCCGTCCAGCCCCAACGGCAGGAACGCGTATTCCTTCAGGAAAGTCGAGGAAACCCCGTCGAGCGGGGTAATGTCGTCGGGGAATTCCTTGACATCGAGAATCTGCGCCCCGAGCAGGGCGCGGGATTTTTCCAGCAGTTGGGTTTCGTCCAGCAAAGGCATAGAGTCGGATTATAGAGAAAACCGTATAGCGTCAAAAAAGTATAAGCTCATCGGCGGCGGTCTCACACGAGCAACCGCACACATCCAGGCGAACCTATTAATGGTATCACATCGCCCCTTCCAATATGGCATGGTATAGCGCCGACCACGCCGGAAACGGGAGTATGGGCGACAATCCCGATTTTTTTAAACCAATATGCAGACCGCCTGATCCCAGGATGGATGGGCACTAAACTGAAGTATGGGGACATGGTTTTATCGTGCCCGCACTGAAACGATATTCGCCGACTGCGTGGGCACAAAAAACGTGCCCACCCTACTGGGCTTTGTCGGGCCGGTTACCACAACACCCGACCATCGCATAATGGCAGCTTTAATACCCAGATAAACAATATGCCGGCAGGGATGGCGAGAAACCACCAAAAACTGTCCGTGGCGAGAAAAAAAGCCACGGCTGTAACGGTGCCTGCCAGCATCCCAGTAAGCAAACGCTTCCACCACGGCGAGGGGCAAGCATCTCGTAGCGGCTGTGCCATCGGCGGAAGCTGGCTTGGAGGGAAAAATCCATGCATAAATATAGTAGGGCTATAACTTGGCCTTGCGACGAAACAAGGCTGGAGCCGCCCCCTCAAGAATAATTTCGGCAATAATTAACGCCAAACTAAGCCACCATGCGCCTTTGAGCAAGAAGAACACGATGCCGACCAGAAGCGTAGAACTGAGCAGCGCAATAGCCAAGCGAGATCGTGGTGGTTTTAGAGCACTCATTTGCTACCCAGCCGCTATCTACCTACTGATTTTCCGTTCGTGGTGAGTAGAATATTCGCCCGTAGGTCGAAAGGCGTTGGCAAGAAACAGGGGTTATGGTTGCTGTTTGGCGCTCGTTTAAGGGCTTGCGTTTCGCCATTGTGGTTATATTTGCCATTGATATATATGACTAAAAAAGCTGTTTCTTGAGAGCTTTGAGGTTTGCCATTTTTCTCCGTTCATCCTGAGCTTAGCCTGCCCTGAGCTTCGCCGAAGGGTCGAAGGATGAACGGAGAAAAATGGCAAACCTCAACATTAAGCAAAAATTAAAAAAACATTTATATTCATGATATTGCAGATGAAAGTCAATCCGTTCATCCTTCGACCCTTCGGCGAAGCTCAGGGCAGGCTAAGCTCAGGACGAACGGATTGACTTTCATCTGCCGCCGTTCCGTGCATTCCGGCTCCGTTCCATGCATTTCGGGCTTCGTTGAGGCGCAAGCGTCGGGTGTAGCCAGCCAGACATCCTTAAAAATTCATAGGCTTGCAATTTTTTTCTGCTCGTCCTGAGCTTTGAGGTTTGCCATTTTTCTCCGTTCGTCCTGAGTAGAATATTCGCCCGTAGGTCGAAAGGTGTTGGCAAGAAACAGAGGGCATGGCTGCTGTTTGGCGCTCGTTTAATGGCCTGCATTCCGCCATTGTTGTTATATTTGCCATTGATATATATGACTAAAAAAGCTGTTTCTTGAGAGCTTGTCGAACCATGAACGGAAAATGTCGCAGAAAAATCTTGCCCATCAGGAGGCGAAATGAGCATGCGTTTTTGAACGCTATTGGTGCGCGTAAAGTGAGCCAACATAGCATAATCCGCCGGATGCCTCACTTCACCTCCCGCGCCGCCACTTGCGGCAAGTGCCAAATATCGCGGTTGTAGTCCAAAATAGTGCGGTCGCTGGAAAATTTGCCGCTGGCGGCAGTGTTAAGGATGCTCATGCGCGTCCAGTTTTCCGTGTCGCGGTAGGCGCGGGCGACTTGGCGTTGCGCGTCGATATAGCTGCGGAAATCCGCTGCCGTCAGCCATGGGTCGTGCGGGTTGGTGATGGCCTGGACGATGTCGTCGAAGATGCCCGGCTCGAACAGGTTGAAGTGGCCGGAGGTCAGTAGGTTCATTACGCGAGAGAAATCCTCGTCGCCGTTGATGATCGGCTGCGGGTCGTAGTGGCCGCGCAGGGCTTCGACTTCTTCGGCGGTGAGGCCGAACAGGAAGAAGTTTTCCGCGCCGACTTCCTCGCGGATTTCGATGTTGGCGCCGTCCAGAGTGCCTATGGTGAGCGCGCCGTTCATCATGAATTTCATGTTGCCGGTGCCGGAGGCTTCTTTGCCGGCGGTGGAAATCTGTTCCGACAGATCGGCGCCGGGGCAGATCACTTCCATCGCCGACACCCGGTAGTCGGGCAGGAATGCCAGTTTCAGCAGGCCGTCGGCAGCGGGGTCTTCGGCTATGGTCTTGGCGACTGCGTACACCAGCTTGATGATGCGCTTGGCCATCGCGTAGCCGGGCGCGGCCTTGCCGCCGATGAGCACGCAACGGGGCGTCCAGTCGTGGGTGTCGCCGCGCTTGATGCGATCGTAGAGGTGGATCACATGCAGCACATTAAGCAGTTGCCGCTTGTATTCGTGGATGCGCTTGACCTGCACGTCGAACAGTGCGTTCACGTCGAATTCGATGGCGCAGTCGCGCTGCACCATTTCCGTCAGGCGCACCTTGTTGGCTTGTTTGATGGCGTGCCATTCGGCGCGGAACGCCGGGTCGTCGGCATGAGGGGCGAGGTTTTTCAATTGCGCCAAATCGGCGATCCAGCCCTCGCCTATGGTGCGATTGATTAGCCCGCTCAGGCCGGGATTGCTCCAGGCCAGCCAGCGGCGCGGCGTGACGCCGTTGGTCTTGTTGTTGAATTTTTCCGGCCACAACGTGTAAAAATCGTGGAACAGGTGCTGTTGCAGCAGTTTCGAATGCAATTCCGCCACGCCGTTGACCGAGGCGCTGGCCACCACCGCGAGGTAGGCCATGCGGATCTGCGGTTCCGCGCCTTCTTCGATGATGGACATGCGCCTTTGCCGCTCGGTGTCGCCCGGCCAGTGGCGCGCCACTTCCTTGATGAAGCGGGCGTTGATTTCGCTTACGATGTCCAGCAGCCGCGGCATCAATCGCCCGAACATGCGCACCGGCCATTTTTCCAGCGCTTCCGGCAGTAGGGTGTGGTTGGTGTAGGCGACGCAGTGGCGGACGATGTCCCAGGCGCGCTCCCAGCCCATGCCGTGCTCGTCCATCAGCAGGCGCATCAGTTCCGGCACAGCGCAGGTGGGGTGGGTGTCGTTGAGCTGGAAGAAATTCTTGTCGGCGAAGCTGTCGAAATTATCGCCTTGGGTGAGCACCCAGGTGCGCAGCACGTCCTGGAGGCTGGCGGAGGCCAGGAAATATTGCTGGCGCAGGCGCAGTTCCTTGCCGTTCTCGCTGGCATCGTTGGGGTAGAGCACCATGGTGATGTGTTCGGCGGCGTTCTTGGCGGCCACGGCTTCGGTGTAGCTGCCGGCGTTGAATTCGTACAGGTTGAATTCGTCGGTGGCGGCGGCTTTCCACAGGCGCAGGGTGTTGACGGTGCCGTTGCGGTAGCCGGGGATGGGTGCGTCGTAAGGAACCGCCAGCACCTCCTGGGCATCCACCCAGCGAACGCGTTGGCGTCCGGCGGCGTCTTGATAATATTCGCTGCGCCCGCCGAATTTGATGCGGACGGTGTGTTCCGGGCGCTCGATTTCCCACGGGTTGCCGTCCCGCAGCCAGTGGTCGGGTTCTTCCAATTGGCGGCCATTGTCGATTTTCTGGCGGAACATGCCGTATTCGTAGCGTATGCCGTAGCCGACCACCGGTAGTTGCAGCGTCGCGCAGCTATCCAGGAAACACGCCGCCAGGCGTCCCAGACCGCCGTTGCCGAGGCCTGCGTCGCGCTCCTGGTCGGCGATTTCCTCCAGTTCCAGCCCCAGCTTGCGCAACGCTTCCCCGGTGGGCGCATCCACATCCAGGTTCAGCATCACATTGCCCAATGTGCGCCCCATCAGGAATTCCAGCGAGAGGTAATAAGTGCGCTTGCAGTTTTGCGCATCGTAGGCGTGCTTGGTGTTTTTCCAGCGCTCCACCAGACGGTCGCGCAACGACAGCGCGAGCGAGGTGTAGACATAGTATGCGGCGACGCTCATCTCGTCGCGTCCCAGGGTATGGCTGAAATAACGGCGGAAGTCTTTAACGATATTCTCTGCGTCCATCCCCAGTGCGGGCATTGCGGCAATATCCTTCTTGGGCTTGCTGACGATCAACGATTTGGTGCGCATGATATTTCTCAATGAAAGCGAATCCGTGATTTTACCGCGAAAGCATAAGAAATGCATACGACGGAAAGGGATACGATTAGGGTAAGTTTGTTCTCGTAAAAGACTTTACCGCAGAGACGCAGAGGCGCGGAGAAAAACAGCGCAAGGCGAAGCCGGAAGGCCATACCTTTTACTACGAAAGCTCTGTGCCTTTGCGGTAAGTGAATGGAATTCGCCCCGACTCACGCCTTGAACCGGCTGACTGCGTTTTCCAGTGCGCTCGCCAGGCTTGCCAACTCCTGCGCTTCGCCGGCGATTTCATTTGCCGCCACGCTGTTTTCTCCGGTCATATGCGCGATTCTTTCCACATTCTGCGCCACCTGGTTGCTGGCGATGCTTTGTTCGCGCAATGCGGAAGAAATGTCGCTGACGGCGGAAATCACCTGATTGGCGCCATCGCTGATCTGGTTCATCGATTCGCCGGCGCGGGTTGCCATCGCCACCCCCTCGGTAACGCGCGCGCTGCCTTCCTGCATGCTTTCCACGGCGTGTTGCGTGCCGCTCTGGATGCTGCCTATCATCGCGGTGATTTCATCGGTGGAGCGGGCGGTGCGTTCGGCAAGCTTTCTCACTTCGTCCGCCACCACGGCGAAACCGCGCCCTTGTTCGCCGGCGCGCGCCGCCTCAATGGCGGCGTTGAGCGCGAGCAGGTTGGTCTGGTCGGCGATTTCCTTGATGACGTTGACGATAGCCGAAATATGGTTGGAGTGTTCGCCCAATTGCTGAATGAACTGCGAGGATTTATTCACCGATTCCGCAATCTTGCTCATTTCCTCCGCCGCGCTATGCACGACGACGCCGCCCTGAACGGACAATTTCCCCGACTCGCGGGCAATATTGTGAGTTTCCTGCGAACTGTCGGCGACTTGGTCGATGCTGGTCGTCATCTCTTCCACCGCAGCCGCCATCGATGCCGTTGCATCGCTCTGGCTCTGCGAGCTGGCGGCAACGCGCTGCGAGGACGCCGACAGCTTGCCGGCAGCCAGCATCACGCCGCGCGAATTAACGATCACTTGCTGGATGATTTCCTGGAAACTCTGGATCATCTGGTTGAAGGAGTGGCCGATCCGACCGATTTCATCCCCGGCAGTGATGGTCACCCGCTGCGACAAATCGCTGGTGGTCTGGATCGTGGCCATCGCGCCACCCAGTTCGTTCAACGATAGGGTTATGCGCCGGATGACCAGCATCATGACCCCGCCGATCAGTGCCGTAATCGCCACGATAATGCCGATCAGCCAGATGGCGTGGCTCCAGAATATCCGGTCCACATCGTCGAGATAGATGCCGGAACCGATCAGCCAGTTCCATCCATCGAATTTCTTGACGAAGGACAGCTTGGTGTAAAGTTCTTCGGTCGTGCCGCCGCCCGCCTTGGGTTTAGGCCAATCGTAGGTGACGTAGCCGTGGCCGGATTTGCTTGCGACTTCGTTGAACGCGAGGAACAGGTTTTTCTTGCCGTCGGTCGTTACGACGGGGTCGTCCACCCCACCCTGCATGCTCGTGGCGCAGTTGAACTTGGCCGCGTCGAGCACCTGGCCGTCCAGCGCGGGCACCGTCGGGTGCATCAGCATTTTCGGTATCGGCGCGGTGAAATCGTTGACCCAGAAATATTCCTTCTGTTCGTAGCGCAACGACTTGATCGCTTTCAGCGCCGCATCCTTGGCCGCCTCCTCGGTAAGTACACCCTTTTGTTGCAGGTCGTAAAAATGGCTGAGCAGGCTGTGCGCACCCTCAACCAGATGGCGGGTCTTGACCTTGCGATCTTCGAGCAAGGTGGATTTTTCCGATTGCAGCGCAATCACTGCAATTAATATCATGCCCGTCAACGCGGCGACCATGATCAATAACAAACGGGTTTTAATGCTGATGCTTGTAGCAACGGAACTGCCGATCATAGGTTATTCCCCCAACGATATAGTTGTATATTTATGATTTTTATGCTTTTTTAAAGCTTATTCTATTTCGTGTTGTTTGTGAATAGGAAGATTGAGCCTCTGCGCCGGTTCCCGGCCTTTTTGTAGGATAATCCTAGAAAACTCAGTTGAACGGGCTGGAGTGTGCGGTTTTCCGGGTGCAGGGCAAGGCGCAACGACGAAGAATGGTTGTTCCATTCTGAGGAGTTGCAACGCCGCCATGCGCCCGGAAAACCGTGCAATCCA
>JBAYVP010000056.1:0-19569 GCA_041674485.1 Sulfuricellaceae bacterium
AGCCGACCAGCAGGTCGCGCACCATTTCCGGGTGCGAAAACAGCAGTTTGTAGCCGGTGTCGTGGTCGTGCGCCATGGGCGGATTGTAGCGTAAAGCGGCAGGGAATGGGGCGGGGCACGGAAATGGGGAGAGATTTATGCCTTCTCGCGGGAGGAAATTGTTATGAAAGATTTTGTTCACCCGTGAAGGGCGCCACCGCCATTGCAAACCAGCTAAAGCAGGAATAATCCTAGCCCGGATATTGCATAAATTCGCGTAACTTATGCAATATTCGGGCTAGGTTGACCGCTTGCCAGGATGTGTAATAGGGCGGCTCTAAACAACTTTGTTAGGCGGGATACGGTCTCAATCCTCGCCCTGTGCTTCACCCTCCGCCTTGGGGCGGCGTTTTACGGTTTTCGGGTCGCAGGTGATGGGGCGGTAGATTTCCACCCGGTCGCCGTCTTCGATGGGGGCGTCGAGTTTGACGAGCTTGCCGAAAATGCCGGCTTTTTGGGTTCCCAGGTCGATTTCCGGGAACTGTTTGAGTATCCCGGAGCGCTCTATCGCGTCCTTGACCGTTGCGCCGTCGGGCAGATCGGCAGTGAGGTTGGCGTGGCGGCTGGTGCTGGCGTAGAAGACTTTGACTTTCATAGCTTTCCCCTTACGCTGCAACGCTATGCGCGCCGCCCATCTGGATTTCCTTGCCTGCCTTGAGGTCTATCATGCGCTTGGCCACCACCAGCAGGCCGGTGACGAGGAAGCCGCCGGGCGGCAATATCATCAGCAGGACGCCCATGTCTTCCGGCAGGAAGCGCATTTCCATGAATTTGAAGGCCGGTCCGAGCAGGAGCGAAGCATCCGCGAACAGCGTGCCGGAACCGATAATTTCGCGCACTGCGCCGATGGCGGTCAATGCGAAGGTGAAGCCGGCGCCCATGAAAATGCCGTCCCACAGCGAGGGCAGCACCGGCTCCTTGGCGGCGAAGGCTTCCAGGCGGGCGAGCGGCAGGCAGTTGGAGACGATGAGGGGGATGAACAGGCCGAGCACCTTGTACAGTTCATGCATCCAGGCGTTCATGCCCAGATCGACGACCGTCACCATGGAGGCGACGATCAGGATGTAGACCGGGATGCGCACTTCCGTGGTGATATAGTTGCGGAACAGCGCGACCAGGAAACCCGACGCGGCCATCACCACCGCCGTCGCCACGCCCATGCCGAAGCCGTTGGTGGCGCTGGTGGTCATCGCCATGGTGGGGCACATGCCAAGCAGCATGCTGAATACGCCGTTGTTGTCCCATAGCCCGTCGCGGGCGATTCTGCCGTATGTTGCCATGTTATTTAACCTCCGTCATTTTCGCCTGGTTGGCGGCGTAGAATTCCATTCCCTCGCGGATGGCCTTGACCACGCCACGCGGGGTGATGGTCGCGCCGGCGAACTGATCGAACTGGCCGCCGTCCTTTTTCACTTTCCACTTTTCGACCGGTGGGTTGCCGAGCGAGAGACCGGTAAAGCGCAATATCCAGTCGCCTTTCTTGACCTCAATCTTGTCGCCCAGGCCGGGGGTTTCCTTATGCGCCAGTACGCGCACGCCGAGTATCTTGCCGTCGGCGTCGAGTCCCAACATTAATTTCATTTCGCCGGCATAGCCGGAACCGCGGATTTCGTAGGCGAGGCCGGTGACCTTGCCGCCTTTCATCGCGCGGTACACGGTGGTTTCCTTAGCATGTTCGCCTTGCTTGCCGGGTTCGGGCTTGAGAACAATCGCATCGCTGATCGGGTTGTTGTCGTGCAACTCAGCCGGCAGCACTTGGCTCAAGGAGTTGATCTTGTCCTCCATCGCGCGCGCGGCGATTTCCTTGGCGGTGACGCGATCCGTCAGAGCGATCAGGATGCCGAAGCCCAGGCAGAATGCCCCGAGAATCAGGCCGTGTTTCATTGCGTTGTCGTTTTTCATCGTCATTCTCTCCCGAGCGGCAGCGGTTGACCCTTGCTGGTGCGGCCATAGGCGCGCGGTCGGGTGTATTGGTCGATAATGGGGGTCAGCGAATTCATCAAGAGCACAGCGAAAGCCATGCCTTCCGGATAGCCGGCGAAATTACGGATAATCCAGGTGAGTAAGCCGCAACCCACGCCGAAAATCAGTTGGCCTTTCTTGGATACCGGCGAGGTGACGTAGTCGGTGGCGATGAAGAACGCGCCCAAAAGACTCGCGCCGGACAGCACGTGAAACAGTCCGGGGGCGAAGCGCGCGGGATCGATGGCGTTGAACAGCGCCCCCATCGCGAACAGTGAACCCAGCACGGCCACCGGGATGTGCCAGGAGATCACGCGCCGTATCATCAGGAAGATGCCGCCGAGCAGAATCAACACCGCCGAAGTCTCGCCCAAGCTGCCGGCCTTGTAACCCCAGGCCATGTCCATCATGTCGGGCATGTGGGTCATTTTGCTGTCGCGGGAAAATTCCTTGAGCGAGTCGGATACCGGAATGCCGCGCGACAATTCGGTTTTCACATAGCCCAACGCCGAAGCGGCGCTTACCGAGTCGGGCGTTTTGCCGCCGAAAGTGATGGCGACGGATTGACTGATGCCCGGCGCGTCGTTGGAAAGCAGCGGGTGCGGCAACACCCAGGCAGTCATCACCACCGGGAACGAAACCAGCAGCGCGACGCGCGCCACCATCGCGGGGTTGAACATGTTTTGCCCGATGCCGCCGAAGGTGTGCTTGGCCAACGCGATGGCGAAAATCGCGCCGAGCAGGCCGGTCCACCAGGGCGCCCAAGGCGGCAAGGTCATCGCGAGCAGCCAGCCGGTGAGCAGCGCCGAGCCGTCGGCCAACACCGGCTTGACGCGCCGCCCCCCAAGCATCAGGCAGCCGGCTTCGATGGCAAGGCAAGCGACGATGGTGACGGCGAACAGGAAAATCGCCGGCCAACCGAACAAATAAAGGTTGAACGCGGTGGCCGGCAGCAATGCCAGCAGCACCGTGAACATGGTTTTTTGGACGGTGTTCGCACCGTGGGCGTAGGGGGCGCTAATCGGAAGGGAGTGTGGGGTGCTCATGCGCTTGCCTTGTTTTCAGATTGGGAGGTGGCTTGGGCCTTTTTCGCCGCCAGCATGGCGCGCTTGGCTTCGGCGGCTTTTTCCAGACGAATGTTGCGCGCTTCGGCCAGCGTCTTGACGCGCTCGTTCTTGCTCGCCTCGCGCGCCTGGGCGCTCAACATGCCCTTGGCGTAGTTGAAATACTGCACCAGTGGGATATGCGACGGGCACACCCAGGAGCAGCTTCCGCACGAAAAACAATCCTGCACGCCCAGTTTGGCGGCGACATCCAGGTGATCCTTGCGGATGAATGCGGACATTTCCACCGGCACCAGGCCGCACGGGCAGATGGTGACGCATGCGCCGCAACGGATGCATGGGCTGGCGGGCTGGTCGTTGGTTTCCTCAACGGTAAGCGCGAGGATGCCGGAAGTGCCTTTGACCACTGGCGTTTCCAGGCTGGGTAGCGGCGCCCCCATCATCGGACCGCCGTTGACCAAACGCCACGGCGTGGTCGAAAGGCCGCCGCAGAAGGCGATCAGGTCGGAAACCATCGCGCCGATGGGCGCTTCGATATTTTTCGGTTCGCGCACGGCTTTGCCGCTCACCGTCACCACGCGGGAAATCAACGGACGACCGAAGCGCACGGCATGATGCACCGCGCGGGCGGTCGCGGCGTTATGCACGACCACGCCGATTTCGGCGGTGAGTTTGCGCACCGGGGTTTCGCGCCCGGTAATCGCTTGCGCCAGTTGGCGTTCCGCGCCCATTGGGTATTGCACCGGCACCGCCGCCACTTCCACGTTGGCGTGCGCGGCTGCGGCCTTGTTCATCGCGGCGATGGCTTGCGGCTTGTTGTCCTCAATGCCGATTACGACTTTCGGCGCGCCCAGCGCATGAGCCATGATGCGCGCGCCGTCCACCACTTCGTCGGCATATTCGCGCATCACGCGGTCGTCGCAGGTCAGGTAGGGTTCGCATTCCGCGCCGTTGATGAGCAGGATTTCCAGCTTGTGCTGAATGCCGAGATTGAGTTTTACGGCGGACGGGAAGGTCGCGCCACCCATCCCAACGATGCCGGATAGCGCCACGCGCTCACTGATTTCTTCGCGGCTAGCGGCAAAAGGATCGGTGATCGGCGCGGGCAGCTCGCCCCACTCGTCCTTGCCGTCCGGTTCGATGATGATGGTCGGTTGCGGCAGCCCGGACGGATGGGGCGCGGCGATTTGGGCAACCGCCTTGACGCGCCCCGAAGTGGGCGCATGTTGCGGCGCCGACACTACACCTTGGCTGCGGGCGATCATCTGTCCTTTCTTGACCAAGTCGCCTTCGCGCACCATCGCTTCCGCCGGCGCGCCGATGTGCTGTTGCAGCGGAATGAACAGTTCAGCCGGCATCGGCAATGCCACGATGGCCTTTTCGCTGCTGAGTTCCTTGCGGTATTCGGGATGTATCCCGCCGCGTATGGGGAAAAGTTTCATCTTCCGGTGTTCCTCGATCAATGTATGCTGTGTTCTTCAGGCTTGTCCCAGTGCCAACTTCCCAATGTCTGCGGCACCTTGCACATCTTGATGGCTTCGGTCGGGCAAACCTTGAAGCACTTGGCGCAACCGTGGCAATCTTCGGTGATGATGGAATGCATCAGCTTGTTGGCGCCGATAATCGCATCGACCGAACATTCCTTGATACAGCGCGTGCAGCCGATGCACAGGTCCTCGTCGATCACCGCATATTCCGGGGCTTTTTCCTCGACTTCGGAAAAGTCGGTGTTCACTCCCAGTTTTTTCGCCAAGGCTTCCACCACCGATTTGCCGCCGGGGGGGCACAAGGTTACTTGCGCTTCGCCACGCGCCAATGCCGCAGCCGCCTGGGCGCAACCGACATAGCCGCATTGGCCGCATTGGGAGCCGGGCAGCATGGCCTTCAACTCTTCTTCCAGCGGATTTTCCTCGACTGCGAGGAATTTCGCCGCCGCGCCGAGCATTCCGCCCAACACCACGCCCATCGCCGTCAGGCTGCCTACAGAAATCAACATGTTGCAAGCTCCAAAACCGTAACCAAAATAACTTTACCGCAGCGGCGCAAAGACGCAGAGGTTACGCAGAGAAAGTCATGGCTTTTCTGGTTTTCCCTGGCGTTTGGTTTCTCTGCGCCTCTGCGTCTCTGCGGTGAAATGTCTTTGCTCATAACTAATTCGCGCTCATGCCGGAAAAGCCCATGAATGCCAGCGCCAACAGGCTGGCGACGATAAATCCGATGGGCGGGCCGGCGAACAGGCGTGGCACATCGGCCAGCGCGAGGCGCTCGCGCAGGCCGGCGAACATCACCATCACCAAGCTGTAGCCGATGGATGAGGCGAACGCAAACAGGGTGCTGCTGATGAAGCTCATTTTGCCTTCGACCAGCAGCAGCGCGACACCCAGCACCGCGCAGTTGGTGGTGATCAGCGGCAGGTAAATGCCGAGCATCTGGAATAGCGGCGGGGAAACCTTCTTGACCGTCATTTCAGTGAACTGCACTGCGGCGGCGATCACCAGAATGAAGGTGACGGTGCGCAAATAACCCAAGCCGAAGGGCTGCAACAAATAGGTTTCCACTCCCCAGTCGGCCATTGAGGAAACCGTGATTACGAAGGTGGTCGCCAGCCCCATGCCGACCGCCGTATCGATGCGCGTGGTCACGCCCATGAACGAGCACAAGCCGAGGAATCGCGCCAGGATCACGTTGTTGACCAGCGCCGCGCTGATCATCAGGAGTATATATTCCTTCATTCTTTAACCTCTAGGTCTGTTCAAATAGTTCGTTCAAAAATGGCAGGTAATCACGACATCGGCGCGCCGCAGGTAATGGGGAGACAATTCGCCGCGCGCATTCAAGCGCTTTGCATTGAGACGCGCACCGACCAAGCCAAGTGCTAGCCCACCGAACATCGCCGCCATCGTGATCAAATCGCTGCCGGCAACCCACTGCGCCATTGCGCCGGAGAACAACATGCCCGCCAGGGGAATTGCGTAGGCGGTGAGGGAAGCCTTGACCAGCGCTTTTTCGCTGACGCCCACCACAACCCGCTCGCCGACCCGCAAACCGTCCCGGTTGGGGAGCGAAAAGCGGCGCGCTTCCAGCCTATCCGCCAAGGTTCCTATGCCTTTCGCGCCACACGCCGACGCCGAAGCGCAACCGCCGCAACTGGTGGTCTGCTCAGGCTCCAGCCACGCCGTCCCGCCTTCAACCGCGACCACATGGGCGAAGCCTTCGACCAGTGCGGGTGCGCCGTAATCGGGCGATGCATCCAGGGTTTCGTCCATCAGGCCGTGACCGTGCCGGTCACGCCGTCGGGTGTGACATAAATCGCTTTCTGTCCGCCGGCGGCGCGCAGAATTTCCTGGCGCCGCTCGACCGGCGCCAGCAGCATCGCTGCGGACAGCCCGTCCGCGATGGCGCCCAGCTCGGCCACCACCGAGACGCCAAGCAGCGCCGGTGCGGTGCGACCGGCGCGGATGTCGATCAAATGGGTGAATTTGCCGGCCTGATCGAACAAGGTGCCATAGCCGCCCGAGGTGGAAACGCATTGGTTGACTACGTCCAGCGTGGCAACCATGCTGGTCGGGTGCGCCGGGTTGGCGATGGCTATACGCCACGCCGAGCCGTCCGGCTTGGCGGACAACGCGCGCGGCTCGCCCATATCGACCAACATGCGGTCGAAGCCGTGGGCGCGCAATACGTCGGCGACGCGGTCGGTGATATAGCCTTGCGCGCCGCTATTTAGCGTCAATCCCATGCCGGGACGGGCGAAGGCGATGCGGCGATTGTCGGCGTCAAGCTCCACCGCCCGCCAGTCCACCAGCGCGCGCGCGGCTGCGATGTCGGCGGCGGACGGCCCGGTGGGATCGGGATTGGCGCCGATGAAATGGCGGAAATAGGTTTGCCACAGCGGCTGCACGGTCGGGTCGTAAACGCCGTCGCTGATTTTCGCCAGCGCCAGCGCGCGCGTCGTCAGCGCGACGAAATCCTGCGGGGCGTTTTCCAGCACCCCGTTGCGATTGAGGGCGGAAATGGCGCTGTCGGCGCGATAAACGCTGAAAATCGCTTCGAGCCGTTTCAATTCTTCCAGCGCGGCGGAAATCGCGGCCTGGGCTTGCGCGCCATCGGTATGATAGAGCTGAATCGAGGCCGGCGCGCCGAGCGCCGTGCCTTCCCAATGCGCCATCCGGGCTTGCGCGGGGCCGATTTTCAAGAGCAGCGGCAAACCGGCGGCTGCGGCTGCGAGCGTGATAAAACGGCGTCGTGTTACGTTAATGGACATGAAGTGCGACCTCGATAAATAAACTCATCTGTCTACTGCCGACTATAAGGCAAGCAAAACTCGTTCCAATGCCGGTTGCAAACAATATCAATACGTTGGTATGCGCCTGAAAATTGCGTATTGTATGAGACACGACAAAATGGCGGTAAACGACTCAGGATGCACGACCCTCATCTTTTATCAATTTGCCCCACCCGGGAATCCCGTGTTGTCGTCCAGGAATGCCTGGTTGCAGGAAGCCAAGCTATCGCAACCAAATTGAAACGGTGTGGAAATATAGTTCATCGCATAACTCTGGTCAAATAAATTCAGGTGCGGATATTGCCTTCGGTGTAGGCGCGACCTCTCCGGTCGCGACTGTCTCCATGGGTGATACGGTATGCTGAGGAGGAATCTGCGCTGGAGGGGGTTTCCAGCTGTGATAAACTTTCACTGTTACTTTAATCCCATCGGGTTTTTTATGTCCGGCAATTCCATCGGCAAACTTTTCTGCGTAACTTCCTTCGGCGAATCCCATGGCGCGGCCATAGGCTGCGTGGTGGACGGCTGCCCGCCCGGCCTCGATTTGTGCGCGGCGGACATCCAGCTTGAGCTGGATCGGCGTAAGCCGGGCACTTCGCGCCATGTGACCCAGCGGCGCGAATCGGATACGGTGGAAATCCTGTCCGGGGTGTTCGAGGGCAAAACCACCGGGACGCCCATTGCGTTGCTGATCCGCAACGAGGATCAGCGCAGCAAGGATTACGGCAATATCAATGCGACTTTCCGCCCCGGCCATGCCGATTACACGTATTGGCAGAAATACGGCATCCGCGATTATCGCGGCGGCGGGCGCTCTTCGGCGCGCGAGACGGCGGTGCGGGTGGCGGCGGGGGCGATTGCGAAAAGTGGCTGCATGAGCGTTACGGAATCAAGGTGCGCGGCTATATGGCGCAGCTTGGGCCGATAGCCGTGCCGTTCCAGTCGTGGGACGCGGTAGGCCAAAATGCTTTCTTCGTCGCCGACGGGAGTTTCGTGCCGCAACTCGAAGCCTATATGGACGCGCTACGCCAAGCGGGCGATTCGGTCGGCGCGAAGATCACCGTAATCGCCGAAGGCTGCCCGGTTGGCTGGGGCGAGCCGGTGTACGACCGGCTCGACGCGGACATCGCCCACGCGATGATGGGCATCAACGCGGTGAAAGGCGTGGAGATCGGCGCGGGCTTTGCCTGCATCGCGCAAAAGGGCAGCGAGCATGGCGACGAACTGACGCCGCAGGGGTTTCTTTCCAACCATGCCGGCGGGATACTCGGCGGCATTTCCAGCGGGCAGGACATTGTGGTGAATATTGCCATCAAGCCGACCTCCAGCATACGCATCGCGCGCAATTCCATCGACCAGGCGGGCAACCCCATCATGGTGTCCACCGAGGGGCGGCACGACCCCTGTGTCGGCATCCGCGCTACGCCTATCGCCGAGGCGATGCTGGCGCTTACCTTGATCGACCACGCTCTACGCCATCGCGCCCAGTGCGGCGATGTGATATGCGCGACGCCGAAGATCGCCGATACGGTGTTAAGGGGGTAAAGCACATGGGATATGCATTAAAAAACCGGATTTCGCCCGAAGCTTATCTGGAAATGGAAATGACCTCGGAGGAACGGCATGAGTATGTCGATGGCGAGATTTTTGCGATGAGCGGCGCGAGTTCGCCGCACAACCTTATAGCCGGCAATCTCTACATGGCTTTTCGTGCCCACTTGCGCGGCAAACCTTGCCAAGTATTCATGTCCGACATCAAATTGCGGGTGGAAGCGGCGAACTGCTATTTCTATCCCGACCTGATGGTGACCTGCTCGGAAATCGACCGCCAAAGCCGTTACGTGATGAATGAACCTATGTTGGTGGTCGAAATCCTGTCGCCCTCCACCACGCTTTTCGACTACAACAACAAATTCGCCGCCTACCGCCAATTACCGAGCTTGCAGGAATACGTGCTGGTGGACGCCGCGCGGATGGGCATCGACTGCTACCGTCGCAACGAGAGGGACGAGTGGATACTGCGTCCCTACGGCGCGGAGGAATCGGTTGTTCTGCACAGCCTGGATCTGACTTTCCCGGTTGAAGCCGCTTATCTGGATGTTGATTTGACTGCATAACGGGGGTAAACATCATGGGATACGCATTGAAAAAAGAAGCATGGATTTCGCCCGAAACTTACCTGGAAATGGAAACGGCTTCCGAGGAACGGCATGAATATGTCGATGGTGAAATTTTCGCGATGACCGGGGCGGCTTCCACCCACAATCTCATCAACATCAATCTGCTTTCCCTGATACGCGAGCATTTGCGCGGCGGACCCTGCCGGGTTTTTGCCATCGACATCAAGCTGCGGGTGGAAGCGGCAAACTGCTATTTCTATCCAGACCTGATGGTGACCTGCTCGGAAACAGACCGCCAGAGCCGTTCCGTGATGAATGAACCGTTGCTGGTGGTCGAAATCCTGCCTCCCTCCACCGCGCTTTACGACCATAACAGGAAATTCGCCGCCTACCGCCAATTGCCAAGTTTGCAGGAATATGTGCTGGTGAATGCCGGGCAAATGGGTATCGACAGCTACCGCCGTGGCGAGGGGAAAGATTGGATTTTGCACCCCTACGGCGTCGGGGAGTCGGTTGTCCTGCACAGCCTGAATCTGACTTTCCCGGTCGAAGAGGCTTATCGGGATGTCGAATTCCTGTCGCCGTGAGACTATGGACATTGCATCCACGCTATCTTGATCGCATGGGATTGCTCGCGTTGTGGCGCGAAGCCTTGCTGGCGCAGAAAGTCTTGCGCGGAGAAACCCGAGGCTACCGCCATCATCCGCAACTGGCGCGCTTCCGCGAACTGGTTGATCCCATGGCCGGTATCGCCTCCTATCTCGTTGAGGTTCATGCCGAAGCCGAACGGCGCGGTTATCGCTTCGATGGCGGCAAAATCGCGGCAGTACGCCAGCCTGAACAAATCGCGGCTACCAGCGGACAATTGACTTTTGAACTGGAGCACTTGCGGCGCAAGCTAACCTTGCGCAACCCGGCGAAACTGGCTGAACTGGTGAATCAAAGGGCGACTGAAATGCCGCAACTCCATCCCTTGTTTCACTTGATAGACGGCGCTGTGGCTCCATGGGAAAGGCTCTGAGTGCGCAACCTCCCTTGACTAGCGCCTGTCCGGCTTCTATTTCTTCTATTTCGCCTTCATCGGGGCGACGGCGCCGTACTGGGGGCTGTATCTCAAGTCGCTGGAATTCAACGCGTTCGAAATTGGCGTGTTGATGTCGCTATTCCAGGTGATGCGCATTTTCGCGCCCAGTTATATAGCCCGGCTATGCGCCCATTTTTATGCTTGGTGGATGAACAAAACTCCTGCGCAATCTGGGATATTTATTCCCGGAAATCATCTTGGGGATGATTTCGTCTTTCTCCACCGTGCCGTCGTTACGGGTCACTAGGCGGCGCATAGTGCCGTCGGGTTGTGGAAAAAAATCGGTTTTACGCATCCATGAGTCACATTTCATCTGGCTGACCGCCTCCAGGAGCTCCGCGTTCAAGTCGCGATTTTTTTCCCATGCGGCCAATTCCTGGTCGGATAATTTACTCATTTTCAAATAACTCCTTCAAACATTTCAGCAAGGCGGGATCAATGTTTTCCCGCACATTCTTGGCGTACATCGTTACCAGAACAATCCGGCCATTGGCGAGTTGCAGAAAGTAGATTACCCGCGCTCCTCCACGCTTGCCTCTTCCTTCCAAAGCGTAACGCAATTTGCGGCAACCGCCCGAACCGGGAATCACATCTCCCGCCTCTGGATATTTGATCAAGAAATTTTGCAAGGCGGCAAAGTCCCTATCATCCAAATATTTTTCCCGGACAACACTGAAAGGCGCCAATTCGAGGAACGTGAACATGAGCTGAATGTACTCTTTAAGCGTATAACCATCAAGTCCAATTTGAGGCAATGTCGTCAAGACCCAGCCCCGGCAATTCCCTGCTCTGGTAGAATCCTCCCGATGCAACCCCTCCCCTACTGGCGCCTGTCCGGCTTCTATTTCTTCTATTTCGCCTTCATCGGAGCGACGGCGCCGTACTGGGGGCTGTATCTCAAGTCGCTGGAATTCAACGCGTTCGAAATTGGCGTGTTGATGTCGCTATTCCAGGTGATGCGCATTTTCGCGCCCAATCTGTGGGGCTGGCTGGCGGATCACCTCGGGCGGCGCGTGTTTATCATGCGGATTGCTGTATTTTTGAGTCTGGTGAGCTTTCTCGGGGTGTTCTTCGGCGACGGCTTCTGGTGGCTGTTTTTCGTCATGTCGCTGCTGAGCATATTCTGGAGCGCGTCTCTGCCGCTGGTGGAAGCCATCACCTTGAGCCATTTGGGCGACCATACCGCCGGGTATGGGCGCATTCGCCTGTGGGGTTCGGTCGGCTTCATTGTCGCGGTGATCGGGTTGGGCTATATCCTCGATTTCAACCCGATACGCATCCTGCTGTGGGTGATTTTAGGCGTCATGGCCGGGTTGGTGGTGCTTTCCCGCTATATTCCCGAAGCCGCCGTCGTTTCCCACGACAGCGACCACTTGCCGCTATGGCATGTGTTGCGCCGTCCGGCGGTGCTGGCGTTTTTCCTGGGCGGCTTCCTGATGGCGGTGGCGCACGGGCCGTATTACACTTTTTACTCGATTTATCTGGTCGATCACGGCTACAGCAAAAGCAGCGTGGGGCTGCTGTGGTCGCTCGGGGTGTTGATGGAGATCGGCATATTCCTGTGGATGCCCCTGCTCACGCGCCGCTTTACGCTACGCCAGATGTTGCTGACGAGCTTTGCCTGCGCGGTGCTGCGCTTCCTGATGATAGGCTGGGGCGTGGGATGGATGGCCGTGCTGCTGGTCGCGCAAATGCTCCATGCAATCACCTTCGGCGTGTATCATGCGGCTGCGGTGGAGATGGTGCATCGCTTTTTTCGCGGCAAGCACCAGTCGCGCGGTCAGGCGCTCTACAACAGTTTCACCTTTGGCGCAGGCGGCACGTTGGGCGGGCTGTATGCCGGCGCGATCTGGGACACCCTGGGGCCGACGTTCACCTTCAGCATCGCCGCCGCCTGCGCGTTGGCGGCCTGGCTGCTGGTGGCGTGGCGCATGGAGAAGGAAAAATAAGCGAAATGTGCGATATTTTTATGTAGAATATATGTTTTAATGCATTGCAATATTAGAATTCGTCTATATTATAGACCCATGATGCATTGAAGACCGATTCTTAAAGATTTTCACTTCACCATATCGGCGGTGTAGTGTCTAATGTTCGGCGTTTTCTCCCGAAATGATGTAAGGTGATTTCCGATAATAAATAGCCCAACCGGCTGGTCTTTTTATTACCGGAAATTACCTAAAAAAGGACCAGGATATGCAGGATGTGACCAAGAGCGATTTGATTATTCGTATCGCCGGCGAAGGCGGCGAGGGCATTATTTCCACCGGCGACTTCATCACCCAGTCCTGCGCGCGCGCGGGGCTGGAAGTCTATACCTTCAAGACTTTTCCGGCGGAAATCCGGGGTGGGTACGCGATGTACCAGTTGCGCACCGGACCGCACCCGATTTTCAACCAGGGCGATACCTTCGACGTGCTGTGCGCGTTTAACGGCGAGGCATTCGACTTGAACCGCGAGCGCCTCAAACCGGGTAGCGTTTTTGTCTATGATAGCCCAGGTGGCAACTTCGAACCGGACATTCCGCATGGCGTGCATGCCTATCCGATTCCGATGACCCTGACGGCGCGCGAACTGAACAGCCCGCGCGCCAAAAACATGGTGGCGCTGGGCGCGTTGTCGCGCCTGTTCGGCATTCCCGAAGCCGCTTTGCGCGAGGTGTTTTCCGCCAAATTCTCGCGCAAGGGCGAAGCCGTGGCGCAAGCCAACCTGGCGGCGTTCGAACGCGGGGTGGCGCTGGCCGCAGCGCTGGAGAAGACCGATCCCTACACCGTCGCGGCGCCCGAAACCAAGCGCGACCAGATCGTGATGTCGGGCAACCATGCCGTCGGGCTGGGCGCGCTGATCGCCGGGTTGGACTTCTTTTCCGCGTACCCCATCACCCCGGCGACCGAAGTCGCGCAATATGTGTCCAAGCATCTGCCCAAGCTCGGCGGCACCCTGATCCAGGCGGAAGACGAGATCGCCTCCATCTCCCAAGTAGTGGGGGCATCCTATGCCGGTAAGAAATCCATGACCGCCACTTCCGGCCCGGGACTCGCGCTGATGAGCGAAATGCTGGGCATGGCCTTCATGAGCGAGACCCCGTGCGTAGTGGTGGACGTGCAGCGCGGCGGCCCCTCCACGGGCTTGCCCACTAAGCACGAGCAATCGGACTTGTTCCTGGCGATACACGGCTCCCATGGCGACGCCGGGCGCATCGTGCTGTCGGCGGAAAACGTGCAGGACTGCATCGATCTGACGGTGGACGCCTTCAACCTTTCCGAGAAATACCAATGCCCGGTGTTGCTGCTTTCCGACAGCTCCCTGGCATTCTCGACCCAGAACGTGCCTTACCCGAACCCGGACGGCTATTCCCGCGTGGAACGCAAGCGCTGGGACGGCGAGGGCGAATACCGGCGCTACGCGCACACCGCAGACGGCATTTCGCCCATGGTCGATCCCGGCACGCACGGCGGCATGCATATTGCCACCGGCCTGGAGCACGACGAGGCGGGCGCGCCCAACTACACATCGGCCAACCACGAGGCCATGCAGGCCAAGCGTTTCGGCAAGTTGAAGCGCGCCATCGACGATTTCCCGGCGGTGGAAGTTGACGGGGAAGGCGAGGCCGAGTTCGGCGTCATCGCTTGGGGCAGCACCATAGGTGTGGTGCGCGAGGCCTTGCAGCGTTTGCGCGCCGAAGGCTTACGGGTCAAAGGCTTCTATCCCAAACTGTTGTGGCCCTTGCCGGTCGAGCAGTTCGAACAGTTCGGCGCTTCCTGCAACCGGCTGTTGCTGCCCGAGGTCAATTACCTGGGGCAACTCGCTCATTTCGTGCGCGCGGAAACTCGGCTCCGCCCCGAGTCCTACACTATATGCGGCGGGCTGCCCTTCACGCCCGACATGATAGTCTGCAAGATCAAGGAGATGCTGGCATGAACACCGCCCAGAAACACCTGCACAAGGTCGAACTCAAGGCCAAGGAATACAAAAGCGACATCCCCGTGGTGTGGTGCGGCGGTTGCGGCCACCACGGCGTGCTGACCGGCTTGCTGCGCGCGCTGTCGGAACTCGGCGTCGATCCCAACTATCTGGTGAACGTTTCCGGCATCGGCTGTTCCTCGCGTTTGCCATATTTCGTGCATTCCTACAAGATGCACACGCTGCACGGTCGCGCCGGCGCAGTGGCGACCGGCGTGCAACTGGCGCGCCCCGACTTGGCGGTCGTGGTCACGGGCGGCGACGGCGACGGATTTTCCATCGGCGGCGGCCATATGCCGCACTTGGCGCGCAAGAACATCAACATGACCTACGTGCTGATGGACAACCACATTTACGGGCTGACCAAGGGGCAGGTGTCGCCTTCCTCGCGCAAGGAAATGAAAGCCTACACCACGCCCTACGGCGGCGTGGACGACCCGATGGACCCGGTGCTGTACATGCTCACCTACGGCGCCAGCTACGTGGGACAGGCGTTCGCCGGCAACGTCAGAATGGTCACGCAACTCATCAAGGACGGCATGGAGCACAAGGGCTTTTCCTTCATCAACGTGCTCTCGCAGTGCCCGACCTTCAACCAGATCGATACCGCAGCGTACTTCAAAGGCGTGGTTAACGACGCCGTCAACGAGCACGACGTGACCGACCGGGATGCCGCGATGCATGTAGTCAACATGGCGCTACGCGAGGGACGTATGCCTACCGGGCTGCTCTACAAGAACGCGCGCCCCACGCTGGACGAGCGCATGGCAGCACTGGTGGAACATGTGGGCGGAAGCCCGGATTACGACCTGAGAAAGATCATCGATCTTTCACGTCCGTGAGGATCGGGTGATGGGTGATGAGTAATGGGTAAAGGGTGATGGTCGCAAGGTTTTAATCACCCATTCCCCATCACCCATTCCCCATTTACCGTTCACCCAATGACAACCAACCAACCAACCATCAACCTGACTATCAACGGCGTGCCCGTCACGGCATCCGCATCCATGACATTGGTCGAGGCTGCGTGGCATGGCGGCGTGCCGCGCGTGACGGCGGTGAGCTGTCTCGAAAGCGTGTGCGGCTCGTGCCGCGTGCTGCTGCGGCGCGGCAAGACGGTGACGGTGAACCTCGCCTGCCAGACTTTCGCCGAGGACGGCATCGAGGCCGTATTCCTGCCGCCCCAAGTGCCGCCGTTGCACCACTACGAGATCGGCAGCTTCACCGACGGCTGGAACATCCAGGCGCGTTTCCACGAAATATTTCCCGAAGCCTCCCATTGCCGCCATTGCCATGGCTGCGTGCGTTCCTGTCCCAAGGGCATCGATGTCGAAGGCGCGATTGCGCTGGCAGCAGCCGGCCATTTCCGCGATGCCGGGGAAGAATTCCTGGAATGCGTGATGTGCGAACTATGCGACAGCGCCTGCCCGGAACTGATCGCGCCGGCGCACGTGGGGCTATTCTGCCGGCGGATCACCGCGCATTTCCATTTGCGCCCGCCCAACCTCATCTACCGGCTGGAAGAACAGCGTAAAGAGAAAATCGCACTTACGGGCGCCGCCCATGATGAACATGAATAGTGGTTATTCCTCCCTTCTCCCGCTGCTGGGCCGCCGGATGCATATATTCCCCAACCCACTGATTTTTAATCCGTTCGTCCTGAGCCTGTCCAGCCCTGAGCTTCGCCGAAGGGCGAAGGATGAACGGATTAAAAATCCAAGCTACCGGATGCACACAAGTCAAATCAAGCCGTTCGTGCTGAGCTTGTCGAAGCATGAGCGGCTTGATTTGACTTGTGTGCATCCGGTGGCCGGCACAGAAAGGTGGATGCGGCTCGCGCTTATCCACCCTACATGTTCTCTAAGAACAAATTTATCCTGGGCATGCACCTCGAATGGTTGCCATGAATAACGCGATGCCGCTGGCGCAAGCCCGCGCCCTCTACAGCCCCGATGCGGACATCGCGCCGCCGCCGGTGCTCGCCGATTCGGGCGCGCTGCTCAACGCCTTTCATCCCGACTACGTGAGCAGCAGCATGGCAAGGCTTGCCGTGGGCGCCAACGCGGGCGACAACTGCCAGCGCGAACTGGCCGCACTGCTGCAAGCCGAGGCGATCATCGACGAAGCCGACCTGGCCGGTGCGCCCGTAACCGACACCGACGTGCTGATTATCGGCGGCGGCGGCGCGGGGTGCGCGGCGGCGCTGGCGGCTGCCGAGCGCGGTGCGCGCGTGCTGCTGGTCACCAAGCTGCGCCTGGGGGACAGCAACACCGTCATGGCGGAAGGCGGCATCCAGGTCGCCATCGAACCGGACGACTCGATCCAGCGCCACATTCAGGATACGCTACGCGGTGGCCACGACATCGGCAACCCGGCGTTGGTGAGCGCAATGGCGGAAGACGGCCCGGACGTGATTCGCTGGCTGATCCGCGAAGGCATGCAATTCGAACAAACCCCCAGCGGCGACCTGCACACGCGCAAGGCCGGCGGCATGAGCGCCGCGCGCATCGTGCATTGCCGCGACTACACCGGGCTGGAAATGATGCGCGTGCTGCGCGAATCCGTAATCCAGCACCGCTCCATCGAAGTCTGGGAGCACAGCCCCGCCGTGGAACTGCTGTCCAACGAACATGGGCGCAAATGCGTGGGCGCCGTGTTCAAATCCTTGGCCGACGGGCGTTTCCGCATGGTGCATACGCCTTCCGTGATCCTTGCCACCGGCGGCTTGGGGCGGCTGCACCTGAACGGATTCCCCACCTCCAACCACCTGGGCGCAACCGGCGACGGCCTGGTGCTGGCCTACCGCATCGGCGCGCGCCTGCGCGACCTGGATTCCTTCCAATACCACCCCACCGGGCTAGTATATCCGCAGCACCTGTCCGGCAAGCTGGTGACCGAAGGCGTGCGCGCCGCCGGAGCGCAAATGCTGAATGCCCAGGGGCAGCGCTTCGTTGATGAACTGCTGCCGCGCGACATCGTGAGCGCCGCGATCCTGCGCGAATGCCGGGAAGGGCGCGGCATCCGCGTCGACGATGGGCGCGTCGGCGTGTGGCTGGACACGCCCCGCCTGGAACGCTCCCAGCCCGGCCTGCTGGAGCGCCAGTTTCCCAAGCTGCTGGCGCGTTTCCAGGCGTCGGGCATGGACCCGCGCGTAGACCCCTTGCTGATCCATCCCACCCTGCACTACCAGAACGGCGGCGTGGTGATCGACGCGAACGGCGCAACCACAGTGCCCGGCCTCTACTCGGTCGGCGAAGTGGCGGGCGGCATCCACGGGCGCAACCGCATCATGGGCAATGCGCTGCTGGAAATCATCAGCTTCGGGCGGCGCGCCGGCGTGGCCGCCACCGCCCCGCGCGACCGGGGACCCCGAAAAGTGACGCTGGAACACGTGAACCGCGCCCGGCGCGACCTCACCCTGGTCGGCATCCCGCTCACCCAGGAAGCGCCGCAAATCCTGCCGGACTACGCAGCGAAGGGCATATGGAATCGTTAAACACACTCCTGCTACACCCCGACCGACGCGTAGGCGCCGACATGGAACGCTGGCGCGCGGCGGGTGGCGGCCAAGCTTTGGAGCGCGCCGCGTTCGACCCGGCGGCAGTGCGCGAAGCGGTGCGCCAAGCCGACCTGCGCGGCTTAGGCGGCAGCGGCTTCCCGGTGTCGCGCAAGTGGGAGGCGGTCGCCAGTGAGACGCCCAGGCCGGACAAATACCTGGTAGTGAACGGCAACGAAGACGAACCGGGCACCTACAAAGACCGGCTGCTACTGGAAGAAACCCCGCACCAGGTGATCGAAGGCGCGCTGCTGGCAGCCCTTGCGGTCGGCGCAAACCGCGTCGTGTTTTACGTCAACCCCGACCTCACCCTCTCCCTGGCGGCGCTGAAAACGGCGATAGCACAATGGCATGCATCGGAACTGCTCGCTTTTGCCTCGTCCGCGCTGGGCAGGCCGCTGACGCTCACGCTACTACCCGGTTCCGGGCACTACATCGGCGGCGAGGAAACGGCGGCAATGGAATGGATAGAAGGCAAATTCCCTTTCCCACGCGGCAAACCGCCCTATCCGGCGCAAGTGGGCGTGCATGGCTGCCCCACCCTAATCAACAACGTGGAAACCCTGGCGCAAGTGTCGCACATCGTGCTGCACGGCGCGGACTGGTTCCGCGCCCTCGGCAAAGCACCCGGCGCCGGCACCAAACTCTATTCCCTGAGCGGCGACGTGCTCTACCCGGCTGTCTACGAACTCCCCATGGGCACGACGCTACGCGAACTCATCTACGTCCACGGCGGCGGCCTGCTCTCGGGCAAACCGCTCAAGGCAGTGTTCACCGGCGGCCCCTCCTGCACCCTGCTGCCCGCCGACGACCTGGACGTCATGCTGGATTTCGACTCCCTGCGCGCGCGCGGCGCAAGCCTCGGCACCGGTGCGATGATCGTCATCTCCGAAGGCACCGGCATCGTCAAGCGCGTCGCCGAATACATGCGCTTCTTCGCCCACTCCTCCTGCGGCCAATGCATGTCCTGCAAAACCGGCACCGCCACCATGAGCCTCCTGCTCGACCGCATCGACACCGGACGCGGCACCCCAACCGACCTGGCCACCCTGGAAAACCTCTGCGCCATGCTACCCGGCACCGGCCGCTGCCACCTGATCAGCGGCGTAGTGCAATTGCTGGATAGCTCGTTTCGGCATTTCAAGCACGAGTATCGGCAGGCGTTGGGGTGAGTGTGGCATGGCAAGCCTTCGCCCACCCCCTTTAAGATGGGGTTTTATTGGGAATTCGTCGATAAAAATCGTGTTAGCAACAAATAGATTTGTCCGGTTTTGTAGCAAATGAATTGTCCGCTTTTTCCATGGCGAGGACGCCCCCGCCACGGTGTGGTCGCGGCGGACTTACGCAACCCCTTTTTTCAATTCCTGTTCTAGCAAACGCCCTCCAGCATCGTACTCAGCCAGTTTGCGTGGCCCATGCTGGATTGCCAACCGCCCGTCAGGCCGGCGCAACACGGCTACCTTCACTTTCACGTAGTGACAACGATGACGATCCGC
>JBAYVP010000057.1:0-19555 GCA_041674485.1 Sulfuricellaceae bacterium
AAATGGCAAGCCTCAAAACTCAGGATGAATGGAGAAAAATGGCAAGCCTCAAAGTTCTCAAGAAACCGCTTTTTTGTTCATAAATATCAATGGCGCACATAACCACAATAGCCGCATATAATCCCTTAAGCGAGCGCCAAACAGCAACCATGACCCCTGTTTCTTGCCAACGCCTTTCGGCCTGCGGGCGAATATTCTACTCAGCACGAACGGCTTGATTTGACTTGTGTGTTTACGCTCAGGCAAGCGTTGACGATGCGTAGCGCCCCTCACCCCCACCCTCTCCCGCCCTTGTGCCCAAGCCGTCAGGCTGTCGGGTATGCGGGAGAGGGAGCAGGACAATGTCGGCGCTCACCGAATCGGCTTAACGGTTTCTGTCCCTACTTACTCAAGTAACGCTTGTCGTCGAACGTCCCCAGCCAGTCCGGTCGGTAAACCGTCATCAGGGTGATCGCCATGCCGGTGGTGATCGCTTCCGACCAGCCCATCAGGATGTAATAGGGGAAGTAATGCTCCTTCAGGTACGCCAGGGGGTAAGCGCCCGACAGAAAGAGCATCAGGGTGGATGCTGCGCCGGTCGCGGCCATTGCCAGCGCGCCGCCGAAGAAAGCATTGACGAAAATATAAACGAACAAATGGTTGGGCAGCTTTTTATCGGTCAGCCGGAAAAGGCCACAGCTCAACAGTATGGGCAACACCCCCATGGTCAGCGCATTGAGCGACAGGCTATGCCAATCGCCGTTGCCCGCCAGCGTAATGCCGACGGTCACGATGGCGACGGCGACAATGGCGAGTTGCGCGCGGAACATCAATGCAATGGCGGTCGCGCCGAGCAGGTGGAAATTCAAGCCGGGGCGAATGCCGGTCTTGATGCTCCACAGCACCATCAAGGTCACGCATGCGCCCAGCCACAAATGCTGCTGGATGTCGTCCGCGAGACGCCGCCACGGCGCGGTGACGAGCGCCCACCCCAAAACAAGCGCAAACAGGGCGTGCCCGCCCCAGTACCAAGCTTCGGGAAGTAGGCGTCCGGGTAAATTCATGGGGATATTTTAATTCACTTTTCGCCTTTCAAGCGCAAATACCCTGCATCAGGGTAAATTTGTTCTCCGCCCGGAAAAAACCATTCACCGCAGAGACGCAGAGACGCTGAGGAAAAACAATGAATTGTAGAATTGGATGGTTTCACCCTTTTCGCAGCACCGTAAATTGTTGTAAGGCATTGATTTGTCTGTATCTCTGCGTCTCTGCGCCTGAAGCGTCTCTGCGGTAAACTTTTTTGGTTTATACTTCCGTTCCGGCTATGACCATCATCTGTAGGGGAAAATCTTGCGTCTCGTATTATTCGACTTGGACAACACGCTGCTTGCCGGCGACAGCGATTTCGAGTGGGCGCAGTTCCTGATCGAGCAAGGCGTGCTCGACCGCGAAGTGTACGAAGCCCGCAATCTGGCGTTTTACGAGCAATACAAAGCCGGCACGCTGGACATCCACGAATTCCTCGATTTCCAGTTGAAACCGCTATCGCGCCATCCGCGCGCTCAGCTCGATATTTGGCACGCCGCATTCATGCGCGACAAAATCCTGCCCATCATCACCGCAAAAGCGCGCGCGCTGGTGGCCGAGGCGCAGCAACAAGCCGATCTCAGCGCGATCATCACCGCCACCAACAGTTTCGTCACCCTGCCGATTGCGCGCGAACTGGGCGTGCCGCACCTGATCGCCACCGAACCGGAGCAAATCGCCGGTGAATTCACCGGACAGGTGGCGGGGACGCCATGCTTTCGCGAAGGTAAAATCGCCCGCCTCGACGACTTCCTGGCAACACAGGGCGTAAGCTGGAGCGACATCGGCGTCAGCCGCTTTTACAGCGATTCGCACAACGATCTGCCGCTGCTGCAACGGGTCAGCGCCCCCGTCGCCGTCGATCCCGACCCTACCTTGAAAGCCTACGCCGAACAACACGGCTGGCCGGTAATCAGTCTGCGCTAACGCCCGCTGCGCCCGAAAAATGTAGAAAACATATATAAACCTTTATTCGCTAAAATGGTCCTGCAAATTTTCCAGGAGAATCAACCATCATGATTTCAGACACCAAACGCTTCGAGCAAGCCATCGCCGCTTTCGACGCCGTCAACGCCCAAGACCCCAACCGGGAACAGGCCGGCGGCAAGGAATACCCCAAGGAAATTTTATATGCGCTACGCATGAGCGAAATGCTGGAGCGTTTCGCGCCGAACGCCTCCGAAGCGGTTAAACTGGCGGTGCGCGCCCAGCATATCAAGCGCTGGGCGATCCCGCGCAGCGAATATCCAATGACGCCCATCGGCTACAAGCAATGGCGCATCCGCTTGTACAAATTCCACGCCGACCTCGCCGCCGACATCCTGCGCGAAGTCGGCTACGACGAGGAAATGGTCGCCCGCGTGCATTCCATCGTGCGCAAGGAAGCGCTCAAACTCAACCCGGAAACCCAGATGCTGGAAGACGTGGTGGACCTGGTCTTCCTGGAACATTACCTGGAAGATTTCGTCAACAAATACGGCAGCGCCGGCGAAGCCAAGATGCTGGATATCCTGCGCAAAACCTGGAAAAAAATGTCGCCCCAAGGCCACGAAGCCGCGCTCAAACTAATCAAACTGCCCGAAGCGCTGGCGCCGGTGGTGCTGAAAGCGGTAAACGGCGAAGCGGCATAAGCGTTATCCCTCTGAACTCCGTAAGCCGGCTCGCGACGGTTGGCTTATGGTTTTTCCGCCTGCTTTGCCCTTGCATTGCGGTTGCGCTTGACCTGCGTCTTTAGCGGTTTTTTTGCCCGTCCGGGCGACGCGGTCGCGGGTAAATTTACCCACCAGGGTATGAAAAGCGCAGAAAAACGTTCAGAATAGCGCCTTTTCTGCAATGCCAGGAGCAACATGATTCCCAGCATCACTCAACGCATCGCTCAGGAACTCTCCGTCCATCCCAATCAAGTTCAGGCCGCCGTCGATCTGCTCGACGAAGGCGCCACGGTTCCATTTATTTCGCGCTACCGCAAGGAAGCCACCGGCAGCCTCGACGACACCCAGATGCGCACGTTGGAAGAGCGTCTGCGCTACTTGCGCGAGTTGGAAGAACGGCGCAGTTCCATACTCAAAAGCGTTGCCGAACAGGGCAAGCTGACGCCGGAATTGGAAAAGGAACTGCTCGGCGCGGACAGCAAGGTGCGCCTGGAAGACCTCTACCTGCCCTACAAGCCCAAGCGCCGCACCAAGGCGATGATCGCCCGCGAGGCAGGTCTTGAGCCGCTGGCCGAGGGATTGCTGGCCGACCCTATGTTGGTTCCCGAAGAGGCCGCGCTGGCTTATGTCGCCGCCGACAAGGGCGTGCCCGATGTGAAGGCCGCGCTGGAAGGCGCGCGCCATATCTTGATGGAAAAATTCGCCGAAGACGCCGAGCTATTGGGACGGCTGCGCGAATACCTGTGGGACAACGGCATACTCAAATCCGTCGTGGTGGAAGGCAAGGAGGAAGCCGGCGCGAAATTCCGCGACTATTTCGATTCCCGCGAATTGTTGAAAAATATGCCTTCGCACCGCACCCTGGCGCAGTTGCGCGGACGCAACGAAGGCTACCTGCATTTGTCGCTGGTGCTGGAGGAAGACGAACAGGCGCAAGGGCGCAATGCGCCGCCCAACCAATGCGAGCAGATGATCGCCCGGCATTTCGGGGTTGCCCTGCCGTCGCTTGCGCAGCCGGGCGAGTCTCAGGGACAGGGCATCCGCCCCGCCGACAAATGGCTGTCGGAAACCGTGCGCTGGGCGTGGCGGGTGAAAATATTCCTGCATCTCGATCTGGAATTGACCAATCGCCTGAGGGAAGCCGCCGAAACCGAGGCAATACACGTCTTCGCGCGCAATCTGCACGACCTGTTGCTCGCCGCACCCGCCGGCCCGCGCACCACCATAGGCCTGGATCCGGGGCTGCGCACCGGGGTGAAGGTGGCGGTGGTGGACACCACCGGCAAGCTGGTCGATATCGCCACCATTCATCCGCACGAACCCAGGCGCGAGTGGGATAAATCCATCGCCGTAATCGCCGCGCTGGCTGCCAAGCACCGCGCCGAACTGATCAGCATCGGCAACGGCACCGCATCGCGCGAAACCGATCGACTGGCAAACGAGGTAATCAAGCGCCACCCCGACCTGAAACTGCAAAAGCTGGTGGTGTCGGAAGCCGGCGCATCGGTGTACTCCGCCTCGGAACTGGCGGCGCGCGAATTCCCCGACATCGACGTGACGCTACGCGGCGCGGTGTCCATCGCCCGCCGCCTGCAAGACCCATTGGCGGAACTGGTGAAGATAGACCCCAAATCCATCGGCGTCGGCCAGTACCAGCACGACGTGAACCAATCCGAACTGGCGCGCGGCCTGGAAGCCGTGGTGGAAGATTGCGTGAACAAGGTCGGCGTAGACGTGAACACCGCCTCGGCGCCGCTGCTGGCGCGCATTTCCGGGCTGAACGCGACGCTCGCCGGCAATATCGTGGCTTATCGCGACCAGAACGGCGCTTTTCCCAACCGCTCCGCACTGAAAAAAGTCCCGCGCCTGGGCGAAAAAACTTTTGAGCAGGCCGCCGGTTTCCTGCGCATCATGAACGGCGACAACCCGCTCGACGCCTCCGCAGTACACCCGGAAGCCTACCCGCTGGTGGAACGCATCGGCGCCCGCCTCCAGGTCGGCATCAAGGGGCTGATCGGCGACGGAGCCGCACTACGCCGCATCGACCCGGCGGAATTCACCGACGAAAAATTCGGCCTGCCGACCGTCAAGGACATCCTCGTCGAACTGGAGAAACCCGGTCGCGACCCGCGCCCGGAATTCAAGACCGCCGCCTTTCAGGAAGGCGTGGAAAGCATCAAAGATTTGCAACCCGGCATGATCCTGGAAGGAATAGTCACCAATGTCGCGAACTTCGGCGCTTTCGTCGATATCGGCGTACACCACGACGGCTTGGTGCATATCTCGGCGCTGGCGCAAAAGTTCGTCAAAGACCCATACAGCATCGTCAAGGCGGGCGACGTGGTCAAAGTCAAAGTAATGGAAGTGGACGAAAAACGTAGCCGCATCGCCCTCACCATGCGCCTGAACGACGAAGCCACGCCCTCCTCGGCGACGGCGCGCGCCAGCGCCGCGAGCAAACCGCTGGCCAGCCGCAAGCCGGCGCCCGTGGTCGAAAGCGCGATGTCCAGCGCGCTGTCCAAGCTGCGCAAGGGAGGGTGACGCTAGCCGGGTAGGGTGTGCCCACGCGGAATTTATCGTGTTGATCCGCGTGGGCACAAAGAACGTGCCCACCCTACTTGGCTACTTGGCTGCTCGATTCATGACGGCAACCCATAAAGACAAAATCTTTTTCACCGCAGAGGACGCGGAGGACGCAGAGGAAGAGCATGAGGGGTTTCCTGTGCGTCCTCTGCGGTGAATCGGTTTTTTCCGTGCCGAGAACAAATTTACCCTGGGAACCCCAAAAACCAGCCGGGTAGGGTGGGCACGCTTTTTGTGCCCACGCGGAATTTGTCGTGTTGATCCGCGTGGGCACAAAGAACGTGCCCACCCTACTTGGCTGGCAATTTACCACTTCGTATGCATGGATTAAGTTGACCCGCCTTTATCCGAAACTATAGCTGTTGCATGGTACTAGGATAACTCCCGCCGCAGCAACCGCTACCGGCTCATGGTCCAAATAAACATCGCCTTGCCCTGCACAATCGCGATGCCTGCCAATGCCGCCAGTTCCGCCAGGAATATCTGCACTTCCTCGACCGGCCAGCCGTCCCGTTCGAATTCTTCGGTGGCGGCCAATTCTTCTCCAACCCGCTCCAGCACGTCGTCTTCCAGCACAGCCAGCCTTTCCATGGGTTCATCGGGTATTTTTGCGACCCATGGGCCTTGTTCGGACGCCTCAAAGGCAAGCAGATATTCGCCGTAAGCCTCGTCGAAGGTCTGGCCGGTGAGGATGGCGTGCAGCGTCGCTACTTTTGCCGAGTCTATGCCCCTTATTTCGAATCCCCGCCAATTCTCGATTGGCGAGGAGGCTTCACCGATTTCCTCAATGTCGCTTATGTCGCCGATAACGATGTTAGTCGAAACGTCCATGAATTTTTTCTTTCCCCTGTGCGATAAACACCCGAAACCCTACGCCGCACGAGCTTGGCCGTCAAATGAATTAGTGGCTGGAAAAAATCGGCGCGTAGCACCGACACCCCTCACTCCAGTCTCCAGCCCCTGAATTCCTACACACGTTGTATAATGAATCGAACCTCAGGCATTTCAAACCGGCATCAATGGCTTCATCAAGAATTCCCAATTCAGCGCGCAAAGTTCCTCCTCCTTCTCCCAGGCTTAGCGGCCTGCTACGCGAGGCAAAATGGCTGGCGCTGATCGGCCTCACGTTCTACCTGGGGTTGGCGCTCTACACTTACGACCGTAGCGACCCAGGCTGGTCAAACAGTAGTACGGAAGCGCACCTGCACAATGCCGGCGGCCAGTTGGGCGCGCATCTGGCTGATCTGCTACTGTGGGTTTTCGGCGTTTCTTCCTGGTTGTGGGCGATATTCCTGCTTTACGTGATTTGGTGGGGTTATCGGCGCATGGATGACGAGGAATCGACCGACCGGCGCTCGCTGTTCGTCGCCGCCACCGGCTTTTTGCTATTGATCCTCGCCAGCAGCGGCATGGAAGCCTTGCGCCTGTACACCCTCAAGATGGCGCTGCCGGACAAACCCGGCGGCATGTTGGGGTCAGTCATCAGCGACATGGCGACGGCAAATCTGGGCTTCACTGGTGCTACGCTGCTGTTGTTGATCTTCTGGGCCATCGGCTTTAGCCTGTTCACTGGCCTGTCGTGGCTGGACACCATGGAACGCCTGGGGGGGGCGCTTGAAACCGCATACCGCAGCACCTGGGAAATATGGGAAGGCTGGCAAGACCGGCGCGCCGGCAAAGTGGCGATGGAACTGCGCATGGAGGCGGTTTCCGAGGTAAAAAAGCGTCTCGACGAGCAGCCGCCCATCCATATCGAGCAACCTATCCTGGAAATCCCCCAGTCCGCGCGCACCGAGCGCGAGAAGGAACAGGGCAAGCAGGCGGCGCTGTTCGAGAACCTGCCCGGCGGCGCGCCGTTGCCGTCGCTGGCGCTGCTCGACGGACCGGAGCCGGAAATCTCCACCATCGGCGCGGAGACGCTGGAATTCAATTCGCGCCTGATCGAGCGCAAATTAATGGATTTCGGCGTCGCGGTCAAAGTCGTCGCGGCGCTGCCCGGCCCGGTGATCACCCGTTACGAAGTCGAGCCGGCCACCGGCGTCAAGGGCAGCCAGATCGTCAACCTGGTCAGGGATTTGGCGCGCGCGCTGTCGGTGGTGAGCATCCGCGTGGTCGAAACCATCCCCGGCAAAACCTGCATGGGGCTGGAATTGCCCAACCCCAAGCGGCAGGTGGTGCGCCTCCAGGAAATCATCGGCTCGCAAGTCTACGCCGACCTGCATTCGCCGCTGACCATCGCGATGGGCAAGGACATTTCCGGCAAGCCGATCGTCGCCGATCTCGCCAAGATGCCGCATGTGCTGGTCGCCGGCACCACCGGCTCGGGCAAATCGGTGGCGATCAACGCAATGATTCTCTCCCTGCTTTACAAGGCCGAACCCAAGCAGGTGCGCCTGATTCTGGTCGATCCGAAAATGCTCGAATTGTCGGTCTACGAAGGCATACCGCACCTGCTCGCGCCGGTGGTCACCGACATGAAGCTGGCCGCCAACGCGCTCAACTGGTGCGTGGCCGAGATGGAAAAACGCTACAAACTGATGTCGTCGCTCGGCGTGCGCAATCTCGCCGGCTGCAACCAGAAAATCCGCGAGGCGGAAAAAGCCGGAACCCGGCTCACCAACCCTTTCACCCTCACCCCGGACAGCCCCGAGCCGCTGGAGGAATTGCCCTTCATCGTGGTGGTGATCGACGAATTGGCCGACATGATGATGGTGGTCGGCAAAAAGGTCGAAGAACTGATCGCGCGTCTGGCGCAAAAAGCCCGCGCTTCCGGCATCCATCTGGTGCTGGCGACGCAACGCCCGTCGGTGGACGTGATCACCGGCCTGATTAAGGCCAATATCCCGACCCGCGTCGCCTTCCAGGTTTCCAGCAAGATCGACTCGCGCACCATTCTCGATCAAATGGGCGCAGAAGCGCTGCTGGGCCAGGGCGACATGCTCTACCTGCCGCCCGGCACCGGCTATCCGCAGCGTGTGCATGGCGCATTCGTATCCGACGAGGAAGTGCATCGCGTCGCCGAATACCTCAAGGCGCTCGGCGAGCCGCAGTACATTGAGGGCGTGCTGGAAGCCGGCGAAGTCGCGGAGGAGGGCGGTGCGGAAGTCAAAACCGGCGGCAGCGCGGAATCCGACCCGCTCTACGACGAAGCCGTGGCGCTGGTGCTGAAAACCCGCCGCGCCTCGATCTCTCAGGTGCAGCGCCATCTGCGCATCGGCTACAACCGCGCTGCCCGTCTGATCGAGGAAATGGAACAGGCCGGACTGGTGTCCACCATGCAAACCAACGGCAACCGCGAAGTGCTGGCGCCGAACCGGGAAGAATGAAAATATAGTGAACGCTGACATTTCCTATTTGCACTTGCAGACCAACGTGATCCATTGCGGCGACGCGGCGCAGACATTGCGCACATTGCCGGACGAGTGCGTCGATCTGATCGTGACCTCGCCCCCCTACGCGGACAGCCGCAAACATACTTACGGCGGCATCCATCCCGACAAATACGTGGCGTGGTTCCTGCCGATCAGCGCCGAATTGAAGCGGGTGTTGAAACCCACCGGATCGTTCGTGCTTAACATCAAGGAACGGGTGGTGAACGGCGAGCGCCACACTTACGTGCTGGAGCTGATTATCGCGCTACGCAAACAGGGGTGGCTGTGGACCGAGGAATATTGCTGGCACAAAAAAAACTGCTACCCCGGCAAATGGCCGAACCGCTTCCGCGATTCCTGGGAGCGCTGCCTCCATTTCACCCGCAGTAAACGTTTCAAAATGTTTCAGGATAGCGTCATGGTGCCGACCGGCGATTGGGCGCAATCGCGCCTCAAGCGCCTCAGCAAAACGGACTTACAGCGCGACGAATCCAAGGTGGACAGCGGTTTCGGCAAAAACATCTCGAATTGGATAGGCCGCGACATGGCCTACCCGACCAATGTCCTGAACATGGCCACCGAATGCAACAATCGCGGCCACAGCGCAACCTTCCCGGAGGCCTTGCCGGAATGGTTCATCAAGCTGTTCACCGAACCGGGGGACGTGGTGCTGGACCCTTTCATGGGATCGGGAACCACGGCGGTTGCGGCGCACCGTCTCGGGCGCAAATACATCGGCACTGAGATACTGGAAGAATATTGCCGCCTGGCCGGGGAACGGCTGGGTGCAGTCAAAATCGAACAGCTTCAACTTCTCTGATACAAGCCCATGCAAAGCAACTATACCTTGCCTCGCCACAATTTACCGATTTATCCATCGCCTCGCGGGCGCGGCTTCCGCGTTGCAAATTGCTTGTGTGGTAATGCCACACAAGCAATTTGCGCAGCAATCGCATCCCGCGAGACGTGGCTAAATCGGTAAATTGTGGCGAGGCAAGGTATATAACCGGGAATGGCGCGTCACCATGAATTATCAGGAAAAATATCTCGCCATCGCCCGCGACATCGTGCTCGAACATGTGGACAATGAGCGCTACGCCGTATTCCTGTTCGGTTCGCGTGCTGCGGGAACCCATGCGCGTTCCGCCGACCTTGACATTGGCATTGAGGGCGATACGCCGCTCCCACCAAAAATCATCGCCGCGATCAACGAAAAACTCGAACAATCGCTCGTGCCCTATCACATCGACATCGTGGATTTTTATGGTGCGGATGACCGCTTCAAGAAAATCGCCAAGGAACGGATTATCACATGGAACCAACCGGCCAATTTGCATTGAAGCGCGCCGCCTACGCCCAGGCGGTGCGCGGATTCGTGGAATTGCTGGAGGTGGATTTGTCGCCCTTCGATGCCAAAATCGTTGACGGGCTGAAAAACGGCCAAGCGCAGAAATTTGAATATACTACAGAACTCACCTGGAAAATCATCCGGCGTTATTTATTGTTGCATGATGGTATCGAAGCCAATAGCCCGAAATCCGCAATCAAGGAATTTTACTTGGCGGGCCATATTTCCGAGCTTGACTACGAAACTCTGATCAACATGCTGGATGACCGGAACCACCTTTCGCACGTTTACCGCGCCGACGAATTCCAGGCGATTATCACCCGCTTCCCACATTATGCGGCGCTGATGGGCAAGATAATTGAAATTTTGGAGACCGCTTTATGAAACGCCTGCTGCTTTGCACCTTGCTCGGATTTGCTTTTTTGCCGTCGGCCTTCGCCAACAGCATAGACGCGCTGAAATCCTTCGTCCAGCACACCCAGACGGCGCGCGCGCAGTTCCGCCAACTGCTGCTGGACAAAAAAATGACCACCGTGCAGGAAGCCGCCGGCAGCATGGAATTCATGCGCCCCGGCAAATTCCGCTGGCAGTATGAAAAGCCCTACCAGCAGACCATCGTTGGCGACGGCGCGAAGCTGTGGCTGTATGATCCCGACTTAAAACAAGTCACGGTGAAAAAGCTCGATCAGGCCATCGGCGGCTCCCCCGCAGCACTGCTGGCGGGCAACAACGAAATCGACAAATTTTTCAACCTCAAAGACATCGGCAAGCGCGGCACGCTGGAATGGCTGGAAGCCACACCCAAGGGGCAAGACAGCAGCTTCGAACTGGTGCGCATGGGGTTCAACAATGAAACGTTGGAAGTGATGGAACTGCGTGACCATTTCGGCCAGACCACAATCATCAAATTCTCCGGCCTGGAACGCAACCCCAAACTCGCGCCGGACTTGTTCCACTTCACCCCGCCCAAGGGGGCGGACGTGATCGGTGAGTGACCTTTTCGCCCAGGAGCATATTCCGCAAGCGCCGCTTGCCGAGCAACTGCGCCCCAAAAGCCTGGATGAAATCATCGGCCAGACCCATTTGCTGGGCGAGGGCAAACCGCTTAGGCTCGCGTTCCAATCCGGCAAACCGCATTCCATGATCCTGTGGGGGCCGCCGGGGGTGGGCAAAACCACCCTGGCGCGGCTCATGGCGGCGGCTTTCGACGCCGAATTCATCGCGCTGTCGGCAGTGTTTTCCGGGGTCAAGGACATCCGCGAAGCGATAGAGCGCGCCCAACTTTCCTTGCAGCAATTCGGGCGTCACACCCTGCTGTTCGTCGATGAAGTCCACCGCTTCAACAAATCGCAACAGGACGCCTTCCTGCCCTTCGTCGAGCAGGGGCTGATCACCTTCATCGGCGCCACCACCGAAAACCCCTCGTTCGAAGTCAACAGCGCGCTGCTGTCGCGCGCCCAGGTTTACGTGCTGACCGCGCTCTCGGAAGACGAACTGGGCGTATTGTTCGAACGCGCGATTCAGGTCGCGCTGCCGGGGCTGACCTTCACCATTGATGCCCGGAAAATGCTCACCGGCTACGCCGACGGCGACGCGCGCCGCTTGTTAAATTTATTGGAACAAGTGCGCACCGCCGCGCATACCGGCCAGACCAGCGAAATCGACGCGGATTTCATCAGCAACGCGGTAGCGCGCGCCGCACGGCGCTTCGACAAAGGTGGCGACGCGTTCTACGACCAGATTTCCGCACTGCACAAATCGGTGCGAGGCTCCAACCCGGATGCCGCGCTCTACTGGCTGGTGCGCATGTTGGACGGCGGCGCCGACCCGCGCTACCTGGGGCGGCGCATCGTGCGCATGGCGACCGAAGACATTGGACTCGCCGACCCGCGCGCGCTGAGACTGGCGCTGGACGCAGTGGAAACCTACGAGCGCCTGGGCAGCCCGGAAGGCGAACTGACACTCGCGCAAGCCGTGCTCTACCTGGCCGCAGCCCCAAAAAGCAACGCCGCCTACACCGCCTACAATAGCGCTCGCGCCTTCATCAAAAACGACAAATCCCGCCCGGTGCCGGAACACCTGCGCAACGCCCCAACCAAACTGATGAAGGAACTGGGCTACGGTCGCGAATACCGCTACGCCCACGACGAACCGGAAGCCTACGCTGCGGGCGAGAGCTATTTCCCCGACGGCATCCACCCCAGCTTCTACCAGCCCACCCCACGCGGGCTGGAAGCGAAAATTGGGGAAAAACTGGCGCATTTGCGGGAATTGGATAGGGTGGCGAAGAAACGGTAGCGCGACCCTAGTCGGGTGGGCACGTTTTTTGTGCCCACGCGGTCAGTGGCAAAGGCATCCCACCAAGTTGGGGTTTCAATGACCGCACCGCGTGGGCACAAAAGCGTGCCCACCCTACCCGGCTGGCGCGGTTCTCCGGGTGATTTTTTTCACCGCAGAGACGCTTCAGGCGCGGAGAAATATAACGGATGGTAAAATAATCATACCATTACCCTACAAAATCTCGGCGTCTCTGCGGTAAATGTTTTTGGTTCCGGCAATAGTCCGGCTTAGGTTAAAGCAATGTCTTCTCCCCGAACCCGCCAGGAAGCCCAGCCCGCTTATGTGCTGCATGCTTACCCGTTTCGTGAGACCAGTCTGGTGGTGGAGGTGTTCAGCCGAAATTTCGGGCGCTTGGCGATGGTGGCGCGTGGTGCGCGGCGTCCGCGTTCGGCGGTGCGCGGCTTGTTGGCGCCGTTTCAGCCGTTGCATCTGGCGTGGTTTGGCAAGTCCGAGTTGCGCACTTTGCATGCCGCCGAGTGGCAGGGCGGGCAGCCGCTGTTGCAGGGGCAGGCGCTGATTTGCGGTTTTTACCTGAACGAATTGCTGTTGAAATTGCTGGCGCGCGAAGACCCGCACGAGCGGCTGTTCCTCCATTACCGCGATGCGTTGCAGGAACTGGCGCACGATGCCGACCATGCCGCAGTGCTGCGCCGTTTCGAGACGCGCCTGCTGAAGGAGCTGGGCTACGCGCTGACGCTCGATTGCGAGGCGGAGAGCGGTCAGGCGGTGGAATCGGAGCGGCTTTACCATTATGTTTTCGAGCACGGGCCGGTGCTGCGCGGCGGGGGGCGCGACAGTGTACAATTGCACGGCAAAACGCTGCTCGACATGGCCGCCGACGATTACCGCGATCCGACCACCCAGCAGCAGAGCAAGATGCTGATGCGCGCACTGCTTAACCATTATCTCGGCGATCAAACGCTGCATACGCGGCAGATGCTCAAGGAATTGCGGGAAATGGGGGAGGCGTGATGAATGGGTGATGGGTGATGGGTGATGGGTGATGCGTGAGGTGAGGGTCATCACTCCTCACTTCTCACTCCTCACAATTTTAAAGAGGTTTTTTCATGATTCAACTTGGCGTCAATATCGATCACGTCGCCACGCTGCGCCAGCAGCGCGGCACACGCTATCCCAGCCCGGTGCAGGCCGCGCTGCTGGCGGAATCCGCCGGGGCGGATGTGATTACCCTGCATTTGCGCGAAGACCGCCGCCACATCCGTGACGCGGACGTGGATACGCTGCGCCCGCTGCTGCAAACGCGCATGAATCTGGAAATGGCGGTCACCGATGAGATGATTGGTATCGCGCGTCGCGTGCGCCCGCACGATGCCTGCCTGGTGCCGGAAAAGCGCGCGGAACTGACCACCGAGGGCGGGCTGGACGTGGCCGGGCAGTTCGAGAAAATCCGCGCGGCTTGCGCCACTCTGGCGGGCGCCGGCGTTCGCGTCTCTCTATTCATTGATGCGGACCGGGTGCAGCTTGCCGCCGCGCGTGACGCCGGCGCGCCGGTCGTGGAAATCCACACCGGGCGTTTTGCCGACGCGGAAAATGCGGATGAGCGCGAACTGGAGCTTGCGCGCATCCGCGAGGCGGTGGCCTACGGCTTGCAAATCGGTCTGCGGGTCAATGCCGGCCACGGTCTGCATTATCACAATGTGCAGGAAATCGCCGCGCTGCCCGGCATGGGTGAACTGAATATCGGTCACGCCATCGTCGCCCATGCGCTGTTCGTCGGCTGGGAGAATGCGGTGCGCGAGATGAAGGCGCTGATGCTGGCGGTTGCGCGATGATCTACGGCATAGGCGCCGACATTGTCGCAACCCGGCGCGTCACCCAGGCGCTGGAGCGTTTCGGCGAACGCTTCGCGGCGCGCATCCTGGCGCCGGAAGAGCGCGCCGAATTTGTTGCGCATAACTCCCCGGCGCGCTTCCTCGCCAAGCGCTTCGCCGCCAAGGAAGCTTTCGCCAAGGCGCTGGGCACCGGCATTCGCCATCCCGCCACGCTGCACAATATCCGCGTCGGCCACGATAGCCTGGGCAAGCCGTCGCTGGAATTCGATCCGACACTGGCCTTTGATCTTGAGCAGCGCGGCATCAACCATCATCACTTGTCCCTGAGCGATGAGCAGGATATGGCGGTGGCTTTCGTGGTGCTTGAAAGGTGAACAACAGACAGGACAAACCATGCCGCTAGGCCCTGTGATGGTGGATATACTCGGCACGGAACTGAGCGCCGGGGAAAAGAAAAGATTGCAGCATCCGCTGGTCGGCGGGGTGATCCTGTTCAGCCGGAATTTTCACTCCGTTGCCCAGTTGCAGAGCCTCACTGCCGAGATACACGCGTTGCGCGCGCCGCCCTTGCCGATTGCGGTGGATCACGAGGGCGGGCGGGTGCAGCGTTTCCGCGAGGGGTTTACGCGCATTCCGCCGATGCGCGAGTTCGGCCGCATCTGGGACGAGCACCCGCAACGCGCCAAGAGTCTCGCGCACCAGGCCGGCTGGGTGATCGCCGCCGAGTTGCGCGCGAGCGGCGTGGATTTCAGCTTCACCCCGGTGCTCGATCTGGATTACGGCGCCAGTTCGGTGATCGGTAACCGCGCTTTCCACAGCAAACCGCAAGCGGTCGCCGATTTGGCGCACAGCCTGATGCTCGGCCTCAAGCAGGGCGGTATGGCGGCAGTGGGCAAGCATTTTCCCGGCCACGGTTTTGTCGCCGCCGATTCGCACCTGGAGGCGCCGGTAGATGAGCGTTCTTACGCCGATATCGCGATGAGCGACCTGATCCCGTTCCGGCAGATGGTGGATTTCGGCCTATCTGCGGTAATGCCGGCGCATGTGATTTACCCCAGGGTGGATAGTAAGCCCGCCGGTTTTTCGCGCGTTTGGCTGAAGGATATTCTGCGCAAAGCGTTACATTTCGACGGGATGATTTTCAGCGACGATCTTTGCATGGCCGGCGCGGTCAGCGCGGGCGGCATCGTGCAAAGGGCGGAAGCGGCGCTGGACGCCGGCTGCGACATGGTGCTGGTGTGCAACAACCCGGCTGCCGCCGACGAACTGCTGGCCGGCCTCAAGCGCACCGCCTCGGCGGCGGGCTTCGCCCGGCTGGTGCGCCTGCACGGCAAGCCGCACCCGGTTTCATGGGATCAGTTGCACGAGGATGCGCTTTACGTGAAGGCGCTGAATGCGGTGGCCGACATTGGCGTGAAGGACGGCGATTTGCCGTTCGACAGCGGAAAACCGGATATTTGCGGCAGTTTGTAATGCTTTATCCGTAGGGTTTTTTACCCAATCCGCTGCGGCAACGGTGCATCTCCGCCGAATTTGCGCTAAAATCCAACCGGTTGCATAGCTTGATATGGGAATTATCCTAGAAACTTCAGTTGAACGGGGTGGAGTGTGCGGTTTTTGGGGTGCAGGGCAAGGCGCAATGACGCGGAATGGTTATTCCATTCCAAGGAATTGCAACGCCGCCATGCGCCGCAAAAACCGCGCAATCCACCCCGTAGCGGACTTACCAACCGGGTGAAACGGTAAATCATGAAAGAGTTTATTAGAATCATTCTATTAAATATCCTGTTGAGCGATCAACTGAGGTTTCTAGGATAATGTCTCAGCCTCCACTTTCTCTTGCCATTATGTTCGCCGACATCAGCGGCAGTACGCGTCTCTACGAAACGCTGGGGGATAAGGTCGCGCTGGAAAAAATCGAACAATGCCTGACGCTGCTCGGCAAAATTGCAAAACGCTATGACGGCGACATCATCAAGACCATAGGCGACGAAATCCTGTGCGCCTTTCCCACTGCTGCGGCAGCCGTCAATGCCGCTATGGCGATGCAGAAGGAATTGGCGGATCAGGCCAGCGTCGGCAACAGCACATTGCGCATTCGCATCGGCCTGCATTTCGGCGAGGTGATCCGCGAAGGCGGCGATGTGTTCGGGGATGCGGTCAACGTTGCGGCGCGCATGGCGGGGCTGGCCGCCGCCGACCAGATTATGACCACCCGAAGCACCGGGGATAGCTTGCCGCCTGCGCTACGCTCCAGCATACGTTACCTGGGGCAGACCAGCGTCAAGGGCAAGCGCGAGGAAATCCAGATTTGCGAAGCCATCTGGAAAGCCGATGCGGAACTGACCATGATGCCGACCGCGCACCCCGGCATGGCGCGCGTCAGCCGTAGCGCCACCCTTACGCTGAGTCACGCCGAGCGCAAATTGACGCTGTCGTCGCAACAATCGAGCGCCGTGATCGGGCGGGAAAAAGAGTGCGACATCGCCGTCGACGACCCGCTGGCGTCGCGCCGCCATGCGCGCATCGAGCTGCGCAACGGCAAATACATCCTGATCGACCAGAGCACCAATGGCACTTACCTCAACCAGGGCGGCAAAATCAGCTTCCTGCACCGCGAGGAAATGCCGCTGACCAGCAGCGGCACATTCTCGCTGGGGCACGAGGTGTCCGCCAATTCGCCCGAAGCGGTGCGCTACGTCTGTGTCTACTAAGGTGATTTCCAGAAATGAATATCCCACCTGGCTTGCCTTTTTACTCATCTACTGCGTTGCAAAAATGGTTGCATAGCTTGGGCTATGCGCCCATTTTTGCGCCTTGTCGATGAGCAAAAATTCTGCGCCATCTGGGATATTCATTCCTGGAAATCACCTTAGCATGTCCTTCGGTATCGTTGTCATCGGCGATGAAATCCTGTCCGGCAAGCGCCGCGACGGGCATTTCGCGCATACCATCGCCACCCTGGCCAAGCGCGGGCTGGCGCTGAAATGGTGCCGCATCGTCGGCGACGATCCCGCGTTCATCGTCGCCACGCTACGCGAAACCTATGCCGGCGGCGACATCGTTTTCAGCTTCGGCGGCATCGGCGCAACACCGGACGACCATACCCGGCGCTGCGCAGCGCTGGCCGCCGATGTGGCGCTCGTCCGCCATCCCGACGCGGTGCACGAGATCGAGGCGCAGTTCGGCGCACAAGCCTATCCGCACCGCATCCTGATGGCCGAGCTGCCCGTCGGCAGCACCATCATCCCCAACCCGTTCAACCGCGTTCCCGGCTTTTCCCTCAAACGCCACCATTTCCTGCCCGGCTTCCCGCAAATGGCCTGGCCGATGATGGAATGGGTGCTCGACACCCACTATCCCGAACTGCACCATCAGACACCGGAAACCGAACTTGCCATCACCGTCTTCGACGTGATGGAAACCCCGCTGCTCGATACGATGAACGAATTGGTGCGACGCTGGCCGCAAGTGCGCTTCGCCAGCCTGCCGCATATCGGGGACGACGACGAACGCCGCCTGGAGCTATCCGTGCAGGGAGAAGCCCGGCTTGCCCTGGAGGCGATGGATTTCCTGAAAGCCGAAATCGATGCATTGGGGTATCGCCGACAGGATATAGCTGCGCGTTAACCCAGGGTAAATTTGTTCTCGGGCAAGCGTAGGGTGGATAAGCGTAGCGCATCCACCTTTCTACGCCGATTCGGTGGATGCGCTACGCTTATCCACCCTACGACTTGCCAGAGATTCATGAATGCTAGGCATCATTGATTTTCATCATGAATTTCCGAGAACAAATTTACCCTGCGCGTTAACCTCCCTTCAATTGCGCCTGCCGGCGCTCCGCAGCCTACCTGTTCACCTCAAACTCACTATTCAATAGCATTAATAATCATATCGTTGTGCAACATACCGAAGAAAATGGTTTCAATTTATAGGTAAAATCTTTAAACTAGTCGGCAGTGTTACAAAAATATGGCACGACTGATTCTATGGAGGAGAACAATGCAACGTTGGAAAAATAAATGTGCGCTCTTAATGGGCTGTTGGGTGCTGTCATTCGGCGTTTACGCCAAAGGCAACGAACATTCCCGTCATGCGACCGACGCGCCCGCATCCGTCGAGATCAGCGAAGACGGCAAGGAGCCGGTCACTTTGCGCGATTCCGGGTTGAGCCTGCATTCGTCGATGGCCATGGTGGTCGATCAAAACACCGGCAAGGCGCTGTACGCGAAAAACACCGACATCAAATCGCCGATTGCCTCAATCACCAAGCTGATGACGGCGATGGTGGTGCTGGACGCCAAACAGCCGTTGGACGAAAAAATCGTGATCGGCAACGACGATGTCGATGCGCTGCGCAACACCCATTCCCGCCTGAAAGTCGGCACCAACTTCAGCCGCGAAATGGCGCTGCAACTGGCGCTGATGTCGTCGGAGAACCGCGCCGCGTCGGCGCTGGCGCATCATTATCCGGGCGGGTTTCGCGAGTTCGTGGTGGCCATGAACCGCAAAGCGGTTAGCCTCGGCATGACGCACACGCGTTTTGTCGATTCCACCGGCCTCAACAGCGACAACGTTTCGACCGCCCAAGACTTGGTGAAAATGGTGAGCGCCGCCTATCAATACCCGCTGATCCGCGAAATGACCACGACCGGCTCGTATGACGTGGCGATGAAGGCCAGCGGACGGAGAATGCAGTTCAAAAACACCAATATGCTGGTGCGCGCCGGAACCTGGCAAATCGGCCTTTCCAAGACCGGATTCATCAACGAGGCGGGCCATTGCCTGGTGATGCAGGCGGAAATCGCCAAGCAGCCGATGATTATCGTGCTGCTCGATTCGTGGGGGAAATTGTCGCGTATCGGCGATGCGCAGCGCATCAAGAAATGGGTGGAAAGCAGCCTGACACTGGCCGGAAAACGCCGTTACAGTTGATTTCATTCAGAAAATGCACAGCCTGAGTGCAACCTCAGCATACGCGCGAGGCACAGGGTAAATTTGTTCCCGGCACGGAAAAAACCGATTCACCGCAGAGGACGCGGAGGACGCAGAGGAAAGGCATGAGGGGTTTCCTAGGCTGTCGAAATTTACCATTTTTTGACAAAAAATCAGCACTGGTTTTTGGATTTTCTCAATTTATGGACAGGGTCAAACTTCCCCGTTCATGGTTCGACCCTTCGGCGAAGCTCAGGGCAGGCTAAGCTCTCAAGAAACAGCTTTTTTAGTCATAAATATCAATGGCGTAAATAACAACAATGGTCGCATATAAGTCCTTAAACGAGCACCAAACAGCAACCATAACCCCTGTTTATTGCCAACGCCTTTCGGCCAGCGGGCGAATATTTTACTCAGAAGGGTGTCAGGCTGGCTATGCCCGACGCTTGTGCCTCAACGAAGCCCGGA
>JBAYVP010000058.1:0-19309 GCA_041674485.1 Sulfuricellaceae bacterium
AGGCGCTGAGAAAAAACAATGAGTTATGGTGTCGTGCGACACTACCCATTTGGTGAAGCGGAAAATTGTTGTAACTCATTGGTTTCTCTGCGTCTCTGCGGTTAAGCAAATGCGGTTTCTAGGTTCATTGATTTCTCGGCGTCTCGGCGTCTCTGCGGTAAATAATTTTTTTCTGGGCGGAGAACAAATTTACCCTGCCATCCCCGCTGCGCCGCTTGTATTGTCCGGCAAAAAGTTTAGTATGCGCGCTTATGTCTAACGAACAACCTTTACAAGACCGTTTCGGTCGGCGGGTCGAATATCTGCGGCTGTCGGTCACCGACCGCTGCGATCTGCGCTGCACCTACTGCATCCCCGAAGGCTTTCACGGATTCGAGGAGCCGGCGCATTGGCTCACCCACGACGAACTGGTGCGCGTGGTCGGCGCATTCACCGCGCTGGGCGTGAGCAAAGTGCGCCTGACCGGCGGCGAGCCGCTGCTGCGGCGCGACATCACCCAATTGACGCAACGCCTGGGCGCACTGCCCGGCATCCGCGACCTATCCCTCAGCACCAACGCCACCCGGCTGGCGCAACACGCCAAAGCGTTGCGCCAGGCCGGCATCGCGCGCCTCAACGTCAGCCTTGATTCGCTCAAACCGGAACGCTTCAGCCGGATCGTGCGCCGCGATTGCCTCGACAAAGTGCTGGACGGCCTGATGACCGCCAAGGCGGAAGGCTTTGCGCCGATCAAAATCAACATGGTCGTCATGAGCGGCGTCAACGACGACGAAATCGACGACATGGTGGCCTTTTGCATCGAACACGGCTTTACGCTACGCATGATAGAAACCATGCCGATGGGCGAAACCGGACGCAACAGCCAATATCTCGACCTGCAACCGGTCAAGGCGCGCCTGCAAAGCCGCTTCGGCCTGGTGGACGGGGTCATGCCCGGCGGCGGCCCGGCGCGCTACCTGCAATCGCCCGACGGCGCTTTCAGCGTCGGCTTCATCACCCCGCTGTCGCAACACTTCTGCGACACCTGCAACCGCGTGCGCCTGTCGGTGGACGGCACCCTGTTCCTGTGCCTGGGACAGAACGAAAAACTCGAACTGCGCCCGCTGCTGCGCGCCGGCGTCTCCGACGCGGAACTGGAGTCGGCCATCCGCACAGCCATCGAACTCAAACCGCACCGCCACGAATTCAACGACAAGCCCGGCAAAATCGTGCGCATAATGTCCCTCACCGGCGGCTAAAGTCAGCGCGAACCTGTAGCGAAATAACCAACGGGCATTGCGCCCTACCGGGACGGGCTGAAAAATCCCCCGGCAAAACCTCACGATATCATGGTATAATAATACCGCTTGTCAACAAATCAACGCAGAAAGATGTTCCATAAGGGAATTCAGCCGTTTTGGAGGGTTTTTCGCAGGTTGACGATGCGTGCGGCGCGCGGTTCGCGATTTCTGCCCTGGGAGCCGCGCCGGATAAGGCTCTACAAGGTAGAGGTAGGAATACGGCCCGCTGGATGGGGTCGATTAAGACACGGAAAAGGCATTACACGCACGATCGTAATATGCGTAGGAATACGGCCCGCTGGATGGGGTCGATTAAGACATCGTCTCGACGCAGTCTGGCCAATATTTTAAGCGTAGGAATACGGCCCGCTGGATGGGGTCGATTAAGACCCGATTCACCCATCCTTCCGGGCGCTTCACCCAAGTAGGAATACGGCCCGCTGGATGGGGTCGATTAAGACCAAACACCGTTTTTTGAAACCCTCCGTGTCTGGCGTAGGAATACGGCCCGCTGGATGGGGTCGATTAAGACATAATTTGCAGATCAAAAAAGCCGCCGTGAAGTCGTAGGAATACGGCCCGCTGGATGGGGTCGATTAAGACGGATGAACGGTCCGGCGCTACCCGGTTCGATCTTGTAGGAATACGGCCCGCTGGATGGGGTCGATTAAGACAAGAAAGGTCAGCATTTCGGAAGCGCGCATGGGCTGTAGGAATACGGCCCGCTGGATGGGGTCGATTAAGACGATATGCTCGTGTGATTTCTCCAACCGCCCGCTGGTAGGAATACGGCCCGCTGGATGGGGTCGATTAAGACGTTCGCTAGTGCCGTGCCGCCGCTGCCGTTGATCTGTAGGAATACGGCCCGCTGGATGGGGTCGATTAAGACCCAAGCCTAGTTATCACCGCCTGAGGCGTGTAGCTTGTAGGAATACGGCCCGCTGGATGGGGTCGATTAAGACAGGTAGCGAGGTAACCTTAGGCAGGTTGTTGTAATGTAGGAATACGGCCCGCTGGATGGGGTCGATTAAGACGTCAACCACCAGGTTTTTTGCGGTAGCTTCCCAGTGTAGGAATACGGCCCGCTGGATGGGGTCGATTAAGACTGGTATTCAGACCAAGTCACAAGCAATTTGTGACAAGAACATATCGTAGATCAAGCACTGGCGCGGCTCTTGGGTAGGGTGGATAAGCGAAGCGCATCCACCTGAACATTCCGGGACACCGTTCGGTGGATGCGCTTCGCTTATCCACCCTACCTCCTGTTGGCTTCCGGCAATTGTCCGGCTTAGGAATACGGCCCGCTACACAGGTCGATTAAGTTTCATCGCGAAAACCGCCCACACGCGCGCCAGGGAGGAAAAACTTGCTGTTGCTCACCTTCGACCTGTCTATCGCGCCGGGGTGCAAGCCGCTGCCGGCGCATCTGGGCGGGGTGCTGCACGGCTATGTCGAGGGCGCCGTCAAGCATCACGCGCCGCACTTGTTGCCGGTGTTGCGCCCGAACGGCGACAACCGGGCGGCGCATTTTGTCATCCTGCCGCCGCCGGTAAACCAGACCATCACTTGCGAACTGCGCTTCGGCGTAATGCTGTTCGGCGCGGCGACGCAGGTGTGGCGGCAAATCGCACAGTCCCTGCTCGCCCGGCAGGCGCAACAGATCAACCGGCGCGAAGTGCGCATCCGCGCCGCCTGGTTGCAACAACCGGGAAACCCCGTGCAAGCATTGGTTGCGGACGGGTGTCCGCTCGAAGCATTGCCGCGCCTCGAAACCCCGGAAACCCTGTACCGGCGGCTATATGCAGCACAGCACCCGGAGCGCATCCGCCGCATCCACACCCTGACCTTCCGCTCCCCGCTGCTGCTGGCCTCGCGCAAGGCGCAGCGCGAACGCCTGCCCGCCACCGGCGTGCTGCACTGCCCCACGCTGGGAGCGGTGCTGGATTCGATTGCCCGGCGCATGATCGAACTCGAACCCGGCCTGGCTGATACGATTAGCTTGCCGCCCGGCTGGAAAACGAGCGCAAGCAGCCGCGCCATAGCGGCGCTGACCGCCGCCGCCGACCCGGCAAAACAGGTCGAATGGGAATACGCCTCCACCCCGCGCAATGCCGACAATGCGGCCAACGCCCACCGCAAGCTGCGGGTGCCGGGCATCGTCGGCGCGCTGTCTTACCCCGCCTCGGACGACAAGCTCGAATTCGCGCTGCTGTACTGGGGGCAATGGCTGGGCGTGGGGCAAAAAACCACCATGGGCTGCGGCAACTACACACTCTCGTCATCCTGAATTTCACCCCGAAGCCTCGTTCCCGCGCGGCGCGCCCGTCGTTACGCAAAAGCGCATCCTGGCGGTGAAACGCGACCGATGCGCCTCGTTCCTCGGCACATCCCACGGTATCTCAGCAGATTTTCACCCTTCTCCCGTGGGCGCTAATGCATGCACACAAGTCAATTCAAGCCGTTCGTGCTTCGACAGGCTCAGCATGAACGGCTTGAATTGACTTGTGTGCATACGATAGTAACGATGGGCGCAACGCGTGGGAACGATCAAAAGACAACATCGAAAAATAACCATTGATAAAACGCACCAATTCGGTCATGATGCGCGACAGCCATCGAAAACATAACCATCCCGTAGGATGTGCCGGGGAACGAGGCGCATCGGTCGCGTATCGCCGCTAAAGATGCGCGAGCGTGGCACTTCCTGTCGGAAGCCACATCCTACGGCACTACGCCCAGGGTAAATTTGTTCTCAGCACGGAAAAAACCAATTCACCGCAGAGGACGCAGAGGAAACCCCTCATGCTTTTCCTCTGCGTCCTCCGCGTCCTCTGCGGTGAAAAAGGTTTTCCATCATTGATTTTCATCATGAATTTCTGAGAACAAATTTACCCTGGCACTACGCCCGGCTTTCATCGCTATCGGGGAGGAACAGGCATGAACACCATGGAAGCTGTCTTTCGCATCGTCACGCCGATGTTCATCGGCGGGGCGGATCAATCGCCCAGCGACGGCATACGCCCGCCCTCGGTCAAGGGCGCGCTCAGGTTCTGGTGGCGCGCGCTGAACTGGAAGCACTTCCGGGAAAACAATGACAGCGATGAGGCGGCGTTGAAAGCCTTGCACGGCGAAGAAGCGCGGTTGTTCGGCGGGACTGCGGAACAGGGCGGCCAAGGCTGTTTTTTGCTGACTGTACGGCACAATCGGCTTACCTCGAAAGCTGCGCCGGCTGTTCACGAGGCTTTCGAAAGCAAAGATGCGGCACGTTATCTTGGCTATGGCTTGATGGTGGCTTATGGCAGCCGGAATCAAAATCCCCCGACTTGCGCAGGTCAGCTAATCCGTTCCTGCATAGACGAAAACCAGACATTTACCGTTGCTCTGGCCGCGCGAAATCAAATTGACGATTCGATTCTGGACGCACTCAAGGCGTTAGGGCTGTTGGGCGGTTTAGGCAGCCGGTCGCGCCATGGAATGGGCAGCCTCGCCCTGGAAAAAATCGTTTGCGATGGGAAGGATATATGGGCTGCGCCGATGACCCAAGAGCAATACCAGGCTGAGATTAAGGCGTTGCTTGCTGCCCTTGGCAGTGCGCCACAGCCGGATTACTCGGCATTTTCGAAAGATAGTCGCCTGGACTGCCTGTTTTCGGCAAACTCCCCTTACGAAGCGTTGAACAAATTCGGAAAAGCCATGCTCAAGTATCGTAGTTGGGGTAAAAACGACAAGGTGCTTGGCGAGAAATCCGAAAAAAGGTTCAAGGACGACCACGATTGGTTTAGGGAAGAAGAAATATTCCGTGCCGCAAATCCGGCATTCCACCCCAAGCGTGTCGTATTCGGGCTACCGCACAACTACGACAGCAGGAACAAGAAGTATATCGTCAATGCCGCAATACATGAACGCCGCGCCAGTCCATTGTTCTTTCACGTTCATCGCTTGAGCGACAAGGAATATCTCGGCGTCAGCCTATTGCTGCAATCGCGTTTCCTGCCAAATGTCGAAAAGATCAATGCCGGAGGCCATCCTGTCGATCAACATATAGACTGGAAAGTCATCACCAATTTTCTGGATGGCAAGGTAGGCGATACATCCGCTACGCCGAATCCGACTGCGCCTGCCCGCTTCCCCGACAAAAAGGCGGTGCTGCCATGAGCTATTTCCACTTCACCCTCGGCCCCGTCCAAGGTTTCGTCGCCCAGGCGCGGCGCACGCGGGATTTTTGGGCGGGGTCGTTCATCCTGTCGTGGCTGTCGGCGGTGGCGATGAAGGCGGTCGGAAAGCAGGGCGGGGACATGGTTTTTCCCAAGCCTGACGAGTCCTTCATGCGGCTCGTCGAAAACGGCGGCGAGGGGAGCAAGCAGGGCTGCATCCCGAACCGTTTCATGGCAAAAGTCGATGAGGGATTCGACCCCCGGCAAGTCGCGCTAACGGTGCAAACCGCCTGGAGAGCACTGGCCGGCAAGGTTTGGGAATGTGACCTGCAAGGCATCGCCGACGAAAAAACCGAAAAAGTATGGGAACGCCAGATAGCCGCTTTTTGGGACATCGAATGGGCGCTGACGGCGGATGCCGACGCGACCGACACGCTGGACTGCTTGAAGTATAGGCGCACGCATCTGCCGCCGGACGAAGAGGGCGAGAAATGCATGATGATGGACGGCTGGCAGGAGCTTTCCGGCGCGGCGCGCCCCGGCGAGAAGCCGAAAAAATTCTGGGAAAAGGTGCGCGCATCCCGTGATTCCACCATGGCGACCGACCTGCGCCCCAATGAAATGCTCTGCGCCATTGCCTTCGTTAAGCGCCGCTTCGTTCGCTGTTTCAAGGACGTGAGCGCGACTCTGCCGGGCGGCTGGACGGTCCAAGGCTGGCCGCTGCCCAGCGGCGTCCCGTCGGTGCATTACATGGCCGCAGCACCCTGGCTGGCGCAGTTGATCGCCAAGGCAAAGGAAGACAGTGGCGTTGAGCAGGCGCTCTGGGATTTCCACGACGACGCTTACCAACTGACCGGCAGCTATGGCGAGTGGGATAGCAACATCACCTGCATACGCGCTGCGATAGACAAAGGCGCGGAAAGAAAATGGGCGGCGCTGGACGGTGCGGTCTTTTTCGATGCCATGCTGGAAAACAAGAATCTATGGGGGGAAAAGGCGGAAGACGCCATAGAATTACTCGCCAAGCTGAAGACGCTGCGTCGGCTTGCCGACATTGATCCGGTTTCGCCTTTTTACGCCGTGCTGCTGATGGATGGCGACGAGCTGGGCATCCAGATGAGTGAGCCGTCCAAGCGGCCAGCCATCGCGCAAGGGTTGGCGCAGTTCACCGGCGGGGTGGCGGGCATTGTCGAAGCGTATGGGGTGGCGGACATTGTCGAAGCGTATAACGGTTTTCTCGTCTATGCGGGCGGCGACGATGTGTTGGCGCTGCTGCCGCTGGAATGCGCGCTGGAATGCGCCGCCGCATTGCGGGAACATTATCTCGCCTGCTTTGCCCCGCCCGTCGCCACCTCTATTTCCGCCGCGATTGAATACGCCCATGTCAAGATGCCGCTGGGCAAGGTGCTGGGCGATGCGCACGATCTGCTCAATGAGGTCGCCAAGGACGGGCGGGGGCGCGACGCCATCGCCTGCCGCGTGTGGAAGCCGGGCGGCATGGCGCTGGAATGGGCGATGCCGTGGGAAATCGCGCTGGAGGATGGCCGCGTTGTCATCGAGTGGCTGGCGGAGGAATTCCGACAAAACCGCAAAATAGAAGAAGCGGAAGGCGAAGCCGGTCGTTTTTCCGGAAAGTTTTTTCACCGTATCGGCGAACGCTTCGATCTGCTTAGAAACTGTCCATTAATTATCTCCCGATCCATGCCTGCATCGCGGCTCCCTCCCCTTCAAGGGGAGGGCTGGGGTGGGGATGGGGTGAATGCGATCCGGCGGGACCTTCAATGCAAAGCCGTCCGAATGGCGTCGCCTCCCAGTGTCAAGCTGGTTGCTGACCACAAAAGTGTTGCTATAAACGATTCTCTGCCCAAACAACCCCATCCCCACCCCAACCCTCCCCTTGAAGGGGAGGGAGCGTCAATACTAGCGACTTGCACCGGAAGGGAAGTCATTGTTGGACAGTTTCTTAATCCGCACCGGGGCGAAACGCCCATACTGGACAATGCCCAGGCCGTCTCGCTGATGGCGATGGAATATCTCAACTCCGGCGCGTCCACAGCCAAGACTATGGACGAAGCGCGCAAGATCGTGCAGCCGCTGCTGGAACAGTGCTGCCCTACCCTGCGCAAACGCAATGGCGAGGAAACGACGTTCGAACCGCAGCCCCTGGATGCCGACGGCGCGCTGCTGGTGCGCTTTTTGGCACAGAAGGGGGTGGGGCGATGAGCGCGGTTAATACCTTGCGCCTAAGCGCATTCGACACGCTGTTTTTCCGCGAATCCCGCCCGTTCGACGCCATCGGCGGTTCGGAGCTTGCCAGCGTTTTTCCGCCGCCGCCGCGCACCGTGCTGGGTGCGGTGCGCACGGCCATCGGCGATGCGCTGGGCGCGGACTGGAAGTGCTTCGGCCAAAAGCGGGAAAATTATGCCTTGCCCGACGGGCGAAAACTGTACGACCTCATCGGCTATGGCGATGATTTGGCCAGCCTCTCGCTTGCCGGCGTCTGGCTATCGTTAAACGGCGAACGGCTTTATCCCGCGCCATGGTTCCTGCTGCAACGGGAAGATAAAGCCGACTTTGCCCGCCTGCGCATCGGCGCCGCCGTGCGCACGCATGGCGGCAACGTCCGCTTACCGCAAGCGCCGGGGCGGGAATACCGCGCGCTGTCCGGCGCATGGCTCACCCGCGCCGGGCTGGAAAAAGTGTTGCAGGGCGGCGTGCCGGAGAGCGGCGAGCTTCACCGTCAGGCAGACCTGTACGCGACTGAGCCGCGTCTCGGCATAGCGCGGGACAACGGTGCGCGCACCGTGCTGAATGGCCTGCTCTACCAATCCCGCCATATCCGCCCCAAGAAGGGACTCAGTATCGAAGCGGACATCTGCGGCCTGGAGGGGACCGGCATCGAAAACCGCATCGTGCGGCTGGGCAGCGAGGGGCGTCTTGCGGACATCGCCTTCACCGCAACGCCGGATAGGCCGGCCATGCCGGCGGCGGGAGCAGACACGCTGGGGGTGATGCTGGTGCTGCTGACCCCGGCGCGTTTCGGTGCGGGCGCAACCGGCTGGCTACCGCCGGGTTTCGCGCCCGAGCCGGTCAATTTAAATGGCGCGGATGTCTGGCGCGGTGCAATCGACGGCATTGCCCTCACGCTCCATGCCGCAGTGCTCGGCAAGGTGTTGCGCGAGGGCGGCTGGGATATGGCCGGGCGCAAGCCGCGCGCCGTGCAAAGCCTGATCCCGCCCGGCAGCAGCTATTATTGCACGGTGGATAACGGGGACATTGCCGCCGCCATCGCCGCACTGCATGGCCGGCAACTCGGCGACGACCGGGAATGGGGGCGCGGCGCGATTGCTTGCGGCCTGTGGAAGCGCAACGAATTTTTTACCGACCATCCGGGGGAAAACGCATGAACAACCAAGCCACGGCCCTGCTGGGTCTGCTTACCGAAACCAGTTTGCACGCCGGCGCGGGCAGCGCCGTCGGCGGCGTGGACTTGCCCATCCAGCGCGAAGGCCACAACGGCTGGCCGTGCGTATTCGGCTCCGCCGTCAAGGGCGCGCTGCGCGACAAGGCCGAGGGTGTTTTCGGCAAGGATCACTGCGACGTTCTCGCCCTGTTCGGCCCGGACACCCTGCACGCCGCAGACAACGCCGGCGCGCTGGCGGTGGGTGACGCGCGCCTGCTGCTGTTGCCGGTGCGCTCGCTGACCGGCGCGTTCAAGTGGGTGACCTGCGCCGAAGCGCTGGCGCGCTTGCAGCGCGACGCGAAAAGAATGGGGCTGGAGGCGGACTTTAGTTTCGAAGCGCCCAAAGTCGCTTCAGACACGCAAGCCTGGGTGTGCGCGGGAAGCGGCGATCTTTTTCTGGAGGAATATCGCTATACCCTTAACGCTGCGGCGAATATCGCGGATTGCTGCGCCGCCATTGCCCGCCTGATGGCGCGGGAAGGCGTTGAAGAAGAACTGAAACGGCGGCTGGTTATCGTCTCCGACGACATGTACGCCCACCTGACCCAGACCGCCGTCCCGATCAACGCCCACATCGCGCTGGATGCGGACACCAAGACCGTGCGCAAGGGCATGCTGTGGTACGAGGAAACCCTGCCGCCGGAAACCCTGCTGTATGTGCCGCTGGCGGCGAACAAATCGCGCAAAAAAGATCACGAGATGGAAGCCGGCGCGGTCATGAGTAATGTCACCGGCCTGTTTTCCGCGAAACCCTATTTGCAACTGGGCGGCAACGAAACCGTCGGCATGGGATGGTGCGCGGTCAAGGCGCTGGAGGGGGCGTAACCATGCAAACGATGCAGCAGGAGCGCGCCAGATACGCGCTGGAACAGGTCGAAACGCTGAAAAAAAACGGCATCGGCCAAAAGGAATTCAAGAGCTACGCCGCGAGCTTTCCAGCCATGATCAGGATGAACGGGCTGGGGCAGGCGGCGGCGTTCTATCGCAGCAAGGGCGCGGAAGATAACGCCAAAGGCATCGCCTATCTTGCGCTTTACGATCTGCTATGCGGCTGGCTCGCCAAGGAGGGGCAACCCTATGCGGGCTGCGACCTGCTGCAAGGGATAACCGCCAACGACATGCGCGCCTACCGTCTGGCGCAGGCCGAAGCCATGCTGGTGCTCGATTGGGTGAAGAAATTCGCCAAAGCCTACATGGAGGAAGAACAGCAATGAACGCGCCCAACCTGCCGCTTTATTACCGGGATGCGCGGAAAGCGCGGCCAATATTGGGCGACGGCCATCGCGGCTTGTGGTACGAGCGCTTTTTCGACCAGTATGACGGGCAATGGCAGGTTTACAAGGAGGATGAGAAAAAAGGATTCAAGGAAGGCAAGAGGGAATGGCTCAAAACCGTCGAGGGCAAAGCCGGCGACCCCACCGCCTTGCAGGCCGCAAGCGACCGTCTTGTCACGCTGTGCCGCGCGCTCGGCGGCGAATTCGCGGTGTTTGCCGCGCCGTGGCATTTCGCCACCGGCCTGGGCAATCCGCACCCCGTGGAAAACGGCTTCCTCTGGCACCCGACATTGGGCGCGCCCTACCTTCCCGGCGCGGCGGTCAAGGGACTGGTGCGCGCCTGGGTGGAAGCCTGGATGGATTTCGCCGACGACAAAGACGAACGCGCCGCCACGCTGCACCGCTGGTTCGGCAGCAAAGACAAGGAACCCCAACGCGACACAGCCGCCGGCGGCTTCATCTTCTTCGACGCATTGCCCATTGAGCCGGTGAAACTCAAGGCCGACATCATGACGCCGCACATGGCCGCATGGTACGAACAAGGCGCGGATGATCCGCTGAACCCGGAAGTCACCCCCGCCGACTGGCATAACCCGGTTCCCGTACCCTTTCTGGTGGCGGACCAGCCGAAATTCATGTTCGCCATTGCACCGCGCGGCGGCGATGCGGAATTGCCTGAAGTCATGGCGGCGCTATCGTGCGCGCTCGAATGGCTGGGCGCGGGCGCCAAAACGGCGGCGGGGTATGGGCGGCTGGTCAGCGAAGAAGAACGCATTGAGACCGAAGTAAAAAACCTCACCCTAAAGCAACTGGCGGAAAAATTCGGCAAGGAACGCAACAAGACCAAAGCGGCGCTGGGAGATAAATGGGGAATATACCTGGAGAAAATCATCGGCATACACGGCGACGATATACGCGAATGGCGCAATTCGCCGGCCAAGTCGAACGAATATAAGGCTTACAAGACGGTTTTTGAACGTGGGGAGGGAAACTGAAAATGGAGATACTTGGGAACATTTGGGAGACGCTTAAGCACATCGTAGAAAACTATCATGTCGTAATCTTTATCATTGCGATAGCGGGGGTAATCTGGGGGTGCGTGTTATGGGCGCGCGGCATCCTGCCGGTAATCATCCGCCTCGGGAAAGGGCTGGCGAACAGGAAGATCGCGCTATTCGCAAAAGGAGACAATCTTTCCAGCTTGAAAAAGCTGCTGACGGATTCCGGCTTGTTCGATGAGAAGAACATTTGCGAAATAGCCAATGAAGGCGACATAGGCCGGGCCGAGCAAGCAAGCGTATATCTCGTCCATTGGCCCGACTGGGCGAATGCGCACCAAAAAATCCTCGACAAAAAACCCGACGGCTGCGCGCTGATTGTCTATGCACCCGGTAGCGGCGGGAAAATCCCCCCCGATGTGATGAATGAATTGGACACCCATAGAAACACCGCCGTGACCAACTTTCGCGGGCGGCTGCTCAACGACATCGTCACGGCCATGATAACCACAAGTTACACGCGAAAGTGAAGGAAGCCGACCAACAAAGCCCGGTATGCATGTTTTTTGTGTATGAGGAAATCACCGCAGCTAACCGCGTGGGTGCAAAAATATGTCCACCCTTGGCTGGACTGAAAATCCCCAGCGAAACATTACCCTATCATGGTATGATAACACCGGTCGTCAACGAATCAGCGCAGAAAGATGTTTCATAATGGGATTCAGCCGTTTTGGAGGTTATTTTGCGCGTTGGCGATGCGTGCGGCGCGTGAGCGCCGATTTCTGCCCTGAGAGCCGCGCCGGATAAGGCTCTACAAGGCAGGGGTAGGAAAACGGCCCGCTGGACGGGTCGATTAAGCCCGGTAGGGTGGGCACGCTTTTTGTGCCCACGCGGTGCGGTCATTGCAATCTCCGCGTGGGCACAAAAAGCGTGCCCACCCTACTTGGCTGAGAGCCGCGCCGGATAAGGCTCTACAAGGCAGGAGTAGGAAAACGGCCCGCTGGATGGGTCGATTAATCAATGAAAACTCAGTGGCTTCGGTTGTTGCGTCTGGTGATTGCGATTTCCCTTTGAATGCGATACATTGTATTACGTTAACCCAAGTTTATCATGGAAAAACACATTGTGAAATCAATTGGTTATATGCCAGTTTAGGCACTGCAAAAAACTGTAGTGCGGCAACAATATGATTATAAATATGTTTTTTTGTTGAATGACAAACTTGGGTTAAGCGGATCATCGTTACCATCCCCAGAAATGAAAGTAGGAGCAACCATGAAATCAGCCGTTTACGATCATGTTGGGCAAATCCTTGGTGCTTTGTCTGAAGTTTTCGTGTTGTTTCCGAGCTCGGATTATCAATCCCCCATCTCGCATAGCGTGGAGTCTCTGACCAATAGCGCATGGAATCGAACTGGCGTGCAGATGCAGGCCGCTATTTCCGCTCATGAAGGCAAGAATCTGCATGTCAAGCGAAACCTCCCCACAATCCTCTGAGGCGGTGACTCCCTCCCAACCGGAGGTTGCCACATCTATTCCGCTTGAACCTGCTTTGCTGGAACGTGTGGAGGGGGAAATTGCGCACAAAATCATCGCGGCAATCAAAAGCGAGCGGCATTCCGGCCCCATGCCTTCGGCGAAACAATTCAAGGAGTATGACGAAGTGCTCCCCGGCACGGCGCAGGTTATTCGCGGAGAATTTCAGGCTAATGGAAAACATATCAGGGGGTTGGAAGAGCGTGGGCAGATGGCGTTGATCGAAAACGACCGCTGTAATCGGCAGACTGCGGAACGTCTGGTGTGGGCATCTCTTCTCCTGATTCTGGTTCTCTCCCTTCTTGGGCATGAAAATGTTGCAATAGCGGTTTCCGTGACTACTGTTGCCGCAGTCATCACCGGTTTTCTCAGTAAGAAAAACGTTTCAAAGAAGCCATCGGATCAGTTGCCGGAAGGCGAGTAGTCATAGCCCACGTAGGATGCGCTGTCGAAGGAAGCGCATCGTTCGAGTAACCACCGGCACTCCGCGACTGATGCGCTTCGTACCTCAGCCCGGTAGGGTGCCCACCCTACTTGGCTTCGGTTGTTGCGTCTGGTGATTGCGATTTCCCTTTGAATGCGATACATTGTATTACGTTGATCGGGTGGGAGTATGTTATGGCGGCAACAGCGATGATCCACGTTCGTGTGGACGAAGAGGTAAAGGCGCAGGCTACGGAAACCTTGTCCTCGATGGGGCTGAGCGTTTCGGATGCGGTGAGGGTGTTCCTAAAGCGCGTGGTGGCTGAAAAGGCAATGCCGTTTGAGGTGCGGGCGCCGAATGCCGAGACTCTGGCCGCAATGGCCGAAGCCGATGAAATCGTCCGCACGCGAGGCGCCCGTTTTGCCGACGCTCGGGAACTGTTCGATGCCCTCGAAAAAGAAGCCGGCAAGCAATAAGCGGGCGGCACTTCCAAGAACAGCGGATTACACCAAGCGTTTCACTCAGGATTGGGAGCGGCTGCTTCGTTCCGGCAGATATGACATGAAGCGGCTCAAAGAAGCCATGTTGCTGTTGATTGCCAACGACGAACCATTGGCGCCGGAGTGGCGCGATCATCCGCTCAAGGGCGACTGGAATGGACATCGAGAGTGCCATATCGGTGGTGATTTTCTGCTTGCCTATCGCCTTGATGACAAGAAATCCGGGGGATTGATTGTCTTTGTTCGCACCGGTGCTCATGCCGAACTGTTCGACGAGTAAGAACTAATCCCGCAACCCGCGTAAGGCGCAATAACCAACGGGCATTGCGCCGGATGTAAGAAACCACCACACACCCTAAACATCTCCTTACCTCCACCACCTGGTGCAATGCGCTATCGCTTATTGCACCCTACATTCGATGCATACAGCGTTTTCAACATCATCCTAGAAAGCTCAGTTGACCGCTTGCCAAGATGTGTAACATGGTGGTTCTAAACAACTTTGTCATATATTTCGCGTTCACCCGTTTGGTGAGGGCGCTACGGGCTGGATTGCACGGTTTTCCGGGTGCATGGCGGCGTTGCAACTCCTTGCAATGGAGCGACCATTGCGCGTCGTTGCGCCTTGCCCTGCACCCGGAAAACCGCACACTCCAGCCCGTTCAACTGAGCTTTCTAGGATCATCCGTGTCGTAGATCAAGCACTGGCGCGGCTCTTGGGTAGGGTGGACTTGGGTAGGGTGGATAAGCGCGAGCCGCATCCACCTGAACATTCCGAAACACCGTTCGGTGGATGCGCTGCGCTTATCCACCCTACCCCCTGTTGGGTTCCGGCAATTGTCCGGCTTAGGGCGCACATGGATTACGTGCATATCAACCTAAAATACTCAGTTGAACCGCAGAGACGCTTCAGGCGCTGAGAAAAAAACAATGAGTTATGGTGTCGCGCGACACCACCCATTTGGTGAAGCGGAAAATTGTTGCAACTCATTTATTTCTCTGCGTCTGAAGCGCCTCTGCGGTTAAGCAAATGCGGTTTTTAGGATTATCCACGGCAAGCGATGCGGTCAAGATGATTTTGAGTTGCGACTGTGGGAATGTTAATGGGAATATTGCGTATTTTTCAGCTTACAATACTTGTAATATATAGGTCATATAGATAAGATTGATAGCTTGCGGATCGTTTCCCGGACGGATGGGGCGGTGCGTTTGCAGCGAATTTATCTTGTTGAACTAAATATGGTTTATTAGGGGTTCCTGATGTCACATGTCCACATGGTTATGATAGACGGCAACGAAGCCGCCGCCTATATTGCTCACCTCACCAGCGAGGTGATCGCCGTTTATCCGATTACCCCTTCCTCTCCGATGGGAGAGTTTTCCGATTTTTGGTCGGCGCACGGCATCAAGAACCTGTGGGGCACGGTGCCGCAGGTCATCGAAATGCAAAGCGAGGCCGGCGCCGCCGGCACGATACACGGCGCGTTGCAAACCGGCGCGTTGGCGACGACGTTCACTTCGTCGCAGGGGCTGCTGCTGATGATCCCCAATATGTACAAGATCGCCGGCGAGTTGACGCCTTTTGTCATTCATGTGGCCGCGCGCGCGTTGGCCGCGCAGGGCTTGTCGATTTTCGGCGACCATAGCGATGTGATGGCGGCGCGCTCCACCGGTTTTGCGATGCTGTCATCGAATTCGGTGCAGGAAGCCATGGATATGGCGCTAATCGCCCAGGCCGCGACATTGGAATCCCGTTTGCCCATCATGCATTTCTTCGATGGCTTCCGCACTTCCCACGAGGTTGCCAAGGTGGCGCAGGTTAGCCACGAGGTGGCGCGCGAGATGATACGCGACGATCTTGTGCAGGCGCACCGCGCCCGTGCCCTCAACCCGGAAAATCCGGTGGTGCGCGGCACCGCGCAAAACCCGGACGTGTATTTCCAGGGACGCGAGAGCGTCAACACCTACTACGACGCGATGCCGGCCATTGTGCAGGCGGCGATGGATAAGTTCGGCGGGCTGACCGGACGCCATTATAAAATTTACGAATATGTCGGCGCGGAAGATGCCGAGCGCGTCATTATCCTCATGGGCTCCGGCGCCGAAGCCGCGCAGGAAACCGTGGAACACATGACGGCGCGCGGTGAGAAGGTCGGCATCCTCAAGGTGCGCTTGTACCGCCCCTTCGCCGCCAGCGCGTTGCTCTCGGCGCTGCCCCCCAGCGTCACGCGCATTGCCGTGCTCGACCGCTGCAAGGAGCCGGGCGCGGACGGCGAGCCGCTATACAAGGATGTGGTCACGGCGATTGCCGAGTATTTCGCTTCCGGCGGCACCGAGTTTGCCCAGGTTCCGCGCGTGATCGGCGGACGTTACGGCTTGTCCTCCAAGGAATTCACGCCGGGCATGATTAAGGGGGTGTTCGAGGAACTGGAGCGCGCTCATCCGAAAAATCACTTCACCGTCGGCATTATCGACGATGTCACCCATCTGTCCCTGCCGTGGGATAGCGAGTATCGCATCGACGCCGGCGACGGCGTGATTCGCTCGTTGTTCTACGGGCTGGGTTCGGACGGCACCGTGGGCGCGAACAAAAACACCATCAAGATCATCGGCGAAGAAACCGAACTCTACGCGCAAGGCTATTTCGTCTACGATTCCAAGAAGGCCGGCGCTGCAACTATCTCGCACCTGCGCTTCTCGCCCAAGCTGATCCATTCCACTTACCTGATCGGGCGCAACGAGGCCAGTTTCATCGGCTGCCACCAGCCGGTGTTCATCGAGCGCTACAACATGCTCGACTACGCCGCCGAAAACGCGGTGTTCCTGCTCAACTCGACCGCCACGCCGGACAATGTGTGGAACACGCTGCCGCGCAAGATGCAGCAACAGATGATAGATAAGAAAATCCAGTTCTACACCATTGACGCTGTCGCGATTGCCAAGGCCACCGGCATGGGGGGGCGCATCAACACCGTGATGCAGACCGCCTTCTTTGCGATTTCCGGGGTGTTGCCGCGCGAAGCCGCAATTGAGTCGATCAAGGGCGCGGCGCTGAAGACTTACGGCAAGAAAGGCAAGGACATCGTCGAGCGCAACTATCGTGCCATCGACGAAACCGTCGCCAACCTGCACCGCGTGGAAGTGCCCGCAGCCGCCACCAGCAATTTCGAGATGCCGGACACTGTCGGCGCCCATGCGCCGGATTTCGTCAAGCGCGTCACCGCCGAAATCATGGCCGGGCGCGGCGATTTGCTGCCGGTGTCGATGATTCCCGCCGACGGCACTTGGCCGGTCGGCACCGCGATGTGGGACAAGCGTAGCCTGGCGCTGGAAATCCCGGTGTGGGATGAAGAACTGTGCATATTCTGCGGCAAATGCCCGTTCGTCTGCCCGCACACCGCCATTCGCTCCAAGGTGTTTCCCGCCGATTTGGCCAAGAACGCACCTGCCACTTTCAAGCACATCCAGGTCAAGGGCAAGGAGTTCGAGGCCGGCATGCACATCAGCTATCAGGTCGCGCCCGAGGACTGCACCGGCTGCGGCCTGTGCGTGGACATCTGCCCGGCGGTGTCGAAGACCGACACTAAGCACAAGGCGCTCAACATGCAGCCGCAACCCCCACTGCGCGACCAGGAAAAAGCCAATTTCGAATATTTCCTTACTTTGCCGGAATTCGACCGCACGAGGCTGCGCACTTCCACCATTAAGGGCGCGATGGTGTTGCAACCGCTGCTGGAATTCCCCACGGCCTGCGTCGGCTGCGGCGAAACCCCCTACATCCGTCTCGCCACCCAGTTGTTCGGCGACCGCATGGTGATCGCCAACGCCACCGGCTGCTCTTCGATCTACGGCGGCAACCTGCCGACCACGCCGTACAGCGCCAACGCCAACGGCTGCGGCCCGGCCTGGGCGAACTCGCTGTTCGAGGACAACGCCGAATTCGGCTTGGGCTTCCGCATGACTATAGACAAGCAGGCCGAGTTCGCCAGGGAACTGGTGCATAAGCTGCAAGGCCAGATCGGCGCGGAACTGGCGGAAGGCTTGTGCAACGCCGAGCAATCCGACGAAACCGGCATTGCGCAACAGCGCGAGCGCGTTGCAACGCTCCGCAAGAAACTGGCCGGGATCGATAGCCCCGAGGCGCGCAACCTGCTGAGCGTGAGCGACGCACTGGTGAAAAAGAGCGTGTGGATCATCGGCGGCGACGGCTGGGCTTACGACATCGGTTTCGGCGGCGTGGATCACGTATTGGCTTCGGGACGCAACGTCAACATCCTGGTGCTCGACACCGAGGTCTATTCGAACACCGGCGGCCAAGCCAGCAAATCCACGCCCATGGGCGCCACCGCTAAGTTCGCGGCCGCCGGCAAACCGACCAACAAGAAGGATATGGGGCAAATCGCGATGAGCTACGGCAATGTTTACGTTGCCAAAGTCGCCTACGGCGCGAAAGACATCCACACCCTGAAAGCCTTCCTGGAAGCCGAATCCTTCGACGGGCCGTCGCTGATACTCGCCTACAGCCCGTGCGTGGAGCACGGTTTCGACCTGTCGAAACAGCACCAGCAGCAGGAACTGGCGGTCAACACCGGCCACTGGCCGCTGTTCCGCTACGACCCACGCCGTATCGCCGAGGGCAAGAACCCGCTGGTGATGGATTCGGCCAAACCATCGGTGTCCTACCAGGAGTTCATCAAGAACGAGCCGCGCTTCCGCGGACTGGTGCAGCAGATGAACGAAAGCGGCGGCAGCATGTTGGCGCATTTCGAAAGCGAGATCAACAAGCGCTTCGCCTTCTACGAGCACATGGCGGGCGGCGATTCCGCCAAGAAAACGGCCCCGAAGGAGTAACCAGGCCGTCAGGCAGGAAATTTCAGCCTACAAAAACGCCGCGCACATGCGCGGCGTTTTTTTTATCATCCTAGCCGGACAATTGCCGGAACCAAAAAATATTGGCTCATATTGGGTTTTGAGGACATATTTCGGGTTGCGGAAAAGGCTGTTTTAGCCTTGGTGATAAAGCGCATTCCCGACACCTTGTATTTTGTATATGCCAAGAAACGTTATACCTACATTATCCTAGAAACCTCCGTTGACCGCTTGCCAAGTTGTGTAACATGGTGGTTCTAAACAGCTTTGTTATATATTTTGCGTTCACCCGTATGGTGAGAGCGCTACGAGCTGGATTGCACGGTTTTCCGGGCGCATGGCGGCGTTGCAACTCCTCAGAATGGAACAACCATTCTTCGTCGTTGCGCTTGCCCTGCACCCGGAAAACCGCACACTCCAGCCCGTTCAACGGAGGTTTCTAGGATTATTTTTAATCCGTTCACCCTTCGCCCATTCGGCGAAGCTCAGGGCAGGCTAGGCTCAGGGCGAACGGATTAAAAATAATGTAGGTATAACCTCAGCATACGCGCGAGGCACAGGGTCAAACTTCCCCGTTCGTGGTGAGTAAAATATTCGCCCGCAGGCCGAAAGGCGTTGGCAAGAAACAGGGGTTATGGTTGCTGTTTGGCGCTCGTTTAAGGGATTATATGCGGCTATTGTTGTTATGTGCGCCATTGATATTTATGAACAAAAAAGCGGTTTCTTGAGAACTTTGAGGCTTGCCATTTTTCTCCATTCATCCTGAGTTTTGAGGCTTGCCATTTTCCTCCGTTCGTCCTGAGTGAGTCTG
>JBAYVP010000059.1:0-19124 GCA_041674485.1 Sulfuricellaceae bacterium
CGGTTTTCCGGGCGCATGGCGGCGTTGCAACTCCTTGCAATGGAACAACCATTGCGCGTCGTTGCGCCTTGCCCTGCACCCGGAAAACCGCACACTCCAGCCCGTTCAACGGAGGTTTCTAGGATCACGTTAGTTGAGACTGTCTTTTACTCTTTGCAGACGCGCCATGACATCCTGCGCCATCTCTGCGATGCCTTCCTTTTTCACCAGTTGCAGCATCACTTCCGGGTTGATGAAAGACACCGTGATCTTGCCGTCGGCTTCTTCGCGCACCACCACATTGCACGGCAACAGCAAGCCGATTTCCGGGTCGGCTTCAATTGCGCGTTGCGCCAGCGGCGGATTGCAGGCGCCGAGAATGCGGTAGGGACGCCCGTCTATGTTAAGCTTAGCCTTGAACGTAGCTTGTATGTCGATGTCGGTGAGCACGCCGAAGCCTTCCAGCTTGAGGGCTGCGGTGACTTTTTCGATGGCAGTGTCGAACGGAACGTTCATTTGGGTGCTGAATCCGTACATGGGATAATTTCCTTTTCGTGGATTAATAGTGCTCTGTCAGGCATCTGTTGTAAAATTGTGGTGTTCCTGAATAGCTTGTCATATGGCGCACACGGATGCTCGAACAAGAGTTATATGCCTTGCGCATGTGGGAAACGCTACGCCGAAAAGCTGCGGCAGAACATTCCGAATGTCCGGCCATTCTACCTCGCCGTGCGACCACGATACAAACTGCTACAAGCACAAGCGCTACGGCATTCAAAACCCGGAACTATTTTTCTTGCTCATTGATGGGACGGATAAAATCACCCTGCTCAGGTGGTTATGTTGAACAGGAGAAAAATCCGTTCCGCCCATTAACGGGATTTTCAGCGAAAAACTGGACAAGTTCCCCCCATTTGCGGCAAACTTGATGCTATGAAAAGCACACAATCAGGCACGAACGAAGCCGGCAAGATACTGGTGCTGCATGGACCCAACCTGAATTTGCTGGGATGGCGCGAGCCATCCCATTATGGTCATGACACCCTGGAGCAGATCGACAACCGGCTGAAAAAACATGCCGCCGATGCAGGCGTTGCGCTGGAGGCATTCCAGAGCAACAGCGAGGCCGAGTTAATCGAAAAAGTCCAGCAAACCCGCGACGGCAACACCCGTTTCATCATCATTAACCCCGCAGCATTCACCCACACCAGCGTGGCGCTACGCGATGCGCTTGCTGCGGTGGGCATACCCTTTATCGAGATACACCTTTCCAACGTTTTCGCACGCGAACCTTTTCGTCGGCATTCCTATTTTTCCGACCTAGCCGTCGGCATCATCAGCGGCCTGGGCGCGAAAGGATACGAGCTGGCGCTGCAGTTTGCCCTGCAATATCAAAAGGATTAGTTAGATTATGGATTTACGTAAAATCAAGAAGTTGATTGATCTGGTTAGCGAATCCGGCATTGCCGAGCTGGAAATCACCGAAGGCGAAGAACGGGTGCGCATCAACCGCTTTGGCCCAGCGGCGCCGCAAACGATGATGATGCCCGCCCAATACGCGCCGCAGATGCCTTATGCCCCTCCGCCCGGCGCACCGGCGCCTGTCGAGACGCCCGCCGCCCCCGTGGTGGCGGAAGGTCATAGGGTGAAATCGCCGATGGTCGGCACTTTCTACCGTTCTTCCTCGCCCGGCGCCAAAGCTTTCGTTGAAGTCGGGCAAAGCGTGAATGTCGGCGACACCCTGTGCATTATCGAAGCAATGAAGCTGCTCAACGAGATTGAGGCCGACCAGGGCGGCGTGATCAAGGCGATTCTGGTCGAAAACGGCCAACCCGTTGAATACGGCGAGCCGCTGTTTATTATTGGGTAAGGTAAGGGGTTAGAAGGTGAGGGGGAGGCGGAAAACGGTCCCGCTTCGCCTTACCCCACCACTAGCCCTCGCGTTTTGGGGGGTGAGGGTGAGGCGGAAAGTGCTCCACCAATTCGCCTCCCCCTTACCCCTCACGGAATTTTATATGTTCGATAAATGAAGGGCTTAGAAGGCGAGGGTGAAGAGGCGGAAAGTCGAACCCACTACTGCTTCGCCTTACCCCTCACGCCTCACGCCTAACGGAATTTCATAAATGTTCGAGAAGATACTAATCGCCAACCGCGGCGAAATCGCGCTACGCATTCAGCGCGCCTGCCGCGAGATGGGCATCAAGACCGTCGCGGTGCATTCCGAGGCCGACGCCGAGGCAAAATACGTCAAGCTGGCCGATGAATCGGTGTGCATTGGCCCTCCGCAGTCTCATGCAAGCTATTTGCACATTCCCGCCATCATCAGCGCGGCGGAAGTCACCGATGCCGAGGCGATCCACCCCGGTTACGGTTTTCTTTCGGAGAACGCCGACTTTGCCGAGCGCGTGGAAAACAGCGGCTTCGTATTTATCGGTCCGCGCCCCGAAACCATACGCCTGATGGGCGACAAGGTGTGCGCCAAGGATGCGATGAAAAAATCCGGCGTGCCGTGCGTACCCGGCTCCGACGGCGCGTTGCCGGAGGACGAGGCCGAAGTGCTGCGCATGGGCAAGGAAACCGGTTACCCGGTGATCATCAAGGCATCCGGCGGCGGCGGCGGACGCGGCATGCGCGTGGTGCATACCGAAGCGGCGCTGCTCAACGCGGTCGCGATGACCAAGACGGAAGCCCAGAGCGCCTTCGGCAACCCGATGGTGTACATGGAAAAATACCTGGAAAACCCACGCCATATCGAAATCCAAGTGCTCGCCGACGAGCACGGCAACGCGGTGCATTTGGGCGAGCGCGACTGCTCAATGCAGCGCCGCCACCAGAAGATACTCGAAGAAGCTCCCGCGCCACTACTCAGCACCAAGCTGCGCGACAAAATCGGCGAGGCGTGCGCCGCCGCGTGCCGGCGCATCGGCTATCGCGGCGCCGGCACGTTCGAGTTTCTTTACGAAAACAACGAATTCTTTTTCATCGAAATGAACACCCGCGTGCAGGTCGAGCATCCGGTTACCGAACTGATTACCGGCGTGGACATCGTGCAGGAGCAGATACGCATCGCCAACGGCGAAAAACTGCGTTTCACGCAAAAGGACATCCATTTCAAGGGACACGCCATCGAGTGCCGCATCAATGCCGAAGACCCGTACACCTTTGTGCCGTCGCCCGGACGCATCACGGTCTACCATGTCCCCGGCGGGCCGGGCATACGCGTCGATTCCCATGTTTACCAGAATTACGTGGTGCCGCAATATTACGACTCAATGATAGGCAAGCTGATCGCCTACGGCGCCACCCGCGACCAGGCGGTGGCGCGCCTAAAAACGGCGCTCTCCGAAATGGTGGTGGAAGGCATCAAGACCAACACCCCGCTGCATCAGGACCTGCTGCGCGACGCCGCATTCCTGCAAGGCGGCGCCAGCATCCACTACCTGGAACAAAAACTCGCAGCAGCCAAGAAGCAGTCCTGAGCATGGTAGGGTGGGCACGTTTTTTGTGCCCACGCGGAAATTGTCGCGTTAACCCGCGTGGGCACGATAAAGCCGTGCCCACCCTACATCACCACTCAGGACTCAGCACTCACCACTCAGGACTTTACTTCAATGCCGTGGCTATCGCTCAAAATCCAGGCCGATGAAAACACCGCCGGCGCCTTAAGCGATGCGCTGCTCGAATTGGGCGCCTTGTCGGCGGCCATTGAGGATGCCGATGCTGAGACGGTGGAAGAACGGGCGATATTCGGCGAGCCGGGTGAACCCGTCGACAGCCTGTGGCACAACAACGTCGTCAGCGCGTTGTTCGCCGTGGATGCGGACATTCCGGCCATCGTCGCCGCAGCTATGGCTGCCGCAAGGCTGGACGCCGCCCCGTGCTACACCATAGAGCCCGTCGCCGAACAGGACTGGGTGCGGCTTACTCAAGCGCAGTTCGAACCGCTCCAGATTACAGCCAAACTGTGGATCATCCCTACTTGGCATACGCCGCCCGATCCCGCTGCGGTCAATCTGACTATCGACCCGGGCCTCGCGTTCGGCACCGGCAGCCATCCCACCACCCACCTGTGCCTGCAATGGCTGGAGCAAAATCTGGACGGCGGCGAAACCGTGCTGGATTACGGCTGCGGTTCGGGCATCCTGACCATCGCCGCGCTAAAACTGGGCGCCGCGCGCGCAATGGGAGTGGACATCGACCCGCAAGCCATCAATGCCAGCCGCCAGAACGCCGAACTGAACGCCGTTCCAGCCGAATTTTACCTACCCGACAATGCGCCCAAGACTGTTGCCGACATCGTGGTCGCCAATATCCTGACCAATCCTCTCAAAGTCCTGGCGCCGCTGCTGGCGCAAGCCGTCCGCCCAGGCGGGAAAATCGCGCTATCGGGCGTGCTTGCCACCCAGGCGGAGGGAGTGCTGGCGGTCTACCGGCAATGGTTCGATATCGCCACCGCCGCCGAGCATGAAGGCTGGGTATGCCTGGCTGGAGTCAAACGCTACTGATGGCGCATACCACCACCTGCACTTCCTGCGAAGCCACTTTCCGTGTCACTGCGGCGCAACTGCTGGCGCGTGACGGGAGGGTGCGTTGCGGACAGTGCGGCCAGGTATTCAATGCCTATCTATCGCTGGCGCTGGACTATCCGCCGATACCTGCGACCACCGAAACACCGCAGCAAGAAATAACCGCCCCGGCGCTGAAAAGCGCCGCCCCGGTTCAGCCACCTTCCTCTGCCGTGCTTGAGCTTGAAGCGGAGCCGTGGTGGACAGAGCCTGAACCAGGGTGCGAAACTGAATTTGAGTCTAAGGCTGAGCCGGAACCGGAGCCGGAACCTGAACCTGAGCTACTGCCGGAGCCGGCAAAGCCAGCGCCGGAACCCGAGCCGATGCCGGAACTAGCGCCGGAGCCGGAACCAAAGCCTGCGCCGATACCAGAACCGGAGCCGGAGCCTGTACCAACGCAGGAACCGGAACCCAAACCGGCGCTAAAGCCGGAACCAAAGCCTATACCAAAACCGGAGCCTAAGCCGGAACCGGAGCCTAAGCTTACCCCCGCATCCGCGTCTATATTCGATCCGGCCGCGATGCTGGATTACACCCCGGATATGGCGTTCCAGCCTGTAGCGGAACCGGTCGAAGCAGCGCAATCGACATCCCCGAATAGCGCGATTTCTCAGATCGAACACGTGCTCTCAGCCGAATTCACCCCGGATTTCGGAGCGGATATGGATTTCGGGCGGGAGCCGGTGTTCGGTTCCGTTCCGGGGTTTGAGCCTGACCCCATCGAATCCGTGGCGGATACCGCTCCGCATACCATTACGCCCCAGCGCAAGCTACCTGAAGCCACCGAGGCCGAAGCCGACAAAGTGTTGGAAGCGCTGGCGCAAAATCTGTGGAAAGAATCCCTCGCAACCCAGGATTCGCCGTTGGAAGCCCAGCCTGAGCCATCGCCCGTGGCAAAGCTTGTCGCCCGCCCACGCGACTTCCGCTGGCTGTGGCCGGTCGGCAACGCACTGCTGGTGGTCGGATTGCTCGCGCAAACCCTCTTCTTCTTCCGCACCGAACTGGCGTCCCTCGCCCCCAGCCTCCGCCCCGCCCTCGAACAGGCTTGCAGCGCGTTGGGTTGCCACGTTCCGCTGCCGAACAACCCCGATTTGTTGAGCATTGAAACCTCATCGCTGGAAGCTGACCCCAATCACGCCAACATCGTTAAGCTCCACGCCACGCAACGCAACCGCGCGTCCTATCCGCAGGCCTATCCGCTGCTTGAGTTGACGCTCACCGACTATCAGGACAAACTTCTGGCGCGCCGTCTCTTCCAGCCTCAGGAATATCTGCCCCCAGGCACCCCGCTGCAAAACGGCATGCCCGCCCAGGACGAAATCGAAGTAAAGCTGACTATCGACATGGGCGAAACAAAAGCCGCAGGATACCGGGTTTACCTGTTTTATCCGTCAACGGCAAGTTAAACCATATGCAATATCAGGATAAATTTATTCTCGGAGATAATGTGGTATGGATAAGCGTAGCGCATCCACCTTTCTGTGCCGACTCGGTGGATGCGCTACGCTTATCCACCCTACGACTCCCTGCGCGAATGGTCAAGGAAACGGAAAGAACCAATTCACCGCAGAATATGCGGAGGAAAACCTGGTGCTCTTCCTTTGCATCCTCCGTGTCCTCTACGGTGAATTGGTTGCGGCCAGGTGCCGCGCAAGGCATAGCTAATGCTGTAGCAGGAAAAGATTATGCCTTCTCGCGGGAAGAAATTGTCCGGATTGGATTGTTTCCAGCGGGATGCAACGCGAAAATCGCGCCCGCCGGGGGCAATCAAACCGGACAAATTCCTCCGCGCAAGACATAAGTAATCGTCATGCTCAAATTCTGGCTGCGCCCACTGATAACGCTGGCAACAACAGCGCTTTTCTCCCTCGCCCTGTGGGCCGCCGCCGACGCGGTCGCGGCCTTGCTGTTCTTTAGCGTAGCACTGCTGTTTTACATTGTATTTCACTTGCGCAACCTGCGCGATCTGGCTTGGTGGCTGGAACACCCGGAATCCAACGAAGTTCCCGGCGGTCGCGGCATCTGGTACGACGTATTTTCCCGGCTTTACCAGCAGCGGCGCAGCCAGTCGAACAGCCAGTACGACATCGAAGCCGCGCTGGAACGCTTCCAGCGCGCCGCCGAGGCCATGCCCGACGGCATCGTGATGCTCAACAACAAGGATCAGATCGAATGGTGCAACGCGGTCGCGGAAGCGCAGTTCGGCCTGAACTTGGAGCGCGACCGGGGTCAATGGCTATCCTACCTGCTGCGCCAGTCGCAGTTCTCCGAATACCTGGCCGCCCACAACTACCGCGAGTCGCTGGTCATCAAATCCCTGCGCAACCGCGACCTAACGCTATCCATCCAGATGGCGCCGTTCGGCGACGAGCAAAAACTCCTGCTGATCCGCGATATAACCCAAATCGAGCGGGTGGAAACCATGCGCCGCGATTTCGTCGCCAACGTCTCCCACGAGTTGCGCACGCCGCTCACCGTGGTGGGCGGCTTCCTGGAAACGCTGGCGGACGCGGAAAAACTGGAAGGCGAGGAAATCCGCCACTATCTGCGGCTCATGCACAGCCAAACCACGCGCATGCAGCGCCTAGTGGAGGATTTGCTCACTTTGTCGCGCCTGGAAAGCAGCAGCGGAAATGCACAGGAAAACCCGGTAGACGTGCCGCACCTAATCGAAACGCTGTACCGCGAAGCGCTGTCGCTGAGCAACGGCAAACATCGGATCCGCCTGGACAGCCGCGCGCAGGAAGGCTTGCTGGGCAACGAAGATGAATTGCATAGCGCCTTCGGCAACCTGGTCAGCAACGCCATCCGTTATACGCCGGCAGGCGGGGAAATCGTCCTGACCTGGGAAAATGCCGGAGATAGAGCGGCATTCTCCGTCACCGACACCGGCCTCGGCATCGACGCAGAGCACGTTCCGCGCCTCACCGAACGTTTTTACCGGGTGGATCGCGGTCGCTCGCGCGAAACCGGCGGCACAGGACTGGGTTTGGCGATTGTCAAACACATCCTGACGCGTCATCAGGCGAAACTGGAAATAGACAGCGAACCGGGCGCTGGCAGCACCTTCCGCGTGATATTCCCGGCGCACCGCGTGCTTCAGTTGACCGCGTAGATTGGGTTGCATGCTTGTCGCAACCCAACGCTATATGAAAGTGTGTCGGCCAAGCCAGTAAGCACCTACCTGGCTATTTCCAATATCTCCACTTCGAAGCGCACCACGCAGCCGCTCAAGGGATGATTGAAATCCACCGTGACTTGTTCTTCGCCGATTTCCCGAACGATGCCGGCGAGATTTTCACCGTCGGGCTGGGTGAATTCCATCAAGTTGCCGGGTGCGGGGACGCGGTCGCCGAACATCGCTTTGGATATGGGTCGGATCAACGCCGGGTCGCCGGGGCCGAAGGCCTGTTCCGGTTCCAGCGTAAATTCGTAGCGTTGTCCCGTTTCCAGACCGATCAGGCATTTTTCCAGATTGCCGTCCAGCTCAAAGCTGCCCAGCCGTAGCGTGATTGGCTCGGCGCCGAAGGTGCTGTCAAGTTCACTGCCGTTCAGCGCGCTTAACGCGAAATGCAGCGTGAGGGTGTCGCCAGCCTGGGTTATCATCCTAGAAACCTCCGTTGATCGCTTGCCAAGATGTGCAACATAGTGGTTCTAAACAGCTTTGTCATCTATTTTGCGTTCACCCGTTTGGTGAGAGTGCTACGGGCTGGATTGCACGGTTTTCCGGGCGCATGGCGGCGTTGCAACTCCTTGAGAAGGGAATGGAACAACCATTCCGCGTCGTTGCGCCTTGCCCTGCACCCGGAAAACCGCACACTCCAGCCCGTTCAACTGAGCTTTCTAGGCTAAATGCAAGCCGATTGCGGCATCCACTTCGCGCGATTTTTCCTTGCCTAACTTCCCGACTGCGCCGCCTGTTATCCGCTCCTTGGCTATGGTGCGGATTTGTTGCGCCTGTATCTTGGAATTCTTGGGCAGGCCGCATTCGGCAGCGCCAAGAAAGACTTTGAACGGGTAGACGCGCGCTACATTCGATGTGATGGGCAATATCGTGATGGTGCTGGATGCGCGGTTATTGGCGTCGTTGCTCACGATCAATACGGGGCGGCGCTTGGCAATTTCGGAGCCTCTGGTTGGACTCAGGTCGGCAAACCAGATTTCACCACGTTTCATTGCTTAATCCATCCGCAAGGGCAATGTCGAAATCCGTGTCGGTTTCCTGGCTGGCGTCCCGGTACGCTGCTTCCAAGTCTTGTCGGCGCAGCAGTTCCAGCGCGTCGCCGATGACCTGGGAGCGGCTTTTCAAGGTGTGTGCGATACGGTATTGCTCAATAAACCCTATCATCCCGGAAGGGATTGAAATGGATATTTTTTCGGCATGCATGTTTGCTGTCCTGATTGGTGGCAATAAAATTGCTACCAATATAGCGCACCAATCGTGGGATAAGCAAGTGTGCAGCCTGGGCAGCATAAAATGGTATGCTCGTTGAGGTGCAATACACCTCCGCTCGCGCGCCTTGACGGGTGCTCTCGGATTGCGCTCCAGCTCGTAGATCAAGCACTGGAGCGGCTTTCCGCAAAAAAATGACAGGATGAACAGGATTGACAGGATGGGTTTTCTATCCTGTTCATCCTGTAAATCTTGTCTAAACGTCTGTTTGGTTCCGGCAATTGTCCGGCTTAGGTTCATAAAACCGCGAATGCCTCGTGTAGGAGGAGCTTTAGCCCTGATCGACGGTGACATTTCGTAACGGACAAATCGCGGCTGAAGAGCGCTTCTACAAGGCGCATGGAACATTTTACTTGTGTCCTACTACGGGTATGAAATTTCCGGGCCGGGCTACGCCGCCTTCCTGAGATCGACCTTGATGTCGATTTCATCGAACGGCGCGACCAGCAGCCCCTTTTCGCGTTGCAGCAATCCGAGTTCTTCGAGCGCCTTGACGTCGGTATGGACGTTTTTATAGTCCCTGCCGATCTGCTTGCTTAGTTGGTGGATGTTCAACCCTTCGTACTGGGCAACGTAACGCAGCAACTCCAGCCTTTTATCGGTAAGTGCTGCGAACAACTCCGATGGAGAGCCGAAACCGATGGATGGGACGATGGCTGCGCCGGCTTCAGCCTTGCACCAAATGTCGGCAAAGTCTTGCAATGCCTGCTCCGGCGTCGTGATGACTATCTCTACCTTATTATTCATGTTTCCCATCTCCAGCCCGCCAGACGGGCACAGTCTTGCTTGAAATCGTCGATCAACTGCGGCAGGCTGACGAAGATATAGGCTTCTTCACACTCGCCATAATGTCGATGGTCGCCCTTGCCGGTTTCATTGTCGCAGCCGAACGATGCACTGGCCGGCTTTTCCGCAGTACAGGCGATATTTGAGTCCGTGCGGCCTATCCATAGTCGCTTTGGGCAGCGACCATACAACCATATCGAGGCAAACATCGCCTTGTTTTAACAAACGACGGAAAAGTTGGATCGCATTCATTGTGGTCTATCGTACCATAATACAAATTTAACCGGCTACACTCAGTCACCCTTTCCACACCACATCCAACTCCCGCGCCGCCTTCACGTCGTCCAAGCGCCGCACCGGCATGGTGTGCGGCGCAGTTTTGACCAGTTCCGGGGTGGCGTGGGCTTCGGCCAGGATTTCCTTGAGCGCGGCGACGAAGGCGTCCAGCGTCTGTTTCGATTCGGTTTCGGTCGGTTCGATCAGCAGGCATTCCGGCACCAGCATCGGGAAATAGGTGGTGGGGGCGTGGAAGCCCTTGTCGAGCAGGCGTTTTGCCACGTCCATCGCGCTGACGCAGGTTTGTTCCTTGAGGCGCTTGAGGGTGACGATGAATTCGTGGCTGGCGCGGCGTTGTGGGAAGGCGAGGTCGAAACCGGCTTTGGAGAGTTCCGCCATCAAATAGTTGGCGTTGAGGGCGGCGAAATCCGCCACGCGCTTCATTCCGCCCGCGCCTAACATGCGGGCGTAGGCGTAGGCGCGCAGCAAAATGCCGGTGTTGCCCATGAAGGCGGATAGACGGCCTATGCTGTGCGGCATATCCGGTTCCGCCATCAGGCGATAACACCCGTTGACGACAACGACCAGCGGAATCGGCAGATATGGCAGCAGGCGCGCGCTCACCCCCACCGGGCCGGCGCCCGGCCCGCCGCCGCCGTGCGGGGTGGAGAAGGTTTTGTGCAGGTTGACGTGGATTACATCGAAGCCCATGTCGCCCGGCTTGACGCGTCCCAGGATGGCGTTGAGGTTGGCGCCGTCGTAGTAAGAGAGGCCGCCTGCTTGATGGACGATGTGCTGGATTTCGCGGATGTTTTTTTCGAATACGCCCAGCGTGGAGGGATTGGTCAGCATCACCCCCGCCGTGTGCGGGCCGACGGCGGCCTGGAGCGCGGCCAGATCGACGTTGCCGTCTTTATCGGTGGGAATTTCCCTGACCGTGTAGCCGCACATCACCGCCGAGGCGGGGTTGGTGCCGTGCGCGGCATCCGGCGCCAGTATTTCGCTACGCGCCAAATCGCCACGGGCGGCATGGTAGGCGCGGATCATCGCGACCCCGGCGAATTCGCCCTGCGCCCCGGCCATCGGGGCGAGCGATACGCCGGCCATACCGGTCGCTTCCTTGAGCATTTCCTGCAATTCGTACAGGCAGGCGAGCACGCCCTGGCCGGTCTCATCGGGCGCCAACGGGTGGCGCGCCAGCAACTGCGGCAGCATCGCCATCTGGTGGGCGCCACGCGGGTTGTATTTCATGGTGCAGGAGCCGAGCGGGTAAAAATAGGTGTCTATCGAGAAGTTTTGTTGCGACAGCCGGGTGTAGTGGCGCACTGCGTCCATTTCGGAAACCTGCGGCAGCAGCGCTTTGTCGGCGCGCCGCAAGTGAGCGGGGATGTCGTCCGCCTCGGGCTGCGTTGCGGGCGCTTGGACTGGATTTTTGCGCCCTGGACGGGAGAGTTCGAATATCAGCATGTAATCCCTTTCGTACCGGTCGGCGGCTTCAGGCGGGTGCAGGCCGGCGCTTGGCTGCGCCGACTGATGATGCGCTCCAGGTGGTCGATGAACTTGCAAATGTCTGCATCGGTCTTGGTTTCGGTGGCGCACACCAGCAACGCGTTGCCCAGTTCGGGGAAATACGGCGCCAAGTCCAGTCCGCCGAGTATGCCCTGCGCCTGCATCGCGCGCAGCACTTCGCTCACCGGCGGATCGAAAGTAATTACCGCCTCGTGGAAGAACGGCTCCGAAAACAATCGTTCCACCCCATTGATCTGCACCGCCTGTTCGACCAGCTTGCGGGTGTTCGCGTGGCAGGTGGCCGCGACGCGCTCCAGGCCGTCCTGGCCGAGCAGCGCGAGATGGATGGTCGCCGCAGTCGCCATCAAGCCCTGGTTGGTGCAGATATTGGAGGTCGCCTTGGCGCGGCGGATGTGCTGCTCGCGCGCCTGCAAGGTGAGACAGAAGCCGGGCTTGCCTGCCAGATCGACGGTGCGTCCGACGAGACGCCCCGGCATCTGGCGCACCAGCGCCTGCTTGCAGCACAGGAAGCCGAAATACGGGCCGCCGGAAGACAGCGGCGCGCCCAGCGGCTGGCCTTCGCCCACCGCGATGTCCGCGCCCTTTTTGCCCCACTGGCCGGGCGCTTTGAGCAACCCCAACGAAACCGGGTTGACCGCACCTATCACCAACATGCCGTGGTCGTGCGCCCAATCGGTCAGTTCATCGACTTCTTCCAGCACGCCGAAGAAATTCGGCTGCTGAATTACCAACGCGGCAAAATCGCCGCCTGAGAAACGCTGCAACGATGCGGCCACGGCGTCTCCGCCGGCAGTGCAATACGGCACGGTCACCAGCTCAATCCCCTGATTTTTCACCAGCGTCTCGACCACCTTGCGCCAAATCGGGTGAACGCAGGCCGGTATCAGGATACGGCGCGCGGTCTTGTGGGCGCGCACCGCCATCAGCACGGCTTCCGCTAGTGCGGAAGCGCCGTCGTAAAGGCTGGCGTTGGACACGTCCATGCCGGTGAGCGAGGCCATCATGGTTTGGAATTCGTACAGCAATTGCAGCGTGCCCTGGCTGGCTTCGGCCTGGTAGGGCGTGTAGGCGGTGTAAAATTCGCCGCGCCCGGCGATCTGCCATACCGCCGCCGGGATATGGTGCTCATAAGCGCCCGCGCCGATAAAGTTCAGGTAGCGCCCATCCTGCTCGGCGCGTTCCTGCATCAAGCGCCCCATCGCCATCTCGTTCAACGCGGGCGGCACGCCGCTCAGGCTATCGGCGCGCAGTTCCGCCGGTATCTCGTCGAACAGGTCTTCGACCGAAGCCGCGCCTATGTCGGCCAGCATGGCCTGGATGTCTTCTTCGGTGTGGGGGATGAAGGGCATGATTGGTTCTCGGAAAAAAGGTGAGGTGCGTGAGGGGTGAGGCGTTAAGGGTGAGGAGGAAAATGTAGCGCAGATGGCAATCTTCCGCCTCACCCCTCACCCCCCACCCCTCACGAATTACAAATTACAAATTACGCCTCGCTCTCCACCAACGCCTGATAGGCTGCCGCATCAAGCAGCGCGTCCAGGTCGGCGGCGTTGTCCGGTTTGATCTTGAACAACCAGGCGGCATAGGCGTCTTCGTTGATTTTTTCCGGTTCGTCATTCAATTCGCCGTTGACTGCGATCACCTCGCCCGCCAGCGGCGCGTAAATGTCGGATGCCGCCTTGACCGATTCGACCACCGCGCATTCTTCGCCGGCGGCAAGCATGCGACCGACAGCAGGGTTTTCCACGAAAACCAAGTCGCCCAGTTGCTCCTGGGCATGTTCGGTGATGCCGACGGTGACGGCGCCGTCTGCTTCCAGCCTGGCCCACTCGTGGGATTTGGCGTATTTCAGATCGCCGGGAATGTTCATTGAATTTCTCCTTATAGTAACTTACTAGTCAAGTCGTTGCATTTTTTGCGAAGAATGTGTCGTAGATCAAGCACTGGAGCGATTCTACGGGTGATTCTTTTTTACCGCAGAGACGCCGAGGCGCGGAGAGGTATAACGGATGGTGAAACCATATCATTACCCTACAAAATCTCTGTGTCTCTGCGTCTCTGCGTCTCTGCGGTAAATATTTTTGGTTCCGGCAATTGTCCGGCTTAGGTTAAACTCTTGCCGTTGCGGACGAACGGCGGTTTTACCACTTTTGCGTCCAGCAGTTTGTTGCGGATTTCCACCTGCACCCTGTCGCCTGCCGCCACTGCCAACGGCAGGCGGGCAAAGGCGATGGAGCGCTCCAGAGTGGGGGAAAAGCTGCCGCTGGTGATCTCGCCCGCGCCATGCGGGGTAAGCACTTTTTGGTGAGCGCGCAGCACCCCTTTATCGAGCAGAATCAGTCCCAGCATATGCATCGTCAGCGGCCTTGCCAACAACGCCTGCTTGCCCAGGAAATCGCGCGGACTGGCCAGATCGACCGTCCACGAGAGCCCCGCTTCGAGCGGATTTACGGTTTCATCCATATCCTGACCGTAAAGGTTCATCCCGGCTTCCAGGCGCAAGGTGTCGCGCGCGCCCAAGCCGACCGGAGCAACGCCCAGGCTGTGCAGGGTTTTCCAGAGATCGACCGCTTCCGGCGCAGGCAGTAATATCTCAAAGCCGTCTTCGCCGGTATAGCCGGTGCGCGCGATGAAATACTGCGCAAATTCAGCCGCATGGAACGGCTTGAGCGGTTCGGTCGTAACGCGCACGGCAGGCAGCGCCTGCCACACACAGTTACGGGCATTCGGCCCTTGCACCGCGATCATCGCCAAATCGCGGCGCGGTCGGATGGCCAGATTCAGCGCGTGAACGGCGCGCTGCCGCTCCATCCACGCTACATCCTTATCCGCCGTGCCGGCGTTGACCACGATGCGAAACCAGTCCTCCTGCATGAAATACACGATCAGGTCGTCGATCACGCCACCATCCGGGTTCAACATGCAGGAGTAAAGCGCCCTGCCCGGCTCCTTCAGCTTATCGACATTGTTGGCGAGCAGATAGCGCAGGAAATCGCGGATGCCGATGCCGGTGATATCGACCGGCAACATATGGCTCACGTCGAACATCCCGGCAGCGCGTCGCACCTGATGGTGCTCCTCGATCTGCGAACCGTAGCTCACCGGCATATCCCAGCCGCCGAAATCGACCATGCGGGCGCCCATGTCGCGATGGGTTTGGTTGAGTGGTGTTTGTTTCAGCATGATATTTGGCACGAAAATGGAAAAAAGATGGCGACAGGTTTTATATGGCGTTAAAAATCATGCCAATTGACCAACATCAATGGAAGCTCAATTCGCTCAAAATGGCGGATGTTGTTGGTCACCAGGGTTGCGCCGGAGGATAGCGAATGCGCTGCGATCATCATATCCAGTTCCCCGATAGTCTGGCCGGTGCTCACGAGTTGGTGACGAATTTCGGCGTAGTAGCCGGCGGCTTCCGCATCCCATGCGAGCGTTCGGACGATTCTCAGAAATAGACGCACGGCAAAATGCAGGCGGTGACCAGCCGGCAACCGTTTCAGGCCATACAACAATTCAGCGCGCGTAATTACCGATATGCAAGCCATGGCTGGCTGAATGGCGCCCAGTTTCGCCTCAATTGTCGGCGACCTCGCCTTGATAATATAGCTTGCCGTGTCCGTATCCAGCATATGTAGCATAATCCTAGAAAGCTCAGTTGAACGGGCTGGAGTGTACGGTTTTCCGGGTGCAGGGCATACCCGACAGCCTGACGGCTTGGGCACAAGAGGCGCAACGACGCGCAATGGTCGTTCCATTGCAAGAAGTTGCAACGCCGCCATGCGCCCGGAAAACCGTGCAATCCAGCCCGTAGCGCTCTCACCAAACAGGTGAATGCAAAATATATGACAAAGTTGTTTAGAACCACTATGTTACGCATCTTGGAAAGCGGTCAACTGAGCTTTCTAGGATAATCAAGCATCCGCATCGTCGAATACGCCATGCGCTTGCGGCGGCCTGTTCATCGGTCGTTCCGCCATGAAATCGGCAGGTGCGTCGACGGTGCGCAACAAATCGAAAAACTCTTTCCAGACCTTCGCGCCGGGATGCGTGGATAGCACCACATCGCCGGTCATTTCGTCGCGGGTGATATATACTTCATCACCATCGAAACGAAAATCCGCCGGCAGACGAACCGCTTGGCTGGCGCCGTTCTTGAACAGCTTGGCAACTCGTGTTTCTAGCATGACGGTTTCCATTGTCAATGAAGTATATTCATAAGCATATACTTTTTCTTTGGATATTACTATATTTTGCCTCGCCACAATATTGCCGATTTAGCCGCGTCTCGCAGGATGCGATGCAAGGCGCGCCCGCAAGACAACATATACTTTGCGCGGCCACAATTTGCGCCGCAATCGCATCCCGCAACTTGTGGCCGCGCAAAGTATATTCAGAACTCCAGCGATTCGGCGATAGCCTGAATACCCGCCTTGGCACATGCCGCATCCGCTTCTCCGCCCGGTGCGCCGGATACGCCGATGCCGCCGAGCAGCACCCCCGCGCCTTCTATCATCAGCCCGCCGCCCGCGGCAAGGAATCTGGGCAGGTTGCGCAGGCCGCTCATGGGCTTGCCCGGCTGGGTTTCCTCGGCCAGGGCGGCAGTGGCGGTTTTGAAACTGACCGCCGTCCAGGCCTTGTTGGCGGAAACTTCCACGGTGTGCGCGCCGGCATAGCGATCACGCAGCACTACCAGGGTTAGCCCCGCTTTATCGACCACCGTCACCGCTGCCTGATAGCCATTTTTGCGGCATTGCGCCAGCGCTGCCTGCGCTGCGGTCAGCGCACTTTCCGGCGTCAGCGACTGGGTGGTGAACGTGGCCTCCTGAGCCTGTGTGCCAAAAGACGCGCACAGCAGTATGAATGTCGCCATGAGATTGATTTTCATCCTAGAAACCTCCGTTGACCGCTTGTCAAAATGTGTAACATGGGAGCTCTAAACAACTTTATCATATATACTTTGCGTCCACCCGTTTGGTGAAAGTGCGGTGGGTGGGTAGGTTTTTGTACCCACCCGTCGGCTAAATCTTTGCATTTTAGCGTGCGCTGTCCACATACACTTCGAACAGCACCCGTTGCCATGGGTTGCGGCTTTGTTTCAGGCGCGCGATGCGCGCTGCCAGTTTCGCGCCGCGGTCGAGTTGGCGCGCGACGGCTTCGTTGTCGGCGCGCGGGACATATCCCAGAAATTGCCCTTGCCACTCCACCCGCACCGCGCGGGCATCGTAGGGATTATCGGGTTCGCGGATCAAGTCCAGCCGGTCGCCAATGCGCAGATTCTCCCACAGGTGTTTTCCCTCATGGAACTGGAAGCCGGCCAGTGGGGATTCCTGCACCAGCAGGCGGGTGCTGACGGACGTTTCGCCGGCATGGGATGACAGCGCCGACAGTGCAAAAAACACCGGCAGCAGATGGCGTATCACTCCAATTTTCCGCCGAGCAGGTCGGGCTGGATTTCCAGGAAGCCGATAGGCTGGGCATCCGATTTGCGGTAGGCCACGAACATTTGCCGATAACGCGCGACGAAAGGCAGAAAAGCGACCTCGCTCTCGGTCACGCGCTTTTCGGCGAGGAAATTCTCCAGCGTTTGGCGGTCGTGCTCTCTGGTATTGCGCGTTTCGTCCTTGAGCAGAGCGCGCATATCCACCGACCGGGACAGCACATGGCGCAAGTTGTTTTCATCCAGCGGCTGGTAAAGATCGGTGCGCACCGACAGCACCGGATCGCCTTGGCCTTGGCCGATGAAAAGTCGGCGTAACGCCTCCTTATCCTGCGGCATTCCCACGTATACCCAGTTGGATGTGTGCGGCATTAGCGCGGTCAGGTCTTTCAGCTTCTTCGGCGCTTGCGTCTCCACTTGTTCGGCGGTGACGGTGTAGAACCGGTCCAGCGCGAAAGCGACGAACACCGGACGCTGTTGGTGCATAACCATGGCGCCATAGGCCAGCGCCGCCAGTTGGCAGGCGGCGATTACGCTCAGATCGAATTTGAGGCTTTTTTTGCCCTTGCGGTAGACCACGAAAGTCAGCGAAGGCCCTAGAATCACGTCGACAAAAGCCATCAGGACGATCACCTCGCGCCCGCCGTCCGCCCAGAACAGCGGCGCGGGATACCACACCAGCGCCACCAGCGCGAACGCGACGGACAGCACCAGCGCGCTAAGCGAAAGATGTATCAGGAAGGCTTGCAGACGATATTTCATTCCGTTAACTCGTTTTTATCGGTGAGGGGGAGGCGTGAGGAGGTGAGGGGTGAGGTACGAGAGAGGTAAAGCGTGATAAAAACCTAGCGACCCTCACGCCTCCCCCCTCACGCCTCCCCCCTCACGCGTCTCAACAAGCAAGCGGCGCGGCGCGACCTTGCCGTCGTCCAGTATCTCCCCGACGCCCAGGAAAATCTCTTTGTCATCGTACAGACGCACCGTGCCGCGTTCTTTTTGTCTGGCAACCCATACCGGATTGCCGCGTTTCAGGTAATAGGCGCTATCTTCGTCCAGCACGACTTTGGGCAATGCCGTCACCAATACGTCCGCCGGCAACAGGATGGCGTCGCGTTGCGCTGCGCTCATTTCCCCGAGTTGGCCCAGGGTCAGTGCGTCGGCAATGTCGAAATTGCTGGTTCCGGTGCGGCGCAATGCGCTCATGAATGCGCCGCAACCCAACGCGCGACCGATGTCTTCGGCCAGCACCCGAATGTAGGTGCCTTTGCTGCACTTGACCCTCACCCGCAGCCGGGTTCCGTCGAAGCTCGAAGGCGTCAGGGAATATATCGTCACAGCGCGCGCCTGGCGCTCAATTTCCACGCCGGCGCGCGCGTAATGATACAGCGCCTTGCCCTGGAATTTAAGCGCCGAATACATCGGCGGGACTTGGCTGATCGCACCGGTGAAGCGTTGCAACACAAGTTCGATATCGCGTTGCGTTACGTTGACCGGCGAGCTGCCGGTTACTTCGCCCTCGGCATCGCCGGTGGTCGTGGTTTGCCCCAGGGTGAATTCCGCCTGATAGATTTTATCGGCATCGAGCAGGTATTGCGAGAACTTGGTGGCCTCGCCGAAACACAGCGGCAACAAGCCGCTCGCCACCGGGTCGAGGTTGCCGGTATGCCCCGCCTTGGCCGCCTGATAGAGGATTTTGGCCTTTTGCAATGCGCTGTTGGAACTGATGCCGACCGGTTTGTCCAACAGCAATACGCCATCGACGCGTCGCTTGATGCGCTTGAACTGCAAGATGATTACCTCAAATTATCCTAAGCCGGACAAGCCGGAAGCCAACAGACGTTTAGACAGGATTTACAGGATGAACAGGATAGAAAACCCATCTTAGTAAATCCTGTTCATCCTGTCGTTGATCGTCATTGATCGTTCCCACGCTCCAGCGTGGGAATGCCGCCCCGGACGCTCCAGCGTCGCGCAACGTTACCCATCCAACCGGCAAAACCACAAAGCTGCTTTGATGATTCGCCTGCATCTATGCGCTTACCGTTCTAGTTCTAGCCGCCATATTGGGACGCTGGAGCGTCCCATGCGTGCGTTCCCA
>JBAYVP010000060.1:0-18962 GCA_041674485.1 Sulfuricellaceae bacterium
CGGAAAACCGTGCAATCCAGCCCGTAGCGCTCTCACCATACGGGTACACGCAAAATACATGACAAAGCTGTTTAGAACCGCCATGTTACACACCTTGGCAAGCGGTCAACGGAGGTTTCTAGGTTCATTGTTATCGACTCGGGCGCCATGACGTTTTAGATGCACCAACAATACGGAAATCGCAGCGGGCGTGATGCCGGAGACGCGCGCCGCTTGCCCCAGCGTTTCCGGGCGGTGCTGGTTCAGGCGCTGCTGAACTTCGAAGGATAGCCCTTTCACGTCGCAATAATCCAGGCTTTCCGGGATAGGCATTGTTTCGTGGTGGCGATGGCGCTCGATTTCTTCCTGTTGCCGCGCTATGTAGCCTTGGTATTTGGCCTGGATTTCAACCTGTTCGGCAATTTGCGCGTCATTCGCGCCGATTCCCGCGCCGGGCAAGGACATCAGGCTGGAATAGGTCACATCCGGGCGGCGCAGCAAATCCAGCAGAGAATACTCGCGTTCTATATTTTTTCCCAGCACTCTTTCGGCTTCGCACGGGGATAGTTGGCTGGGATTGACCCAGGTGCTTTTCAAACGCTCTTGCTCGCAGGCTATCGCCTCGCGTTTTTTATCGAATGCCCGCCAGCGCGCTTCGCCCACCACGCCCAGCTTTCTGCCGGCTTCCGTGAGACGCAGATCGGCGTTGTCTTCGCGTAGTTGCAAACGGTATTCCGCCCGACTGGTGAACATGCGGTAAGGCTCGGTGATGCCGCGCGTGACCAGGTCGTCCACCATCACGCCCAGATAGGCTGCATCGCGCCCCGGACGCCAGGGCGCGGCTTCGCGCGCCAGCAATGCCGCGTTGACGCCCGCCAGCAGACCCTGCGCAGCCGCTTCTTCGTAGCCGGTGGTGCCGTTGATTTGCCCGGCGAAAAACAAGCCCTGGATGGATTTGGTTTCGAGCGAGCTTTTCAGCCCGCGCGGGTCGTAGTAATCATACTCTATCGCATAGCCGGGGCGGGTTATATGAGCATGTTCAAAACCGCGCATGGAACGCACCAACGCCAACTGGACATCGAACGGCAGGCTGGTGGAGATGCCGTTGGGATAGATTTCGTGCGTATCCAGCCCCTCGGGTTCGACGAAGATTTGATGGGTGTCCTTGCCCGCGAATCGCACGATTTTGTCTTCGATGGATGGGCAATAGCGCGGTCCTACGCCTTCAATTACTCCGGTGTAGAGCGGCGAGCGGTCCAGCCCACCGCGTATGATGTCGTGGGTATGCGAATTGGTCGCGGCGATCCAGCACGATACTTGCCTGGGATGTTGCGCGGCATTTCCCAGATAGGAAAAAACCGGTGTCGGGTCGTCGCCAGGCTGTTCCTGCATTGCCGAATAGTCCAACGTGCGCCCGTCTATGCGCGGCGGCGTGCCGGTTTTCAGGCGGCCAGCCGGCAATTTCAATTCCCGCAAACGGTGCGCCAAGCTGATCGAGGGCGGGTCGCCCATGCGCCCGGCCTGGTAGTTGGCTTGCCCGACATGCACCAGGCCGCTCAGGAATGTGCCGGCGGTAAGCACTACTGTACGCCCTGAAAAACGCAGCCCCAATTGGGTGACTACGCCGCCGACGCAATCGTTTTCGACGATAATATCGTCCACTGCCTGCTGGAACAACGTCAGGTTTTCCTGGTTTTCCAGACGCCGCCGTATAGCCTGCTTATATAGGATGCGATCCGCCTGCGCGCGGGTTGCGCGCACCGCCGGTCCCTTGCTGGAATTCAGTATTCGGAATTGGATGCCCGCCTCGTCGGTGGCGGATGCCATCGCGCCGTCGAGCGCATCGACTTCCTTCACCAAATGCCCTTTGCCGATGCCGCCAATGGCCGGGTTGCACGACATTTGCCCCAGGGTTTCAATATTGTGGGTGAGCAGCAACGTTTTCCTGCCCATGCGCGCAGCCGCCAGCGCCGCTTCCGCGCCGGCGTGTCCACCGCCCACTACAATCACGTCAAATTCCTTGGGATGCAGCATCTGGAAGTCGATTAAAAGTGAGGCGCAATGATACCTTATCCAATCTCAAAGCCCAACATTAAGTTCTATTGTTTCACGTGAAACAAACGCTTGATAAGATATAAAAACAATCACTTACCTATGCAAAAGCGGGAAAATATCTCTCCCAGCAAGTCGTCGGAAGTAAATTCGCCGGTAATTGCGGAAAGCGCTTCCTGGGCAAGGCGCAGTTCTTCGGCCATGAGTTCCGTCCGGTTGGTGTTGTTTCGCGCGCTTTCCAGGTGTTCCCGCGCTTTGCGCAGAGATTGAAGATGGCGTTCACGAGCGAGAAATGCGCTTTCTCCCGCATGTTTCCAGCCTATGACATCAAGTAATTGACGGCGCAACAATTCCAACCCTTCCCCGGTTTTTGCGGAAAGATAGATATCGGTGTAGTGCGCCAATTTTTCGATGCGCGGTTTTTCGCCATGCAAATCTATTTTATTGAAGACGCGCATGAGCGGCAGCGTTGTCGGCAGTTTTTCGATGATTTCCCGGTCGGCGGGGGCTATACCGATTTCCGAATCGATCAACAGTATTGCGACATTGGCGTGCGCTATTGCATCCCAGGTGCGCTCCATGCCGATTATTTCCACTTCATCCCGGCTTGTACGCAATCCGGCGGTATCGACGATATGCATTGCCACGCCATCGATTTCAATATGCTGACGGATGGCATCGCGCGTGGTGCCGGCGATTGGGGTGACTATCGCCACTTCCTCGCCGGCCAGGCGGTTAAGCAGGCTGGATTTTCCTACATTGGGTTGGCCGATAAGCACGACATGCATGCCTTCACGCAACAGGCTACCTTGGCGGGCATGTTCGAAAACCGTTTCCAATTGCGTTTCCAAAGCTGCCAATTTTCCGAAAGCATCTGCGTTGTTCAGAAAATCGATTTCTTCATCGGGAAAATCCAGCGTCGCTTCGACCAACATGCGTAAATCGATTAAGCTTTTAACCAATCCGTTTATGGTTTGAGAGAATTCCCCCCGCAGGGAGCGTAGCGCGCTTTTCGCGGCTTCGGTCGAAGCCGCATCTATCAGGTCGGCTATGCCCTCGGCTTGAGCCAGATCGATTTTATCGTTGAGATAGGCGCGACGCGTGAATTCCCCAGGCTCCGCAATGCGCGCGCCCAATTCCAGGCAGCGCTGCAACAGCAAACGCAGCACAACAGGGCCGCCATGACCCTGAAGTTCGAGAACTTCCTCGCCGGTGTACGAATGTGGTGCGGGAAAAAACAGCAGGATGCCTTGATCGATAACTTCGCCGTTCGTCCCGATGAAATTGCTCAAGGTCGCAACGCGCGCATGCAACGAACTTTTACCGGAGAGTCCTTGTATCCAGGGTTGCAGGCATTTCCCGGAAAGCCGGACTACGCCTATACCGCCACGACCGATTGCCGTGGCGATAGCGGCTATCGTATCAGCCATGCCCCTTGGTCGCTTTCGCGCGTTCCACGCTACGGTTTATTTGCCATTGTTGCGCGATGGAAAGGATATTGTTGACCAGCCAATACAGCACCAAGCCCGCTGGGAAGAAGAAAAAGAACACGCTGAACGCAACCGGCATGATCATCATCACCTTGGCCTGTATAGGATCGGTCGGCGTAGGATTCAGCTTGGTTTGGATGATCATCGTGATGCCCATGATGATAGGCAAAACATAATAGGGATCGGGCGCCGACAAGTCCTGTATCCACCCCATGAAAGGCGCCTGACGCATTTCCACGCTGTACAGCAGCACCCAATACAGCGCAATGAACACCGGCATCTGCACGACTATCGGCAGGCATCCGCCCAGCGGATTGATCTTTTCTGTTTTATACAGCTCCATCATCGCCTGATGCAGGCGTTGCCGGTCATCGCCGTATTGATCCTTCAATTTCTGCAATTTTGGCGCCACGACGCGCATCGCCGCCATGGAATGATAGCTTTTTGCCGAAAGCGGGTAAAACGCCAATTTGATTAACACGGTAAGCAGAATAATTGAAATACCCCAGTTCTGGACGGATTTGTTGATTAGCTGCACCACCCAAAATATGGGCGTGGCAATTATCGTCAACATGCCGTAATCGACAACCAAATCGAGACCGGGCGCGAGCTTATTGATATTGTCCTGCTCTTGAGGGCCGGCATATAAGGACATTTTAGTGCTTAACTTCGCACCCGGCTCGATAGCGGCTACCGGAACGATAAGTCCCGCCGCGTAAAGTTCGCCGATTTTCTTGGTGTAAAATTCGCGCGGCTGGTTTCCTTGCGGTAGCCATGCACTGAAAAAATAGTGCTGCAACATCGCGATCCATCCGTCGTCGGCTTGTTTCAGATATTTTTCCTTGCCTTTATCGATATCGGAAAAATCGATTTTCTGGAATTTTTCCTTATCGGTGTAGACCGCCGGACCGGTATAAGTCGTGATGAATTTTGGATCGCCCAGCGGAGGCTTGCCGTCACGCAAAATTTGATAATAAGCGTGAGGATTCAAACGGGTTTGGCTATTGTTGGTAATTTCGTAGCCTACCTCGATCAGATAGCTGTTCTTATGAAAAGTATAAGTTTTTTCGACGCTTAAGCCGTTTGGGTCGGACCAATTCAGCTTGACCTGCACCTGGTTTTCATTTTCGGCAATTTTATAGGCTGCGGCATTTGCCGTATAAGTCGATTTATGGTTGGGCAAACCATGCCCAATAAGGCCGGATTGGGCGATATAGGTGCGTAATCCCTTGTCCTCGTACAACGTCAGGTTCTTGCTCCTGTCGTCCGTGTCGTGGTGCTTGAGCAATTCCAGATGACGCAGGTCGCCGCCTGCCGTATCGATTTCAGCGAGGAAAACATCCGTCTGAACCTTTATCCGGCTCCCGCTTTGCAGCGTTTCCACTTTGTTTTCGGCTATCGCGCCGGCGCCCGCCGGCACAACGGCGGAAGGTTGCGGCGTTGCGGCGCCAACGGTAGGCGAAGCAGCTTTGGTTTGCTGAACAGGCTGCGCGGGATAATGTTCCTTCTGCCACGCATCCCACAGCAGCAAAATGGAAAACGAAAATATTATGAAAAAAATCAATCGTTGATTATCCATCAATGCCTCGAAATTTATTAGGGAAGCGGATCATATCCGCCGTGGCGCCAGGGATGGCAACGACAAAGCCTTTTGGTGCTCATCCAGCCGCCCTTGAATACGCCATAGCGTGTCAAAGCCTGGCTCGCATATTCAGAGCAGGTGGGAGTATAACGACAACTCGGACCAAGGTAAGGACTGATAAAATATTGATAACCGCGTATCAGCCAAACCAGGATGCGAGACATCATTTATTTGTACTTAAACTTGAATCCAATCGCTGGTTGCGCTGGGTTATTTTGGATAGCAGCAAGTCGAATTCCTGCGCTACTTTTTCGAACTGCGGGCTTTCGAATTTTTTGCGAATTTGAATAACCAAATCCAGACATCCAAGTTGACATTGACGCGTCCGAAAAAGTTCCCTGGCCACCCTTTTGCAATAATTGCGCGCAACCGCATGGCGCACGGTTTTTTTACTTACGACAATGGCTAACCTTGCGAATTGCGCATGGTTGGGTTTGAAGAGTATCCGTAGAAAATCTCCATTAACCTGTTGCTTAAAATTGAAAACGGATGATATTTCATCCGTTTTCAATTTCTTGCATGTTCTGAAACGAGAATCGCCGGTCAAGGATGGCAGGGGTGTTAAACCGAGACCTCAAACGCTCAACTTGTTACGGCCTTTAGCGCGCCTGGCCCTGATTACCGCACGTCCGCCACGAGTGCGCATCCTGACAAGAAAACCATGTGTCCGCTTGCGTTTTACCACTGACGGCTGGAAAGTCCTTTTCATTATCTACTCCAATGAGCTATACAATCAACTAAACACGCAATTAGACTGCATTTCAGCCCTTGCTGTCAATCAATTTAATCTGTCCCGAACTTTGAAACCTGTGGATAAGTTCGATCAAAACAATTAAACTTAAAATTCGCTCCGAATTCAAACAAACGAAATTTACCCTTTATAAAATAACGTCTTACATTAAGTATATCGAAATATGGAACATTTTTGGCAAGACTGTCTCGACCGCTTTAAACAAGAGCTATCTTCCCAGCAATTCAACACCTGGATCAAACCCATCAAATTCGATTCGACCATCGACTCGATACGACTGATGGCACCAAATCGTTTTGTGCAACAATGGATTAAAGAAAAATTTCTGTCCCGCATCGAACAATTGGCCGAAGAATACTTCCCCACGCCGGTAATTATTACCGTCGAATTAATTAATTCGCAGCCACCCAGTGACGTTTTGCCTAATGCATTACCGGAAATCCCAAACGCACAGCCCCGATCCCCGTCGAATCAAGCAAATTCCTCCAAGCTCAACCCCAATTCCAGGCTGAATCCGCTATTCACTTTCGATAGCTTCGTTATTGGTAAAGCCAACCAACTTGCGCGCGCGGCAGCGTTGCAAGTCGCCGAAAATCCCGGAAAAGCGTATAACCCATTGTTTATATATGGAGGTGTTGGACTCGGTAAAACACATTTAATCCAGGCTATCGGCAACTTAGTGCAGGAAAAGGACAACAAGGCAAAAATCAGTTACCTCCATGCCGAACGCTATGTTTCCGATGTGGTACATGCCTATCGCCATAAATCATTCGATGAATTCAAGCGCTATTACCATTCGCTTGATCTGCTGTTGATCGACGACATCCAGTTTTTCTCCGGAAAAAACCGGACTCAGGAAGAATTTTTCTATGCCTTCAATGCATTGACTGAAACTCACAAACAAGTAATCATAACCTGCGACACGGTGCCCAAGAAAATTTCCGGAATGGAAGACAGACTGACTTCACGATTCGGTTGGGGATTGACCGTCGAAGTCGAACCGCCTGAACTGGAAATGCGCGTAGCGATTTTATTGAAAAAAGCCTCCACGGAAAATATCAACCTCAATACAAAAGTTGCAATGTTCATCGCCGAACAAATACGCTCCAATGTCCGTGAATTGGAAGGCGCTTTGAAAAGGGTGATCGCTTATTCTTTATTCACCAATCATCCGATCAACATAGACTTGGCGAAAGAAGCGCTGAAAGACATCCTTACCGTGCAAAACCGCCAGATTTCCCTGGAAACCATACAAAAGACAGTGGCTGACTACTATAATATTAAAATGAATGACATGTCTTCAAAAAAGCGTTCGCGCATCGTCTCTCGACCGCGACAAATTGCCATGACGCTTTCCAAAGAATTAACTCAACTCAGCTATCCGGATATAGGCAAAGCTTTCGGCGGTAGAAACCACTCTACCGTAATACACGCAGTTAAAGCCATTACCGAATTAAAAACCACCGATGCCGGCATGAACGACGACTTTGATTTTCTGCTGCAAATGTTGCAGAAATAATAGGATGCTTTGTGGATAACTTCAAATTCGAACACGGACGAAATAATAAGCCACAAACTGCGCACCACCTGAACACAATCTATGCACAGCTGAAAACGCAACGTAACTATTTTGATTAAATTAAATTTTTTTAGTTATCCACAAACTTGGCAAGTAACTATTAGCTATTAAGGTACTTATATAATGTCTTTATTAAAGATTAAACGGGATGAATTACTGAAACCCCTGCAAACCGTAATTGGTATTGTTGAACGACGCCATACATTACCCATTCTTTCCAATGTGCTGATTGAAAAGTCCACGGATCAACTGGCGTTGACAGCCACCGACTTGGAAATCCAGATTCTAACCAGGGTAAACTGTGACGCAACCAGCGATGAATTTTCAATAACCGTATCGGCCAAGAAATTACAGGACATTTGTCGTGCTTTTACGGAAGACACTTCCATCAGCTTTGATAAGGATGATAGTAAAATCCTGGTGAAAGCCGGGAAAAGCCGCTTCAGCTTGCAAACATTGCCTGCAGCGGATTTTCCAAAACTGGCGGCTTTAACCGACACCAAATGTGCTATCGCCATTTCACAAAAAATTTTCAAGGAACTGCTGGATAAAATTCAGTATGCAATGGCCGTACAGGACATCCGCTATTATTTAAACGGCCTGTTGCTGATAATCGAACCCGGCGCCATCAAGCTGGTTGCAACCGATGGACACCGTCTAGCCATGGTTGCGCATGATTTACCGCAATTAAGCAACGTTACGAATATTCAGGAAGTGATACTTCCACGTAAATCGATCATAGAATTGGTGAAATTGCTTGCCGACAGCGACGATGAAGTTAATATAGAAATCGGGCAAAACCAGGTCAGGTTCGAATTTTCGAATACCGTCATGTCTTCAAAAATCGTGGAAGGAAAATTTCCGGATTACAACAAGGTCATTCCAACCAACTATCAAAACAACTTCACCATCGAAAGAATTATCCTGCTTCAAGCCTTGCAACGCGCAGCCATCTTGTCCAATGAAAAATTCAGCGGCGTGCGCCTGGTGTTGACGGAAAACTGCCTGCGCATACTTTGCAGCAATAACGAACAGGAAGAAGCGCAAGAAGAACTGGAAATCGACTACGCCGGAATTCTCTTGGATATTGGGTTCAACATTAAATACCTGCTGGATGTTCTGAATAATCTCAACGATGAAAAAATCACCTGCTCATTTGGCGACGTAAACAGCAGTGGCCTGATCACGGTTCCAGGCAATGAAAAATTCAAATACGTCGTCATGCCCATGCGCATTTAAATAAATGTTTCACGTGAAACAAAGAAAGTTATATGTCTGATTACACTTCAGAAAACATAAAAGTATTACGGGGTTTGGATGCGGTTCGCAAGCGTCCGGGCATGTATATCGGCGACACCAGCGACGGCACCGGACTGCACCATATGGTGTTCGAAGTGCTGGACAATGCCATCGACGAAGCACTGGCGGGACATTGCAATGAAATAAAAGTAACTATTCATAGCGATAACTCGGTGAGCGTAACGGATAACGGACGCGGCGTTCCGACCGACATTCACAGCGAGGAAGGTCGATCTGCGGCAGAAGTCATCATGACCATACTTCATGCCGGAGGAAAATTTGACGACAATTCCTATAAAATTTCCGGTGGCTTGCACGGCGTCGGCGTATCGGTAGTCAACGCCTTATCCGAATGGCTGCGGCTGACAATACGGCGCGATGAAAAAACCCACTTCATGGAATTCCGCCTGGGAGAACCGGTGGAGCCGCTGAAAGTTATCGGGCAGACCGAACGGCGCGGTACGGAAGTCCATTTCATGCCGAGCCTGGAAATATTCGGCAATATAGAATTTCATTACGATATTCTTGCCAAGCGCCTGCGCGAATTATCGTTTCTTAATAACGGCATCAATATCACACTGACCGACCAACGCAACGCAAAGGAAGAAAGCTTCGCATTTACCGGCGGCGTAAAAGGTTTCGTGGAATACATGAACCGCAGCAAATCGCCGTTGCATCCCAATATTTTTCACGCCAGCGGCGAAAAAGACGGGGTTACCGTTGAAGTTGCGATGCAATGGAACGATTCCTATCAGGAATCGGTATTGTGCTTCACCAACAATATTCCTCAACGCGACGGCGGAACACACTTGACGGGGTTGCGCGCAGCAATGACCCGAACGCTGAACCACTATATCGAAGCCAATGAACTGGCGAAAAAAGCCAAGGTGGAAACTGCCGGGGACGATATGCGCGAGGGGTTAAGCGCTGTGTTGTCCGTCAAGGTGCCCGACCCTAAATTTTCATCGCAAACCAAGGATAAATTGGTATCGTCCGAAGTGCGTCCCATCGTGGAAGAAGTTGTTGCCCAGACCTTGGCGGATTACCTGCTGGAAAAACCGCTGGATGCCAAAATTATTCTCGGAAAAATAATAGAAGCCGCCAGGGCGCGCGAAGCCGCACGCAAAGCGCGTGAAATGACACGCCGCAAAGGGGTGCTGGACGGCATGGGCTTGCCCGGAAAACTGGCGGATTGCCAGGAAAAAGACCCGGCCTTATCCGAAATTTACCTGGTCGAGGGGGACTCCGCCGGCGGTTCCGCCAAACAAGGGCGCGACCGTAAATTCCAGGCAATACTTCCACTTAAAGGCAAGATATTGAATGTCGAAAAAGCGCGTTTCGACAAGCTGGTATCCTCGCAAGAAATCGTTACATTAATCACCGCGCTGGGAACCGGCATAGGGAAAGACGAATACACGCCGGAAAAATTGCGTTACCACCGCATCATCATCATGACCGACGCGGATGTGGACGGTTCACATATCAGAACCTTGTTGTTGACGTTCTTTTATCGACAAATGCCGGAACTAGTCGAGCGCGGACACATCTACATCGCCCAGCCGCCGCTTTATAAAGTCAAACATGGTAAACAGGAGCGCTACATAAAAGACGATCATGAATTGAAACAATACCTGCTTCAACAAGCGCTCAATGAAGCCGAATTGACGACCTCGACCGGAAAGCAACCTCTATCGCTGGAAGCGTTGGAAGATATTGCCAGAAGCTACCTGCTGGCCGAAGCGATTATCGAGCGTCTAAGTCGTTTCATAGCGCCGACGGTGCTGCATTCCCTATTGAAAATACCCAGCCTGGATTTAACCAGCCTGAGTGCTGCTGAAACCAGTGCAAACTATTTGAAAACCCAGTTGAGCGGCGAGAAACTCGAAATTGCGGTGCGCTATGACGAGAGTAACGAAAACTACCGCCTGGTCATTCAAAAAAACAGCCACGGCAACATTCAAACCCAATACATAGACCAGGATTTTCTGCAAAGCGGCGATTACGCGCAATTGATCAAAACTTCCGAAGTGTTGCGGGGATTGCTGGGTGAAGGCGCATATATTAAACGGGGAGATCGTCAGCAACCGATAACGGAATTCAAGCAAGCGATGGATTGGTTGTTGGAAGAAGTCAAACGCGGGATGGGAATACAGCGCTACAAAGGTCTGGGCGAAATGAATCCATCGCAATTATGGGAAACCACGATGGACCCGGCAGTAAGACGTTTACTTAGAGTCCAGATAGAAGACATCATCGCCGCCGACGAAATTTTTACCACGTTAATGGGCGACCAGGTCGAACCGCGACGCGCATTCATCGAGTCCAATGCATTGGGCGCAAGAAATATAGATGTTTAACCTGGACTGCATCATGCGGGAGGAGGTTTAGTAAATATTTTTAGAATATTGACTTAATCGTAGGGTGGATAGGCGTAGCGCATCCACCAAATCAACACAGTAAAGGAAGGTGGATGCGCTACGCTTATCCACCCTACATTTTCTTTGGAGAAAACTTTCCTGAGTTAACAAGTAACTATTCAAACCCAGTATTATGTAGCAACCGCACAAAGCCAGTAATTGGCTTCTAATTAATCAATCAGTTACGAAAATAATAGAAGATTTATCATGTTGCGTAACCTATTGTTTTAACTCGCTTTGTGCAATAGCTACATAATGCCGTTCAAACCATGACATCAAAGTTTAACCGAGATGCCATGGTTTCTTTCTCTACCGATTCCCGGTACATCCATGCTATCCCAGCTCAATTCTCCCCAGCGCGAAGCGGTGAAATACCTGGACGGCCCGTTGCTGGTGCTGGCCGGAGCGGGTAGCGGCAAAACGCGCGTGATTACCCATAAGATCGCGTATCTAATTCAGGAATGCGGCTATTCGCCCAGGAACATAGCCGCGATCACCTTCACGAACAAGGCCGCGCGTGAAATGCAGGAGCGCGTAGGCAAATTGCTCGTAGGCAAAAACGGGCGTGGGCTGACGGTGACTACCTTTCACTCGCTCGGCCTGAATATATTGCGCCAGGAAGCCGTGCATATCGGCTACAAACCGAAGTTTTCGATTCTCGATTCCGCCGATAGCCTGCATATCATTGGCGAAATTCTGAAAACTACCGACAAGGGCGAACTGCGCGGCACACAGCAACGGATATCGCTATGGAAAAACGCGCTGCTTAGCCCGGATGCCGCCTGGAATGCGGCGCAGGACGAATTGGAGCAACGCGCTGCGCGTGCTTACCGCGCCTATCAGGACACGCTTCATGCCTACCAAGCCATGGATTTCGACGACTTGATTCGCCTTACGGTCAATCTTTTCGAATCCACCCCGGAAGTGCTGGAAAAATGGCGCAATAAACTGCGTTACCTGTTGATCGACGAATACCAGGACACCAACGTATGCCAATACCGGCTGGTCAAAGCAATCAGCGGGTTAACCGGCGCCTTTACCGCCGTGGGCGATGACGATCAGGCAATTTACGGCTGGCGCGGCGCATCCGCCGATAACATGCGCGGCTTGAACATGGATTTTAGTCGTCTGCATGTCGTAAAACTGGAACAGAATTACCGCTCCACCATTCGTATTCTGCGCCTTGCTAACAGCCTGATTGCGAATAACCCCAGATTGTTCGAAAAAAAATTATGGAGCGATCTCGGTTTGGGCGATCCGGTGCAGGTGCTGGCAGCGCGCGACGAAGAGCATGAAGCGGAAACCGTGGTGATGCGCTTGCTGGCGCATAAATTTGAACATCAAACGCGCTATGCCGATTACGCCATCCTGTATCGCGGCAATCATCAGGCACGGGTATTTGAACAATATTTGCGCAACGAACGCATACCCTATCAATTAAGCGGCGGCAGCTCATTCTTCGAGCGCGCCGAAATCAAGGACATCATTGCTTACATGCGCCTGCTCGCCAACAGCGACGACGATCCTGCCTTTATACGCGCCGTCACCACGCCCAAAAAAGGCGTAGGCGCGCAAACGTTGGAAAAGCTCGGCAACTACGCCGCGCAGAGACATTTAAGCCTGTTTTCCGCCGCATTCGAAGCCGGCATGGAAACCCAGCTAGGCGATGTTCAGCACCATGCATTGATGACCTTCTGCAATTTCATCAACAACCTGCAAGACCGCGCCGAGCGCGTATCGGCGGGAGACATCTTGCAGGACTTGCTTAAGGCGATCAATTACGAAACCTATTTATTCGATACGGAAGACGCCAAGCCGGCACAGAACAAATGGAATAACGTAATGGATTTCGTCGCCTGGCTGACCAAGAAGGGCGAGGAAGAAGACAAGAGCATCATCGCATTAACCCAGACCATCGCGCTGCTCAATATACTGGAAAACCGCGAGGATACGGAACTGGACGCGGTGCGCCTATCCACCCTGCATGCCGCCAAGGGGCTGGAATATCCGCATGTCTATCTGGTAGGCGCGGAAGAAGGCATATTGCCGCACCGCGAATGCATAGAGAACGATCTGATAGAAGAAGAGCGCCGCTTAATGTATGTCGGCATCACCCGCGCGCAACGCAGCCTGACACTGACTTACAGCAAAAAACGCAAGCGCGGGCGTGAATGGCAAGTCTGCGAACCCAGCCGCTTCATCGGCGAATTGGCGCAGGAAGATTTACGCTTCAGCGGCAAGGAAAGCTCCGCAGAAGAACAAAAGCAGGAAGGCACGGCGCGTTTGGCACAACTCAAGGCAATGCTGAAAAAGTAATCAAAGATGCCTAGAATTCAATCACTTTGAATTAGAATGGCTTATTTATAGGCTCATATTGGGTTTTGAGAACACGGCTGGCGGAGGTTTGTTTGGATAATACCTGCATCACTTACGGACAGGGTCAAACTTCCCCGTTCATGGTTCGACAGAGGCTCTACCACGAACGGGGAAGTTTGACACTGTGCTTCGCGCGTATGCCAGGGTAAATTTGTTCTCAGAAATTCATGATGAAAATCAATGATGGGAGACATTCATGAATCCCAGGAAAACTTAGCGCGACGCGACTTGACTCATGGCGGCAACCCATAAAGACAAAACCTTTTTTCACCGCAGAGGACGCAGAGGAAAAGCATGAGAGGGTTTCCTCTGCGTCCTCTGCGGTGAATCGGTTTTTTCCGCACCGAGAATAAATTTATCCTGCGCGTATGCTAATGAAGTTGACTTTTAAGTCCGATAGTCTCCTAGTCCAAGTTGAGCGCCTCCCTCTTTTCCGTGGCTGTGACGCAATCAATTGCTACTTATAGTCTGTCGCCTTATGGTCATCTTTTGCTGACAATCTCAACCTGATTAGTTAGGGCTTGAGCATGGTCAGAAAATCAAGTGATTCTCTTCGCGCGACGCTTGCCGAGAACATAAAAACGTTTCGAAAGGAAATAGGGTTCTCTCAAGAAGAATTGGCCGAACAATGCGGCTTACATCGTACATACATTGGGTCAGTCGAGCGCCACGAACGAAATGTCACTCTCAGTACGCTTGAAGTGTTGTCGGAAACATTAGGTATAACTGTTCCCGAATTGCTCACCAACCGTGAAAACCAATCGGATAACTCGCATAAAGAGGGAAGCAATGTGAGTGCCACGAAAAATGAAATTTGCGAGTTAGTTGATGCCTTGCATCGCCTCACGCCGACACAGCAGCAAATAGTTAACGCAACAGTTCTAGGATTTGGAATTCCTCGAAAGTTTTGGCGCGCCTCAGATTCGGATATCGTCACGGAAACAGTGCTGGGTAATCTTGGCGACCGGCTCTTGAGTCACCACGCCGGGAGTCGTCAAGCACTCAGCAAAGATCGTTTTGAGTTTGCTCTGGAAGCTGCCTTCAATGATTCGGGCATTCCTGCATTTCTTGTGAAAAGTCGCACCAATCGGGGCCATGACATTACTATTGCCGGTACGCCTGTCAGCCTGAAAACCGAAGCAGCAGCAAATATCAAAGAAGATTTAATCCACATAAGTAAATGGATGGAGCTCGGCAAGGGCGAATGGAAACTTCCTTTGTTGCGGGACATGTTTCTTGAACATATGCGAAGCTATGAGCGGATATTTACGCTACGCTGCCTTGATGCAGACCCTGCACACGTTCGCTACGAACTCGTTGAGATACCAAAGGCATTGATGCTCGAAGCGTCCACTTGTCAACTGGAAGTGCGGGAAGACAGCAGACAAAATCCCAAACCCGGTTACGGCTATGTTAGAGATGTTGCTGGACAACTGAAATACGCCCTTTACTTTGACGGCGGAACTGAACGCAAACTCCAGATCAAGAACCTGCGTAAAGACCTTTGCAAAGTTCATGCGACTTGGGCTTTCGGGTTAGCAACCTCTTAATAATCGCTTGCGTGCCAATTCAGCGTACTCGGCGTTCAGCTCTATCCCGACGCAATATCTGCCCAGTTCATTGCAAACCACCCCTGTCGTCCCGGAACCAAAGAATGGGTCCAGGACGCGGCCATTTTCACGGGAGCCTGCCGCGACGCAAAGGCGCACAAGGGCACGCGGATACACCGCGAAATGACTGCCGGGATAAGGCTCGGTCGTAATGTTCCAAACAGTACGGCGATTCTTGGATTTCTGTTTTGGATCGGATGCAGGCTCCATGATTGCCTGCCAATCGTAATAATATTTTTCCGATTTCGAAAAAAGAAACAAATATTCGTGAGAGCGGGTCGGGCGGTCTTTCACGCTTTCAGGCTGGCAGTTAGGCTTGTTCCATATAATATCCGTGCGGAGATACCAGCCGTCGGCCTGAAGTGCGAAAGCCAGCTTCCATGGAACGCCAATCAGATCTTTTGGTTTTAACCCCTCTGGAGTCGGCGCCCTATAGTCCATGGCACGACCTTTATTCTTTGCATCGGCATCCCGCCAAGTTCGACCGCCTGATGTGTAACTATCTCCGATATTTAGCCATAGCGTGCCATTATCGGCAAGAGTCCGGCGCGCATCACCGAACAGACGCACAAGATCGGCAATGTATTCATCAACAGTGGATTCTGCTCCAATCTGGTTGGCGACGCCGTAGTCTCGCAGACCCCAATAAGGCGGTGAGGTTACAATGCAATCAAAGTGTCCATCAGGAATTTGAGAAAGAAGCCCACGAGCGTCACCTACCTGCAAATCGCATCGATTTCTTGTACACTCGCTCAATTGAAGATCAAGCGATATACTCCCTGTGTCAAATAGGTCAAATACTTGTGCCGTTCCATCCATGCTCGGCGCTCCATAAATCGGCGTTTGTTTCCGTTGGTTCATTAGATGTTAGTGCTACTCATAGTATTCAAATTTGAGCGCTATGTCAATGCGATGATAGGCATCATGTAGGGCAATTATCCCCTGAGCACAAATAGCGCCACTTCAATCCATAACGACCGGCAGTGCGATTTTATCCACCACGCGACGCAATACGAAGCTGGAATGCACACCGGTTACACCCTCTATGCGGGTAATGCGGTCGAGCAGCAGCTCCTGGTAAGCCTCCATGTCGCGCACGACGACCTTTATCTGGTAGTCGGCATCCTGTCCGGTAATCAACAGACACTCCAGCACTTCCGGCAATTCGTTTATGCGTGCCTCAAAATTGGTAAAGCGCTCCGGGGTATGGCGATCCATGGAAATGTGGATCAACGCCATCAGCGAGTAACCCAGTTTTTTTGCATCCAGCGCCGCATGGTAGCCGGTGATCAGTCCGGATTCTTCCAGAGTGCGCACCCGGCGCAGGCAAGGCGAGGGGGAAAGACCGATGCGGTCGGCCAGTTCTTGATTGCTGATGCGCCCCTCCGCCTGCAACACTTCGAGGATGCGCCGGTCGTAACGGTCGAGTTCCATTTGCTTGTTACCCATTAACAAAACGTTTCACCGCAAAGAACGCGGCATATAGAATAGGCTCGCCCTAGAATTATAGGCGGGTTATGCCAAAATTTAACGCTTAAGAGCAATATTATTTCCATATCTATCCAATGTAAGGCGCAATACGCAAACACCTGCCCCGGCATTTGCCTTATTCTTTCTCCCATACGAACCAACCGAGGAGAGAAGCATGAAAGCCTTTAACCACAACAAGTACCGCCCTGCCCCAGCGGCGCCGATGCGCCATCGCCAGTGGCCGAATCGCACCCTCATACAAGCGCCGCGCTGGGTCAGCGTCGATTTGCGCGATGGCAACCAGGCGCTGCTCGAACCAATGAGCGTCGGGCAAAAGCGGCGGATGTGGGCGTTGCTGGTCAAGCTCGGCTTCAAGGAAATCGAGGTGGGATTCCCCTCGGCCAGCAAGCCGGATTACGACTTTGTGCGCTGGCTGATCGAGGAAAACCAGATACCCGAAGATGTGACCGTGCAAGTGCTGGTGCAGGCGCGCGAAGAATTGATCGTCCGCTCCTTCGAGGCATTGCGCGGCGCGCGACGCGCCGTGATGCATGTCTATAACTCCACCTCCACGGTGCAGCGCGAACGGGTGTTCGGCCTGGATCGCGACGGCATCTCCGCCATCGCGCGGCGCGGCGCGGAGTGGGTCAAACGCGAGGCCGCAAAACACCCGGAAACCGAATGGGTGTTCGAATACACTCCGGAGAGCTTTTCCGGCACCGAGCCGGATTACGCAGTGGCAGTATGCGAGGCGGTGCTGGACATCTGGCGGCCAACGCCGCAACACCCCTGCATCATCAATCTGCCGACTACGGTGGAGGCCGCCTCGCCGAATTTTTTCGCCGACCAGGTGGAATATTTCGCCACCCATATCAGCCGGCGCGATAGCATCGTGATTTCGGTGCATACCCATAACGACCGGGGCTGCGCGGTGGCCGCGGCGGAACTGGCGCTGATGGCCGGCGCAGAGCGGGTCGAGGGCACATTGCTGGGCAACGGCGAGCGCACCGGCAATATGGACGTCGTCACCATGGCGATGAATCTCTACAGCCAGGGAATAGCCCCGCAGCTTGATCTCTCCAACCCCGACGAAATCATCCAGGTGGTGACCGAATGCACCGGCATCCCGCTGCACCCGCGCCATCCGTGGATTGGCGAAATGGTGTACACGGCCTTTTCCGGCAGCCATCAGGACGCGATCAACAAATGCCTGCAACGGCAGCAGCCGGACGAGCCGTGGCAGGTGGCCTATCTGCCCATAGACCCCAAGGACCTTGGGCGCGATTACCAGGCGGTGATCCGCATCAACAGCCAGTCCGGCAAGGGCGGCGTGGCCTTTGTGCTGGCGCGTGATTTCGGCTTGAATCTGCCGCGCTGGATGCAGGTGGAACTGGCGCAGATCGTGCAGCAGGCCAGTGAAGAGCGGTGCGGCGAGATCGATAGCGCCACCATCCATGCGCTGTTCATGCAGCATTTCGTCGCCGACGGCGAGCCATTCGCGCTGAAAGGCTATCGCCTGGATCGTAGCGGCGGCCAGGACGCAATCACCGCGCATATTGTCGAGAACGGCGTCGAACAGCGTTTACTCGGCAAGGGAGAAGGCGCGCTCTCGGCCTTCGTCGATGCCTGGTCGCACTATCGCGGACAGCGGGTGAACGTGGTGGATTACAGCGAACACGCCATCGGCGCGGGCACCGATGCGCTTGCGATAGCCTATGTGCATCTCAATATCGACGGTCAACGCGTCTCGGGCGCCGCGCTGGATCACGACACGGTGAGCGCATCGCTGAAAGCCCTGCTGTCGGCGTTGAACCGCTCGCATTGCGCTGGGAATAAGGCGTAGAGCAACCAGCCGGACAAGCCGAAACCAAACAGACGTTTAGACAGGATTTACAGGATGAACAGGACAGAAAACCAATCTTGTGCATCCGGTCATTGTTTTCTTGCGGAAATCTGCTCCAGTGCTTGATCTACGAACTGAGCGCAACGCTGCTCAACTTATGACGGCAATCCATAAAGACAAAACCTTTTTCACCGCAGAGGACGCGGAGGAAACCCCCTCATGCTCTTCCTCTGTGTCCTCCGCGTCCTTTGCGGTGAAAAAGGTTTTTTTCCGTGCTGAGAACAAATTTACCCTGCCCGACAGCCTGACGGTTCTTGTGCTCAGGGAACAAACTGAGTCTGGTCAGCTAAATTGATGGACTGATAATCATGTTCGGTGATGGCAAATATTCAAAACAAGCCCAGTCTGCATGGTTGTAAGCGCGAAAGTGCCGCACTTACAACCATGCACCATC
>JBAYVP010000061.1:0-18939 GCA_041674485.1 Sulfuricellaceae bacterium
AAACAAGAGACTCCCCCAAAAGGTTCGTTTGTTCAAGTTCCTTGAGGGGGAACTTCCCCTTCCCATCACGCTATTTGACCAATTGAGCGGCAAACGCCATCGAGATGTTTGACCGTACTGACGCAGTGACGACCTGCAATCACCTCCTGATGCGTCTCCAAATAGAGGCGCAGACGTGGATAGTCCCGCAGATCAACAAGGCCGCCACCATCGACAAACGGATTGATAACGCACTGTCCATGCCATTTCACTTCACCGGACATAATATCGCGGGTTGTCACCAACGGCAGCTTGCGATCCTGCTCAACATCAAGCGCGTCAAAATCGCCGATGAATACCTTATCTGCGCCGGTTGCAACACCGATACCAACCTTGCAGCCCACCTCTTCCAAGCTGGGAAACTGCCGCTCAAGCCGCCTGATCAGCGCCATTTGATCTGAAGAACCGAGCAACCACGGTTCTGAACCATTAGGGACGCACGCCAGTTCGCGCGCCAGCCCGGTTTCTTTCGGCAATGGCGCCACGCGTAGCGCGTCGGCCAGCGTCGCCAGTGTCGCCCGGTCGATGGCTGGGCGATGAGCAATACGAGTCACACCGGGCGTTTCACGGCTAATGATGGTTATTGCCGGATAGGCGATCACATCGGAATGGAACGCTGGGGCATCCACCATATCGACATAGATTTTCAGGTGAAACTGCTTGGCGACCAAACTGCGTAGCGGCCCGCCATAACGGTTCTTCATCCAGCGATCCGCGCAAATGAAACCCAAGCTGCCCCCCTTGGCGAGTGCTAACAGCGAACGCTCGATGAACGGAATATAGAGGTCGGCGCGATCGTATATCGTCTGATAGCGGCTGCGGTACTCCGCTAATTGTAGCGCGGGAATCAGCTCTTGGCGCACATAGGGCGGATTGCCGATAGCGAAATCGAATTGCCCCTCCAGCGGAACCAGCAGAAAGTCGCCCTGCATCAGCCAACGAGCGGCAAGCTCCACCGCTGTTCTAACGGGCAAACCTTCCCGCTTAAGCAAGGCAACCACTGCCGCATGGGTTGAATGAAACGATTTGCGGTGTAGCTCAACTGCCCGGATGGCGTCGCCCAGATCATCAAGCGCCGCCCCCGAACTTTTCGCAGCGCGCCATGCTGTCAGCAGCCTGCCCACGATGGGTAGCAAGAAATCTCCTCCACCAAATGATGGCTCCAAAATCCTCTTCTTGTGGAGCGGCTGATCTTCCGTGTATCCCGCAAGGTCGAGGATGAAATCAACCACCTCTGGACGGGTAAAAATCGCACCGCGCGCAACGACTGCATCCTGCGTTGCCAAGGCTTCCCTAGTCACGCTAACGGAATGCTGCTTGGTCTCTGTGAGAGTTATCGCAACGCTTGGTGCAATCAAAATAAATTATCCTTTGAAGTCCTTTGAAGATAGCGCAGGGTTTTCATCCCGTAAATCCTGTCCTGATTTTTTCGGACAGGATGAACAGGATTTGCGGTATTATGTAGCTATTGCACAAAGAAAGTTAAAACAATAGGTTGCGTAATATGATAAATCTTCTATTATTTTCGTAACTGATTGATTAATTAGAAGCCAATTACTGGCTTTGTGCGGTTGCTACATAATACCGAGGATTTGCAGGATATACAGCGTTTTCAATCAAGAAATAGTTACAAAAAACCTCAAACCAATGGTAGTGGATAAGCGCAATACATCAACCAATACTCAGTGAAACCGCTGTAACGTGGGCTAATTTCTGGAATCATTGTGTGTTTGTCTTTAAGTAGGGGCGATTATCCAGTTCCAGGGGACGTGAATGGCAACTTTGGACACAAAGTGGTCATGCTGCGCGTCTGTCGGAGTATGGCTGCTTTCGACCCACAAGAGACGGTCAGCTTAATTGCCACGAGCGTCTGCTCATCGGTCTTACCGGACGCTGGCGATTTTCTGAAATGGTTTTCAATTCGTCCTGCTGGAATGCCTGCTCCGGGTATCGCTCATCCAATCGGAAACTGTTGAAGGCTCGTCAAGATTGCAACACTCTGACGAAACGTGAAACCTGTTGCATTCTCGAACTTCCCCACGGCATCATTCGGCTCAGCGGATATGAAATGTATATCCATCTTTTTGCTCTGGTGACCGCAACGAAAGCGCTATTGAGCTCCTCATTGATATCCTTTTTGCTGATGGCTCGATAGTCCGGGAACACGCCCTCACACATCCCCATGAGAAAAACGATATCTTTCTCAAGACCTTTCATGGTGTGAACGGTGCTCAGCGTTAGGCCAGAAGGGTTGAAGTCTTCGGCGACTTGGCCTAAGGCGATAGCATTGCGAAATGAGGGGAGGGACTCGCCCAAGCCCTTTCTTTTGAAGGTGGTCCAGCACTTCCTGAAGTCCTGTAGTTCTTGGAGAGAGCGCTCAAGCTCATTGTCTTCTCCAGGCAAAGGTACATCACTCAACCCTTTTATGACTTGGGTAAAGTTATCGCAGAATTTTGGGATTTTGGGCTGTTCAATATCCAGCGCCTGAATGGCCTCAAGAAGCTCGGCTTGAACGGTGGGGAACGGAACCGTGGATTGACGGGTTGCCTTGGCTAGTTCCAAGAGTAAGTTTTCGCCCACCCATGAAGACGGAGGCGTTATTTTTAGAGCAGCGCAAAGCTTTTTCCCATCAACCCAGTCCTTGGGGTTGATTCTAACCCTTATTGCGAGATCGAGTACTTTGCCGAACAGGGAGGATGGCTCGGCTTGGCGTTCGCCTTTTTTCAGAGAGTACGGTATCCCCTTTTCGTTAAGCATATTCTCCAGCTTGAGAAAGACAAACCGATTTCGCCCGATGACTACCATATTGGAAAGCAATATTTCGCCTTCGATTTCAGTGTCTGTTTTTTGAGAGACGAGCTTGCTCACCTTGTCGCAAATCCAGGATGCTTCGGCATCTTCATCTGAAAATGATTGTATTTCAGAGCGCCCATCCAATACGAAATTGGTTTCGATTTGCGAACCTGGCTTTAGTCTGTTAGCAAGTCGAATGACTGATTTTGAGCTGCGATAGTTCTCTTTAAGCACGAAAGTCCCTGCGTGGAAATCTTGCAAGAAGTGCTTGCATAAATAATCCGTAGATGAGCCATTGAATCCGTAAATCATTTGATCCGGGTCTCCGACCATCATCACGCTCTTGATCTGATCGCCGCATAGCGCTTTGATGAACTCGTACTGAGCCTTGTTCAGGTCTTGCGCTTCATCGACGCATATGTGTTTATATTTGGACCTGTAAATCTGACCGCACCACTCTTGCTCCATCAAAATTCGATGTGCGTAGACCAATATGTCGTCGAAGTCCAAGCCGCCAGCGCGCACTAATGCTCCTTGATACTCCTGAAAAACATGCCAGAACGACTCGTCTGAGGCATACCTTTCTTTGATTTCATCTTCGGCCAACAGCTCTCGCTTGACCACGGAAAACTGTTCGAGATAATTTTGAATGATTCGTTCTCGATCCTTTCGGGTTTTATCATCACCTACATTGAGGAAAGTATCGATATCGACATCGCACTCCCTGAGCGATTGAAGGAAAACGGTTTTTCTGTCCTGATCCCGCTCGTAAATATGAAGTTCTGAAGGTAGCCCGATGGTGTGGCCGTATTGGTCCAGAATTCGCTGGGCTACGGCGTGAATGGTGGCGATCCAGCATCGCTCGTTAAGGTCTTCCATATCCTCAAGGCGGGCTTGCATTTCTTCAGCGGCTTTATTGGTAAACGTCAAGGCGATAACACCGTCCTTGCGGGTGTTATCTATCAGATAGCGCACCCGCTCGGTGAGCACCCTCGTTTTTCCTGACCCTGCCGCCGCAAGGACTTGCATGGGACTCCCGATTTCGGCATGGACGACAGCATCTTGATCCGTGGATAAATGTAACATGCTATAGCCACTCTTTGATGCAATCGAAGCTCGCACGGAGGTTGGGAGGAACCAATTCCTCCGTGGTTTTGTTTCTTGGGTTTTCCAACAAGACGTCGGCTAAGAAGCCAGAATAAGATGCTTTCTCTTTGCGCATCTTAATTAATAAGTCACTGTCATTCATCTGACAAAATTTCTGGTGCATCGCATTCTTGAATTTTTCATTAGTTGAGTCTTCTGTTGTTGCGAGCAAGACGAACGCATCGATTATTTCATCACGTAAACCATGTGCGATAAGCTCTGCATCAAAATCATTTCCATCAGCAAAATAGCCAACATGGAGCAAGTCGCTACCTAACGAAACACCAGTCTCATTAGCCAATTTACTGATTATTGATGTAACTTCAGACTTGGTGTTCTGATCGTTATCACTAAGGATGCATGTTGGTATACCAAAGTTCGATGTTAATCTCAAATAAGGGCGGTAAGCTTTTCCATCCACCCCGACACAAGAAATACCAATATCCCAGGGCGCAGAACCTGTATAAATTCTAAACATGGAAGGCAACACTTGTCCTTCGGTAACTCCTTCAAACAGTAAAATGCATTTTGCGAACAGCAACTCCCCATTCTTCGCTAAAACACTTCGAGCAATAACATTTTTTTCCTCATCTGTAATTTGATGAGAAATTTGGTGAGCTACAACACCCTGATTTGTTTTTACCAACGACCTGATTTGATAAATGTCCGCCATTGCCGCCAGGAATGGAGAATGGGTGCTAAGGATCATTTGTCCATTGATGTCAGAGAGTTGTCGAAAAAGTGTCTTTTGTGCGTTCGGATGTAGATGCGCCTCTGGTTCTTCGGCGGCAAGGATGGGATGTAGTGGTTCTGATTCCTCTGCATGCCTTTCAGTCAAAATATCGATAAAAGCCTTGATTGTCAGCATCGCAGCCCAACTGCGGGTTCCCATGCCGTGATATTCCATCGAGAACGAATTTGCGTCTGTTTCTCCGAAATGAACGGTGAAGTTCTTTGATAGGTCGCGAATTTTCTTCGGGAACGGAGTGACCTCTGCGCTACCGGTTCCACCGATTGATTGATTCAACTTTTCGAGATGGGATTTCAGGCTTTTGAGTTCCAGGCTTTTTTCGACGGCTTGGTCGTTGACTGCCTTGATCATGGCCTCAAGGGTTTGGATGTCATTTTTGTCATATTCGACACTGGAAAGGATTTTTCCGATGAACGATGACTTATCTCGTAAATCCAGATAGATATCACGTTGTGCTTCCATGGAGATAAACGGCAAGCAATCGAAGCGCGTTCCGAGTTTTGTTTCTTTTACTTTGGTTTTAGTCCAGTTTGCAAATGGAGGCCAGCTTTCCAGTGTGGCGCGAGTCGTATCAAATCCGCCTTTGGTCACATTCGGTCTGGAGAGCGTCCGGATGGCAAGAAATTGATGTCCGTTGGCTTCAGACTGGATTTTGTCTCCGAATTCGGTTTGCCATGCCTCATCGAAATTTGGAGTTCGGATTTCTTTGTCGTCTATGGGAACGACCCGTATATCAACGATGATCTCACTCGCCCGCTTTTCATCTGGAGCAATATAAAAATCCTCTTCGCTGAGGTTGCGTGCATAGTCGCCTAAAGCGAGCTGAAACGCTTTGATTAAAGACGTTTTGCCCGAATTGTTTGGCCCGATAAGAACGGCGATTCGCGGTAACGAGACTTCCAGCTCCTTAATGCCGCGAAATCCAGCCACTCTGATGCTGTCAATTAAAATGCTCATGCCTCACCCGTAAATGTCATTATGGGCGACAGAGCTAACCGCCCCAAAGAATCGCCGTATTGTGCCTTGTTTTAAGTGAAGAGTGAAATGCCAGCCTTCCTTGAAGATATTGTGCGGCAAACAGACAAGCTGAAGAGCAGTTATCCGCAGCGTCCGACCTCAACGGCGGCTTCTGGCACGATACTGCCTTCCCCCCCCCAAGTTCAGCATGCCGTGAATGTCTGGGATAGCTTAGATTTCAACCAATCTCCAGCAACCCGTCGGACTTAAATGAAAAACAAAACACTCAAAACTAGAAATTGTTTTCGCTTAACCAACCTCCCGGCAAATTTCCCGCACCAGTCCCGGCCCGCGGTATATCAGCCCGGTGTAGATTTGCAGCAAATCCGCTCCGGCCTTGAGTTTCTCATCGGCGTCCAGCGCGTTCATGATGCCGCCTACGCCTATGATGGGTATTTTTCCTTGCAGCGCCAGGCTGAGTTGCTTTACCACCGCCGTCGATTTGCTCCTGACCGGCGCGCCGCTCAAGCCGCCTGCTTCATCGCCGTGCGGCAAGCCTTCCACGCCGTTGCGCGACAAGGTGGTGTTGGTGGCGATCACGCCGTCGATGCGGTATTCGAGCAGCAGGTCGGCGATTTCAACGATTTGTGCGGTGTCCAGGTCGGGGGCGATTTTCAGCGCCAGCGGCACGTATTTACCGTGTTGCTGTGCCAGTCTCGCCTGTTCTTCCTTGAGTTGGTCGAGCAGGTTGCCCAGTTCGTCGGCCTGCTGGAGTTGGCGCAGGTTTTTGGTGTTGGGCGAAGAGATGTTGATCGCCACATAGCTGGCGTAAGGATAGACTTTTCTCAAGCCGATAAGGTAATCCTGCGCCGCCTGCTCGATTGGCGTGTCGAAATTCTTGCCGATGTTGATGCCGAGGATGCCGCGATAGCGCGCGCGGCGGACGTTTTCCAACAGGTTGTCGACGCCGAGGTTGTTGAACCCCATGCGGTTGATAATCGCGTTCGCGGCAGGCAGGCGGAACAGGCGGGGTTGCGGGTTGCCCGGCTGGGGGCGCGGCGTCACCGTGCCGACTTCGATGAAACCGAAGCCCAATGCGGCCAGCGCGTCTATGCACGCGCCATCCTTATCCAGCCCGGCAGCCAGCCCCAGCGGATTGGGAAAGGTCAGCCCCATCAGCTTGCGCGGCTTGGCGGTGGGAGACGCGCCGATCACCCCGAGCAGGCCGGTCTTGTGCAGCAGGTTCAAACCGTTCAAGGTCAGATTGTGGGCGGTTTCCGGGTCAAGACGGAACAACAGGGGGCGGAGGAGAGAATAGGGCATGGGGTTCAGGAATCAGGAATCAGGAATCAGGGGTCAGAGGTCAGAGGTCAGAGGTCAGAGGTCATGGGGCAGAGGTCAGGGATCAGGGGAAAAATTGGCGCTTCGCACCGGTTTGTTTTGCTGATTCCTGATCCCTGATTCCCGATTCCTGACCCTGTTATATCATGGTATCCGGGTGTTCGATCATATTCTGATAAATCAGGCTTTGCAAAATTACGCTGTCGTTGGTTTGTAAATTGATGAATTCGAGTCCATGGTGGATGAACACCACGCCATTATCCATGGCCGTGTCGGCGAACAGCGCGCGCACTACGGCGGTCACCGACAGGTACGCGTCGATGTCGTGCAGGTTGATGCGAAACGCTAATTTTATGCTTTCTCCTTTTTCCGCCAGATTGCGCCGTGCATCCAGCATCGCGCCGTTGGCGCTGAGGTTGGTGATCACGGCGGGTACGCTTTCCCCATCTGCGACGGTGACAGTTGCGATGATCTTGGTTTTCACGCGCGGCGCTTTGCGCACCTGGGAGCCTTGCACCTCGGACGGAAAAGACAGGTGCAGGTAGTCGAAAGGAAGCTTGCAAATTTTATCTATCGCGCAAACAAAACCGAACGCATTCTGGCTGGAAAATATCCGCGCCACCAGTTTTTCGCCTTCGATCAACTGCAAACGCAGACCATGGGAGTTCATCGGCGCGGTCACCAGCAGACTGACATTGTGCAGGTAGCCGATGACCTTGACGAAGAAGCGTTCCTGCGACAGCCGCGAGGGCGGCTGGATTTGCAGCCGGTCGCCGACTTTCAGGCGCATGTCCTCGAAGGTATAGTGGTCCGGCTTGGCGCTCTTACCCGCAACCGCACCTTCTTTCGCCGACGATTCTTTGGCAACCCCCATCTTTTTCTCCCCTAGTCAGCCAAAGTCAATTCACGCCATTTCGCGCCGACGCCCTCAGAACGGCAACACCGCATCCGGCTTGGCAGCCAGGATCGCCTTGCGGAAATCTTCCTGAATGCGCCGTAGCGCCGCCGCGTTGTCCGCCTCGAAACGCAATACGATCACCGGCGTGGTGTTGGATGGGCGCACCAGACCGAAGCCGTCGGCGTATTCGACGCGCTAGCCGTCGAGCGTGATAATCTCCTGTGCGCCGGAGAATTCGGCGCGCTGCTTTAGTTGCTCGGTCAATGCATAGTTCTCGCCTTCCGGCAGCTTGATGTGCAATTCCGGCGTATTCACCGAATCGGGCAGGGCATGCAGCGTCGCATTGAGGTCGGCCTGTCTGCTCAGGATTTCGAGCAGGCGCGCGCCGGCATACAAGCCGTCGTCGAAGCCGAACCAGCGCTCCTTGAAAAACACATGGCCGCTCATCTCGCCGGCCAGCAGCGCGCCGGTTTCCTTCATTTTCTCCTTGATGAAGGAATGCCCGGTGCGGCACAGCAGCGGCGCGCCGCCATGCCGCTTGATCCAGGGGGCGAGATTGCGCGTCGATTTTACGTCGTAAATCACCTGCGCGCCGGGGTTGCGGGACAGCATGTCCTGGGCGAACAGCATCAACTGGCGGTCGGGGAAGATGATGCGCCCATCCTTGGTCACCACCCCCAAGCGGTCGCCGTCGCCGTCGAACGCCAGACCGATCTCGGCGGCGCCGGTTTTCAGCGCGCGCGCCAAGTCTTGCAGGTTGTCCGGCACAGACGGGTCGGGATGATGGTTGGGGAAATGGCCGTCCACTTCGCAAAACAATTCCTGCACCTCGCACCCCATGGCGCGGAACAGCCTGGGCGCAAAAGCGCCGGCTACGCCGTTGCCGCAATCGACGGCGATTTTCATCGGTCGCGCCGGCTTAACGTCGGATACGATGCGCGCGATATAGTCGTCGGCAATGTCGTGGGTCGCATAACTGCCGCTGCCCCGTATCAGGCAGTCTTTTTCCAGGCGCAGCGCCAGGCATTGAATTGCGTCGCCGGCCAGGGTTTCGTCGCCCAGCACTATTTTCAGCCCATTGTAGTCGGGCGGATTATGGCTGCCGGTGACCATCACGGCGGAATGCGTGTCGAGCTGGTAAGCGCCGAAATAGGCCATGGGCGTTGTCACCAGCCCCAGGTCGATCACGTCTATGCCGCTTTTTCGGATACCGCGCGCCAGCGCCGCCGCCAACTCCACGCCGGACAGGCGACCGTCGCGCCCGATGACGATGGCGCGCTGCTTGCGCGTCACGGCCTTCGAACCGATGGCGTGGCCGATAGCCTCGACGATTTCCGGGGTCAGCGTTTCGCCCACGACACCGCGAATGTCATAAGCCTTGAAGATTTCCCTGGGAAGATTGATCATGGTCGATTCTTGTTTAAAATTCCTGATGTGTTGCGTGGTTTTGCAGGCAGATTACACTTCACGCCCGAGCTTATCAAGATGCCCGAGGCATAAATGCAGGGTAAATTTGTTCTCGCCCAGAAAAAAATTATTCACCGCCGAGACGCCGAGACGCAGAGCAATCGCAGAGCAATCAATGAATAAGGGTGAAACCATTCAATTCTACAACCCGTTATTTTTCCTCAGCGCCTGAAGCGTCTCTGCGGTGAATGGTTTTTCCCCGTGACGAGAACAAATTTACCCTGGGCATAAATGCACAACGGTAGCATCGCGCTCATCCTCGCACAGAAACGCCGGACGCCAAAAACCCAGGAGGTCGCCTGGATTTGCTGCGGTTTATTCAGGTGCGGCAACACGTTCATGCAAGCCGTTTTCAGCATTTTTATGTCGCGAACGTGTCATAAGTTTGTGATTTGCGCCTGTCAACATTACAATCATGCATGTCCGCTAGACAAGCGGGTCGTGTACGATGATGCAAATGACAACACACCAGGAGACTTAAGGGTATGAGCGCTAACAATAGTGGTACCAAGTACGTCTATTCATTCGCCGAGGGCGACGGAAAAAACAAGATGCTGCTCGGCGGCAAGGGCGCCAATCTGTGCGAAATGACGCAGATCGGCTTGAATGTGCCGCCCGGCTTCACCATAACCACAGATGGCTGCCTGGCCTTCCTGGAACAAAACCGGCTGCCGCCCGGGCTGATGGACGAAGTCAAAGCCCACATGCAAGCGCTGGAAAAAACCACCGGCAAACAGTTCGGCGGCGCGGACAACCCGCTGCTGGTGTCGGTGCGCTCCGGTTCGGCAATGTCCATGCCGGGCATGATGGACACCATCCTCAACCTCGGCCTTAACGAAGACACCTTGCAAGGGCTGATCAAGCTCACCGACAACCCGCGCTTCGGATACGACGCCTACCGGCGCTTCATCCAACTCTACGGCAAGATCGCGCTAGGCGTGCCGGACGAAGTCTTCGACGAAAAAATGAACGCGATGAAGGCAGCGGCAGGCGTCAAGCAGGATGTGGATCTGACCGCAGCGCAGCTCAAGGAGCTTTCCGCAGAATTCCTGTTCGCCGTGCAAAAGCACACCGGCAAGCCCTTCCCGCAAGATGTTTTCGAACAACTGGATATTGCCACCCAGGCGGTGTTCCGCTCCTGGAGCGGCAAGCGCGCGGTGGATTACCGACGCGAATTCAAAATCACCAAAGACCAGGCCAACGGCACAGCGGTCAACGTCTGCACCATGGTGTTCGGCAACATGGGCAACGATTCCGGCACCGGCGTGGGCTTCACCCGCAACCCCGGCACTGGCGAAAACCAGATTTACGGCGAATACCTCACCAACGCCCAGGGCGAAGACGTGGTGGCGGGCATCCGCACCCCCAAGGCCATCGCCGAAATGGCCGAAGAAATGCCGGAAATTTATCGCCAGCTTTTGGAACTGCATGACCGGCTGGAAAAGCACTATCACGAAGTCCAGGATTTCGAATTCACCATCGAGCGCGGCGTGCTCTATTGCCTGCAAACCCGCAACGGCAAGATGAACGCCCATGCGATGGTGCGCACCTCGGTGGAAATGTTCAACGAGGGGCTAATCACCAAGGAGCAATCGCTGCTGCGCATCCAGCCCGTGATACTGGAACAATTGCTGGTGCCGCAACTCTCCCCCGGCTTCCGCGGTCAACCTTTGGCGCGAGGGCTGCCGGCTTCGCCCGGAGCGGCCTCCGGCCTGATCGTATTCGATGCCGACACCTCTGAAACGCGTGGTCGCGCCGGCGAAAAAATCATTCTGGTGCGCGAGGAAACCAAGCCGGAAGACATTCACGGCTTCTTCGCGGCGCAAGGCATCCTCACCTCGCGCGGCGGCAAAACTTCGCACGCCGCCGTGGTGGCGCGCGGCATGGGCAAGCCATGCGTCTCCGGCTGCGAGCAAATCCATGTGGACGTCAACGCCCGCCGCGCGATTGTGGGCAGCGTCACGCTACACGAGGGCGACATCGTCACCATCGACGGCAGCACCGGCAACGTCTATGCCGGCACCGTGCCGACGGTCGAGCCGGAGTTTTCCGAAGACCTGGAAACCCTGCTGGCCTGGGCGGACGAAGTGTCGCGCCTGAAAGTGATGGCCAACGCCGACACTCCCAAGGACGCGCAACGCGCGCGCACCTTCGGCGCCATGGGCATCGGGCTGTGCCGCACCGAGCGCATGTTCAACGCCACCGACCGCCTGCCCATCGTGCAGGAAATGATCCTGGCGGACACCGTGGAAGAGCGCCGCGCATCGCTGGACCGCCTGTTCCCGATTCAGCGCGACGACTTCAAGGGCATCTTCAAGGCGATGGCCGGCCTGCCCGTAACGGTGCGCCTGCTCGACCCGCCGCTGCACGAATTCCTGCCCAGCGCCGCGCAACTCGAAGTGGAAATCTCGCACCTGCACCATTTGCGCGACACCATCAAGGGACTGGAAGAGTTGCCGGACACCCTCAAGCTGCTCAACCCGAGGCTCTACCAACAGTATTCCGGCGGCCTGGACAAACTGATGGTCGGGCTGTCGGAGTTCAAAGACTCGCACATGGAAGACGACATCATCCACAAAAAGGAAAAGGTGTTGCACAAAGTGCGCGCGCTGGCCGAGGTCAACCCAATGCTGGGCCACCGCGGCGTGCGCCTGGGGATAACCTACCCGGAAATCTACTCGATGCAAATCCGCGCAATCCTGGAAGCCGCCGCCGAATGCGCCCTGGCCGGCGTAGCAGTGCTGCCGGAAATCATGGTGCCGCAATTGGCGACGGTGGAAGAGTTGAAGCACATCCATAGCTATGTCGAACAAATCCATGAAGAAGTGGAAGGCAAGTTCAAGATCAAGCTCAACTACAAGTTCGGCAGCATGATCGAAGTGGTGCGCGCCTGCGTGCGCGCCGCGCGGCTCGCGGAAACCGCCGAATTTTTCTCGTTCGGCACTAACGACCTGACCCAGGCGACCTTCTCGTTCTCGCGCGAAGACGCCGAAAACAAATTCCTGCCCAATTATATGGAAGTCGGCATCCTGGAAGACAACCCGTTCGAAGTGCTGGACACCAAGGGCGTCGGCGAACTGATGAAAATCGCGGTAGGCCTTGGCCGCAAAACCAACCCCGACCTGAAAGTCGGCATTTGCGGCGAACACGGCGGCCATCCGGCATCAATCCGCTTCTGCCATTCCATCGGGCTGAACTACGTATCCTGCTCCGGCCCGCGCGTGCCTATCGCACGTCTCGCTGCGGCGCAGGCGAAATTGCTGGAAGCGCAGTACGTGGCCGCATAACAGCGCGGCTCAGGAAGGAAAGGCCGATGCCTGGCCGGAAAAACGCAGAGGCCAACCCCCTCTGCGTTTTTTTATCAACGCCAGACTGGACATGGTAAAAAAATCATCGGAGACCGCGCCATTGCTTGATCTACACAGAACTGGTCATTTGCCTCGTTCTCACGCAGTACGTTCATCGTTATGCACAAGTCTCCTCCGAGCGCGTATCAGGGTAAATTTGTTCTCGGAAATTCATGATGAAAATCAATGATGCCTAGCATTCATAAATCTCTGACAAGTCGTAGGGTGGATAAGCGTAGCGCATCCACCGTTCTACGCCGATTCGGTGGATGCGGCTCACGCTTATCCACCCTACGCTTGCCCGAGAACAAATTTACCCTGAAGCGCGTATGCTGAGGTTGCACCATTACAGCCTACCTTATTTTTAATCCGTTCGCCCTAAAGCCCTGTCGAAGGGTGAAGGGATTAAAAATAAGGTAGGTTGTGACGTTGGTCTACGACACCGCTCAGGCCTATACGAAAAGGCTAACGTTATTTCGTACACATTCCCAAGCCGGACTAAGGCGGAACGCCCCCTTATTTGTGTATAATCCTAGAAACCTCCGTTGACCGCTTGCCAAGATGTATAACATGATGGTTCTAAATAACTTTGTCATCTATTTTGCGTTCACCCGTTTGGTGAGAACGCTACGGGCTGGATTGCACGGTTTTCCGGGCGCATGGCGGCGTTGCAACTACAAGAGAAGGGAATGGAACGACCATTCCGCGTCGTTGCGCCTTGCCCTGCACCCGGAAAACCGCACACTCCAGCCCGTTCAACGAAGGTTTCTAGGATAATCCCTGCAACCTTTTTTTTCCAACCGAGGTTTCCGGGACAACCTTAGCAAGATAATGATTCGTAAATTATTTCACCGTATTTTCAAAAAAGCGCTGCCTTCCCGTGCGGAAGGCCATGAACCGCACATCATCCCGTTAAAAAAGCACGGCATTAAGCCCGAGCACATCAGCCCGTGCGCTTTCAAGGTCACGGAAGGCTTGCGTCAGGCAGGCTTCAAGGCGTTCGTGGTGGGCGGCGCGGTGCGCGACCTGCTGATCGGGCGCGTACCCAAGGATTTCGATGTCGCCACCGACGCCGAACCGGAACAGGTGCGCCAGGTTTTCCGCCGTTCGCGCATCATCGGGCGGCGCTTTCGCATCGTCCATGTGATGTGCGGCCAGGAAACCATAGAAGTCTCGACCTTCCGCGCGATGCAGCCGGTCGGCGACGATAACGATCAAAACGGCGAACGCCACACCGACCAGGAAAGCGGGCGGGTGTTGCGCGACAACGTGTTCGGCAGCCAGGCCGAAGACGCGTTGCGCCGCGACTTCACCGTCAACGCCCTATACTACGAGCCGCACAAATCGGAAATCTGGGATTACTGCCACGGCGTGGCCGACCTCAAGGCCGGCGTGCTGCGCGTAATCGGCGACCCGGCGCGGCGCTACCGCGAAGACCCGGTGCGCATGTTGCGCGCGGTGCGGCTCTCGGCCAAACTGGGCTTGCAGCTCGATTCGGCGGCACGCAAACCGATCCACGCGCTGGCCAACCGCCTGCAAGATGTCCCGTCTGCGCGCATCATGGTGGAAATGGAAAAGCTGCTGCTGTCCGGCCACGCGCAGCAAAGCGTCGAGCAATTGCGCAAGGAAAACCTGCACCACGGCCTGCTGCCGCTGCTCGACGTGATCCTGGAACAGCCCATGGGCGAACGCTTCGTCATGCTCGCGTTGAAAAAAACCGACGAGCGCATCGCGCAGGGCAAAACCGTATCGCCGCCCTACCTGTTCGCCGCGCTGCTATGGCACGAAGTGCTGACCGCCTGGGAAAAATTCCAGGCCGACGGCGAACACGCGCTTCCCGCGCTGCACCGGGCGATGGACCAAGTGCTCGACGCCCAGCGCGAAATGCTCGCGATTCCGCGCCGCTTTGACGCCACGATGAAAGAAATCTGGACCTTGCAGCCGCGCTTCCTGCAACGCAGCGGCAGCCGCCCTACCCGCCTGCTCGAACACCCGCGTTTCCGCGCCGCATTTGATTTCCTGCTGATGCGCGGCGAAAGCGGCGAAGTGGAAGCCGAACTGGGGCAGTGGTGGGAAGAATTTCAACACGCCGACGAAGCGCAACGCAGCCGCATGTTGCAGACCGATAACGCACCGAAAAAACGCCGCCGCAAGCGCAAACCCAAAGCACCCGGCGCGCTGGACACGGAGGGTATGCCGGCTGCTCAGGACATGGCGCCGTGAAGCCGGTGGCGCAACGCGCGTTCATCGGGCTGGGCAGCAACCTGAGTGAGCCGGAATACCAGATACAAAACGCCTTCGTAGAGCTGGCGCGCCTGCCGCACACCCGCCTGGCGGCGCGCTCCGCGCTCTACCGCAGCGCGCCGGTGGGCTATGCCGACCAACCGGATTTCATCAACGCCGTTGCGTGGCTGGAAACCGCTCTGGCGCCGCTGCAACTACTGCAAACCTTGTTCGACCTGGAACACCGCTTTGGCCGCGAACGCACCTTCCGCAACGCGCCGCGCATCCTCGATCTCGACCTGCTGCTCTACGACGGCCTGATCTGCCATGAGCACGGCTTGACCCTGCCGCACCCGCGCATGCACGAACGCGCCTTCGTACTCGCGCCCCTGCTCGAAATCGCGCCGGATTGCGCCATCCCCGGACGCGGCGCGGCCTACCCCTGGCTGGAAAACTGCACCGGCCAACCAATCGAACGCCTGGAACCCATGGGCGAATTATTGCGGGCATAGTCATGACCAACATTACCAACATCACCCTCACAACATTACGCAAAATGGTCAGCGCGGGCGAAAAAATCGCCGTGCTGACCTGCTACGACGCCAGCTTCGCCGCACTGCTCGACAATGCCGGGGTCGAAGTGCTGCTGGTGGGCGATTCGCTCGGCATGGTAGTGCAAGGCGAAAAAACCACACTGCCGGTAAGCATGGACGACATGCTCTACCACACCCGTTGCGTCGCGCGCGGCGCGATCATCTCCTTCATCCTCGCCGACCTGCCGTTCGGCAGCTACCAGCAAAACCCGCAACAGGCCTACGCCAACGCCGCCCGGTTGATGGCGGCGGGCGCGCACATGGTCAAACTGGAAGGCGGCGCACCGATGATAGAAACCACCGCCTTCCTGGTCGAGCGCGGCATCCCGGTATGCAGCCACCTCGGACTCACCCCCCAATCGGTGCATCAACTCGGCGGCTACCGCGTCCAAGGCAAAACCGACCACGCCGCCAAAAAACTGCTGGAAGACGCACTCGCGCTACAACACGCCGGCGCCGGAATGCTGCTGCTGGAAGCCATCCCGGCGACCCTGGCAAAGCAGATCACCATGCACCTCACCATCCCCACCCTAGGCATAGGCGCAGGCCCGGACTGCTCCGGTCAGGTGCTGGTGCTGTACGACTTATTGGGGATTTATCCCGGCAAGCCGCCGAAATTTGCGAAAAATTTCCTGGCTGGGGCGGGATCGGCAAGGGAAGCGGTTGAGCAGTATGTTAAGGCGGTGAAAGGTGGGGAGTTTCCGGGGGAGGAGCATAGTTTTTGACGAGCGGGGTGGATGCGGGGTAAACTTCTAATTCCATGTTTGCCGCTTGGATTGCGTTACGCAGTATCCGGGACACTGGTTTACAGCGATTACCCCATCTCCAGGATAAATTTGTTCTCGGGAAAATGTAGGGTGGATAAGCGTGAGCCGCATCCACCCTACGGCTTGCCCGAGATTCATGAATGCTAGGCATCATTGATTTTCATCATGAATTTCGAACATATAGGGGACAAACCACGGTTTTCTGGCCTAACTGCTGCATTCGAGCGGGACTGGCCGATAAGCGTTTTCTTTGCGGTCGGCGGTTATTGAACTTTCGGGACTCCGGCCAAGCCGGGTGGGTGCGCTTTTTGTGCCTACGCCATTGATACAATTCCCGCGTGGGCACGATAAAGCCGTGCCCACCCTACGTGACTAAAATGCAGGAATCAATACCATGACCACCATTACTTTTGACACCTTGAAATTTGTAGAACGGCTTAAATCCGCAGGTGTTTCAGAAGAACAGGCAAAAGCCGAAGTAGAAGCATTAACGGAGGCATTGAACGAAACTATTGCCGTGCGCGAGTTGGCTACCAAGTTTGACCTTGAAACCCTTAAAGCCGACCTAATTAAATGGATGGCTGGTCTTTTATTGGCACAAGCGGCGGTAGTCGCTACGCTGGTCAAGTTGCTTTGAGGCTTGCCTGACATAGTGCTCAGCCGGAGTGCGGATATAATACGGTTTCAAATAATCGCACCAAATACCAAATAATCGGGGACAGCCCACGGTTTTCTGGCCTGATTTTAATTAGACCACTTGATGCCATAAAGCACACAGGCGTATCATGAAAAGCATGAAGCCTGTAAATTGGAATACCGAAAAGAATATTCTCCTCAAGGCGGAACGGGGCGTTTCCTTTGAGGAGGTGCTATCGGCCATGTCGCATGGTGGTATTCTTGATGTTCAAGATCATCCAAATGCAAGCCAGTACCCAAACCAACGTATGCTGGTGGTTCGGATTCGCAGCTATGCCTATTTAGTGCCGTTTGTGGAAACCGCAAGTGAAGTCTTCCTGAAAACGATCATTCCGAGCAGGAAAGCCACCCGCAACTATTTGACTGAAAGCAATTGAAATGGATAAAGAAAGCCAACTTGAAGAGGAAATTCTGGCCTCCTTTGAAAGAGGCGAATGGCGCTCCGTGCCAAATCTCAAGGCTGAAATTGCTCGCTTTGCCTCAATAGCATCGGCATCGCTCGTCAAAGACAAGCGCGTCAACATTCGCATTTCCTCTCGTGATCTTGAAGATATTCAAGCCAAGGCAGCAGAGGAAGCCATTCCTTATCAGACGCTTATGGCCAGTATACTTCACAAATTCGTCACCGGGCGCCTTGTTGAGCCGTCACTCAGTCGAACCCCTCGCTCAAGCGGGACGCACCAAAAGCGGCGTGCTCCTTAACTCGAACGTGCCCACCCTACCGGGCTTCCAGACTTTCCGTCCAAACACCAAATAGGATTTTTAGTCGATTCCCGTTCCTTACAAAACGGCGAGTAGGCGAGTATTTGTTTGGGCGTTCCAATGTTAATACACTCCGTTTTCATGGATACGCCTATTCTTCATGTCCGTTTTTATCAATCTCCGTCAGGGAATGAGCCGGTGCGTGACTGGCTCAAGAGTTTGCCGGCGGATGATCGACGTGCAATTGGAGATGATATCAAAGCGGTGCAGTTTCGCTGGCCGCTGGGTATGCCATTGGTGCGTAAGCTTGGTGGCAAAGTATGGGAGGTGCGCACCCGGTTACCCACACGGATTGCCCGCATCCTGTTCACTGTTCAGGCAGGAACGATGGTGTTGTTGCATGGGTTTATTAAAAAGACCCAAGCCACGTTGCAAGATGAAATTCGTTTGGCTGAAAGCCGTATTGATTTTTTAGGAGGTGATAATCATGCCAATTGGCAGTAATTTCGATGACTTCCTGAAAGAGGAAGGAATATATGAATCCTGCACAGCCGCAGCGATGAAGAAGGCATTGGCTTGGCAGATCGAGGAAGAAATGAAGGCGCAGCACCTGACCAAGACGGCAATGGCGCAACGGATGCACACCAGCCGGGCGGCGCTTAACCGGTTGCTGGATGAAACCGACACCAGTCTGACCCTCACCACGCTTGCCGGCGCCGCCGATGCGCTGGGGAAAACCATCAAAATAGAACTGGCGGCAGGATCGTGATTTCCTTGGCAATCCAAACAATATCAAGGGCATCAATGGGCAGCCAGGTAAATGCTATGAGCGGGCGCCATAGGATCAAAACTATGGACGAAGCGTCATAGAAGGGTGGGTACGCTTTTTATGCCCACACCGTTGATGCAATTCCCGCGTGGGCACAAAAAGCGTGCCCTACTGGGCTTGCACCGCATCCCGCGAGACGTGGCTAAATCGGTAATTTGTGGCGAGGCAAGGTATAGCAGGGTAAATTTGTTCTCAGCACGGAAAAAACCGATTCACCGCAGAGGACGCGGAGGACGCAGAGGAAAACCCTCATGCTCTTCCTCTGCGTCTGAGTCTGGTCAGCTAAATTGATGGACTGATAATCATGTTCGGTGATGGCAAATATTCAAAACAAGCCCAGTCTGCATGGTTGTAAGCGCGAAAGTGCCGCACTTACAACCATGCACCATC